>NZ_JBWKLQ010000004.1:211942-592217 GCF_056429965.1 Streptomyces sp. NPDC046122 | reverse complement strand
GTCGCCATGATGTTCGGCTTCTACCTCGCCTCCACCGGAGCGTCCGAGCCGATGAACGACCTCACCACCGCCGTCGTCAACGCCCTCAGCGACCTGTAGAGGGGGCCCTGATGAACGAACCGATCGTCGCCCGCCACTGGCTCACCCTCGCCGCCCCGAAAGCGGCCCCCGCCGTGGCTACGTCCACGGTGCTGATCCTGGGGCGGATTTGGAACGCCAATGGCGCGGAACACTCCACCGGCAACGCGGCCTTGATGGTCGTCCTGGCCGCCGGGGCCGCGACCGCCGGCGCCTTCGCTTCGGCTGGCCGCGCGGGTGATCCGGTGATCGCCGGTACCGCGTTCGCCAGCTGCGGCGCGCTCGCCCTTGCGGGCGTGGCCGGGTACGCCGATGGCCTGCCGCTGCCGCTGCTGCTGTGGGCACTGACCACCGCAGTCGCGTACGGCATCGCTGCCCGCTACTGGCGTACCGACCGCCGCGAGAGCCTCGCGCACGAGCGGCACACCACCCAGCGGCGCGAGGAACACGCTCACACCGAGCGCGTCGAAGCCCTACGGGCCGGGGCACAGATCGAGGTCGCGCGTTCCGGCGCCGCCTACGCCGAGCAGCTCGCGAACGCGCTCATCACCCGCGCCGCACTGCCCGGCTTCGACCCGCAGGCCCTCACGGAAGCGGGTCTGCCCGAACTGCCCGCCATCGAGAACTCCAAGGAGATCTGATCCATGTTCGAAATCCGCGTCATCTGCGACCCCGCCGACAGTGAGCGCATCACGACCACCCTGAACGGCCTGTTCGACACCGGCACCGTACGCCGCTACCCCTCACGCGGCGCGGAGAAGGACCGGCTGTACATGACCGCCGACCACCGACCGCAGTCGTGGCCGACACCGCAAGAGGCGTACGCCACCGCCCCGAGCATCATCAGCGAAATCGGCTGGACCGCCCGCGCTGCCACTGACAAGCCGTTCGGCCACGAGATCGGGCGGGAGTTTTGGCTCCGCAAAGCCGCCGCCCTGGACCGCATCGCGCTCCAGGACGAGAGCGACGGCATCCACGGCGACGCGTGCGCTCTGGCACGGCAGGCAGGTCAGCGGGTGATGGACATGGACGCCGCAGTCTGCACGACCTGCGACGTGCGCCCCTACATCCGTCAGCAGTACGCCCAGTGGGCCAAGAGCAAGAACCAGTAGCAACGCCGCGGCGGCGGGACTCCCCAGCAAAGGTCGCCCGCCGCCGCGGTTCTCCCTGGCCCGTCCGAAGACAGAACAGGAGACCCCCAGAATGCCTCAAGCCGACCGCCTCGCGCTGCTCCAGGCCGCGCAGGATGCCGCCGCCCGCGGCTGGCACATCTTCCCGCTCGTCCCCGGCGACAAGCCGCCGGCCATCCGAGACTGGCAGGAGCGAGCCACCACGGACCCGGAGCGCATCGCCCGGTGCTGGTCACACGCGCCGTACAACATCGGCATCGCCACCGGCCCGTCCGGTCTGGTCGTCATCGACCTGGACACCCCCAAGGACGCGGACGACACCCCGGACGAGGAATGGGCGCTGCCCGGCATTACCGATGGCATGGACGTACTGGCGTTGATCTGTGAGCGCCACGGCGAGCCGTTCCCGAACCAGACGTTCACCGTGCGGACCCGCGCCGACGGGACGCATCTGTATTTCACAGCTCCTGACGGCACCGAGGTACGGAACACCGTCGGCAAGCACGGGTGGAAGTTCGACACCCGAGCCGTCGGCGGATACGTCGTCGGCGCAGGAAGCATCGTCGGCGGACGCTCGTACGAAATCGTCCGCGACGAGGCGCCGGCGGCTTTGCCGGACTGGCTGACGGAGCTGCTTCGCCCGGCGCCGCTACCCCCGCAGAAGCCCGTGACCGTGGCGCTCGCCTCCGACCGGCGCGGCAAGTGGCTCCGCGCAGCGGTCAACGGGGAGTTGGAGCGCGTCACATCCTCGGGGAACGACCAGCACAACAACGCGCTCTACCTTGCCGCTGTCGCCCTGGGCCAGCTCGTCGCCGGGGGAGAGCTGAGTGAGACCGAAGTGACCGCATGGCTCACCGCCGCCGGGCTCCAGGTCGGACAGCCCACTCGTGAGGCACAGCGCACCATCGCCTCCGGCCTCAAAGCCGGGGCCAAGCGTCCCAGGACGGTCGCAGCATGAGCGCCAACCCGATCCCCCCGCTGCACCTGTACTCCGTCCCCAGCGACAACCCGGCCGCGGCCGTGGCGCCGCCGAAGCGGGAGCGGCCCCGGACTGCGTGGACTGCCGATCAGCTCATGGACGCTCAGTTCCCCGAGCCGAAGTGGGCCGTGCCCGGCATCCTCGCGGAAGGCGTCAGCCTGCTCGCCGGACCGCCCAAGGTCGGCAAGTCCTGGCTCTCCCTCGGCCTCGCTCTCGCAGTCGCGGCCGGAGGGCAGGCGTTCGACTCCGTGCCGGTCAAGGGCGGACCGGTGCTCTACCTCGCCTTGGAGGACACCCCGCGTCGTCTCCAGACCCGCATGGGCAAGTTGCTCGGAGGTGAGCGCGCGCCGGCCGGTCTGACCCTCGTGACCGAATGCCCGCCCTTCCCCCAGGGCGGAGTGGAAGCGATCGCCGGGTGGCTGGACCGTAACCCCGATGCCCGCATGGTTGTCATCGACGTGTTCGCCAAGATGCGCGGCGCCTCACCGCAAGGGGCATCGGCGTACGACGCTGACTACGTCGCGGTCGGATACGCGAAGCGGCTCGCGGACCACTACGGCATCGCCGTCGTCCTGGTCCACCACGTCCGCAAGATGGCCTCCGAGGACTTTCTTGCCGAGGTATCCGGAACCAACGGCATCGCTGGCGCCGCCGACGCCACCCTCGTCCTCAAGCGAGCCCGCGGGCAGGCCGACAGCATCCTGCACGTGACCGGTCGCGACGTGGACGAAGCCGAGTACGCGCTCTCGTTCCAAGCCGCCTCCGGAGCCTGGCACCTGCTGGACGGACCCGTCTCCGACCACACCGTCGGCGACACCCGCGCCGCAATCCTGCGGTACGTCCGGGCCAACCCCGGCGCCAAGCCCAAGGACATTGCTGACGCACTCCCGCAGGCCGACGCGGACACCGTGCGCCGTACCTGCTCGCGCATGGCCGCGGACGGACAGCTCAGCAAGGACGGCGGCGGCCGGTATTACCCGGACACCGAGACCAGGACACAAGGCACCCCGCAGGTGTCCGAGCCGTCCGACTGTCCGGTTACCCCACCTGATCAGCAGGAACGACCCGGACAGTCAGAACTGGAGTTGTCCGGGCTGTCCGACTCCGCTCCTGAAATCGGAGGTGAGCGCCTTGCTTGAACGCCATCTGTCCGTCCCCGAAGCAGCGGTATTCCTCGGGGGAGAACGCTACGTACGACGCCTCATCGCCGAACGACGCATCACGTTCGTCAAGGACAAGCGCCGCATCCTCATCGCAGAGAGCATCGTGGCTGAGTACCTGGCCGCGCGTACCGTCCCTGCGCTCAGCCAGACGCGGCGCAGGAGGGCCGCCTAGTGCCTAAGTGGGGACCGAAGACAGGTAAGAGCATGCGTCGCTTCGGAGCGGTACGCCAGTACCGCTCCGGCCGCTGGACGGCTTCCTACCTGGACCTGGCCGGTCAGCGGAGGCGAGCCCCAGAGACGTTCGAGACCAAGGCCGACGCGGAAGTCTGGCTCTCGCAGATCGAGGCGGACCTCACCCGCGGGCAATGGCGCGACCCGGACGCCGGCGCCGTCAACTTCAAGGTCTATGCCTTGAAGTGGGTGGATGAGCGCGGGGTAATGCCGACCACGGATGAGCTGTACAGGCGCCTTCTACGGCTACACATCCTCCCGGCCTTCGAGGCGTACGACTTGGATCAGATCACCCCGCCACGGGTGCGTGAGTGGCGAGCCGAGCGGCTCGCCACCACGGGCTCCACCACAGTGGCCAAGTCGTACCGGCTGCTGAAAGCCATTTTGGAGACCGCGGCTGATGACGAACTGATCCGCCGGAATCCGTGCCGGATCAGAGGCGCGGGGAAAGAGTCTGCGGCGGAACGCGAGATCGCCACTGTGGAGCAAGTGGACGCGCTCGCCGAAGCGGTCGGCATCCGTTGGCGCCTGATGGTCTACCTCGGAGCGTACGGCCCGATGCGCCCGGAGGAGCAAGCCGAGTTGAGGCGCAAGGATGTGGACTTGGATGCCATGACGATTCGGGTCAGGAAGGCCGCGCCGGAACTCACCACGGGAAAGCGCGCTGAGGGCAACACGAAGTCGGAGGCGGGTAAGCGTTACATCGTCCTGCCGGACTTCCTGCACACGGACTTGTGGCGCCATCTGGAGTGGTACGCGGAGAAGGGCCCGAACGGTCTCCTCTTCGTGGGGGAGAAGGGCGCACCCTTCCGACGTACCTCCTTCGGTCGCAAGTGGCGGAAGGCTCGCGCGAAGGTGGGAGTGCCGGACGGCTTCCGGTTCTACGATCTTCGTCACACCGGGCACACGCTGTCGACGCGGTCCGGCGCCACGCTCAAGGACACGATGGTTCGGGCCGGGCAATCGTCCGAGAAAGCGGCGCTCATCTACCAGCACTCGGACCGAGAGCGTCAGAAAGAGGTCGCGAGCGGACTGGACAAGATGGTCCGCGCCGCCCGGAAGAAGCCCTCTGACCAGCCGGAAGAGGGGACAGGTGGTGCGCAGGTGGTGCGCGACGCCTGAATGGGTCTAGACAACACAATGGCCCAGGTCGGGGATCGTGTCCCTGGCCTGGGCCTTTTTCTTTGGAGCGGGTGACGAGAATCGAACTCGCGCTCTGAGCTTGGGAAGCTCATGTTCTACCATTAAACTACACCCGCGCAGCGGGCCGTTGGGTGGCGCCGCTTCGTCGGACAGTGTACCCCAGGTCCCGCTCCGGTGTGCGCGGCGTGGGGGTGCGGCGTGGGCACGGGGTGGGTTTTCGTGGTGTCGGGTGGGCGTACCTTTGGGGGCGGAGTGCCGCCTGGAGTGGCGTCCTGTTCATCCCCTAATGTGGCCTTCTCGTCCACGCTTGGTTGGGGAAGGGACTTGATGGACTTGATGGAGCCCACCGTCGTCCGTTGTGCCGAGGGGCACGTGTTCAGCACCACATCGTTCCCGCTGCAGCAGCTCGGAGCCGGACGTATCGGTCCGGGGCGGCTCATCCGCTGTCCGCGCTGTGCGCGGCTCCGGCACGCCGTGCCGGTGGTGCTGGAACAGCGCTAGAGACCGGCCGGAAACCGGTAGAAGGCCGGCCCGAGAGCCCACGAGACCGGCCGCAGGCCGGCCGGGGGCCGGAGAGTGAGGCGCGCGGGGTCGTCCGATTGGGGCGGGCCCGCGCGCTCTGCGTATCCTCGGTAGGTGCTTCTCTCAGACAAGGACATCCGGGCCGAGATCGACGCCGGACGCGTGCGCATTGATCCGTACGACGAATCCATGGTGCAGCCCTCGAGCATCGACGTGCGGCTGGACCGCTACTTCCGGGTGTTCGAGAACCACCGCTACCCCCACATCGACCCCGCCGTCGAGCAGGCGGATCTGACGCGGCTGGTGGAGCCGGAGGGGGACGAGGCGTTCATCCTGCACCCGGGTGAGTTCGTGCTGGCGTCGACGTACGAGACGATCACGCTGCCGGACAATCTCGCGTCCCGGCTGGAGGGCAAGAGCTCGCTCGGCCGGCTGGGGCTCGTGACGCATTCGACCGCCGGGTTCATCGACCCCGGCTTCTCCGGGCACGTGACGCTGGAGCTGTCGAACCTGGCCACGCTGCCGATCAAGCTCTGGCCCGGCATGAAGATCGGGCAGCTGTGCATGTTCCAGCTGAGCTCGCCCACGGAGTTCCCGTACGGTTCCGAGCGGTACGGGTCGCGTTACCAGGGCCAGCGCGGGCCGACGGCCTCGCGGTCCTTCCTCAATTTCCATCGGACGCAGGTGTGATGCCGGGTATGGGTGCATGGGTATGAGTGCTGTACGGGAGAATCTGACGTACGAGGGGTTCGGCGTCGCCGTGCGCGAGCTCGCGCAGAGCATCGCCGACGACGGGTACGAGCCCGACATCGTGCTGAGCATCGCGCGCGGCGGGGTCTTCGTCGCCGGCGGCCTGGCGTACGCGCTCGACGTCAAGAACATCCACCTGGTGAACGTCGAGTTCTACACCGGCGTCGGGACCACGCTGGAGATGCCGGTCATGCTGGCGCCGGTGCCGGACGCGATCGACTTCAGCAACAAGAAGGTCCTGATCACGGACGACGTCGCCGACACCGGCAAGACGCTCAAGCTCGTGCACGACTTCTGCCTCGATCATGTGGCGGAGGTCCGCAGCGCCGTCGTCTACGAGAAGTCCCACTCGCTCGTGAAGTGCGAGTACGTGTGGAAGCGCACCGACGAGTGGATCAACTTCCCCTGGAGCGTGCAGAAGCCCGTCGTGCGGCGCAGCGGGCAGGTTCTGGACGCCTGAGCAGGAGGCGCACGCCGACTGCCGACGGGCGAGCGGCGCAGGCGAGCGGCGTACGCAGAAGCAATGACGGAGCCCCGGCGCGGACAGCGCGCCGGGGCTCCGTCGTGGGGTCGTGCCCGGGTCAGATCGTGCCCAGCTTGATCAGGGACAGCAGCGCCACCAGCTGGATCGCCGACGCGCCCAGCGCCTTCTGCCACGGCAGGTCGTGCGACTTGCTCACCATCGAGGTGAACAGCGCTCCCGCTGCCAGCCAGGTCGCCCAGCCCAGGACCTGGACCAGGCCGTTCTCGCCGCCCAGGAAGATCGCGAAGACCAGGCGCGGGGCGTCGGTCATCGACATGATCAGCATCGAGAGGCCGACGGTCGGCTGCCAGGAGCCGTCGCCGCCGAGCTGGCGGGCCAGTGTGTGCGTCACCGCGCCGAGGATCAGGCCGCAGATGATCACCGCCACGCCGGTGGTCAGGACGTACGGGATGGCGTTCGACAGGGTCGCGTTGATCGCCTCTTCGCGCGCCTTGTCGAAGCCGAAGACCGCCAGCAGGCCGTAGAGGAAGGTGACGACCAGGGCCGGTCCCCAGACCGGGTAGTCGCGCATCTGCCAGAACGTCGGGCCCGGGCGCAGCACGATGCCGCTCAGCAGCTGCTTCCAGTGCAGGCGGGGGCCGGACGGCGGGGCAGGGCTGTCGCCGGCGTGGTAGGTGCTGCCGTCGCCGTACGGGTCGTCGCCGATGCTGAAGGCGGTGGTGTGGCCCGGGTTGTTGTTCGCGGCGTACGGGTCACCGCCTCCGGGGCCGCCGTGCCCGCCCTGGCCTCCGTAACCGCCGTGCCCGCCGTGGGCCTGGCCCTGGTGGGGGTGCGGCTCGCCGAAGTATTCGGGCTCGCCGTGCTGTCCGCCGTACTGCGGTGCCTGCGGCCACTGCTGCTGGCCGTACGGGGGCTGAGGCGATGACGCCTGCTGCCCGTACGGCTGTTGCCGCTGTTGCCGCTGTTGCCGCTGCGGTTGTTGTTGCGGGGTGCGGTTGTCCCGGCCGCGTCCGATCCTGAATCCAGCCACGTAATCGAACGTACCTGGTCCGGATGGGCCGTATGCCGGGCCTGCCGCAACAGGCCCGGCTTTGCGGCCGAGCTGTGACATCCCCTAGGGGGTCCCGGACGGGTTGTCCCCCTGGGGTCCCCCTCCGGGTCGTCCTCAGTCGGGACTCCGCGGGCCGGGTGGTCAGTTGCCCGGTCCGGCCCCCGCCGGGCGGGCCGTCGGTGGCCGGTGGATCACGGTCGGAGTTCGCGCCGGGTCCCGGGGGGAGGGCGTCAGCCCGAGATGTTCAGGCCGAGCACCGGTGCGCCCGCCGTCGAGATGCCGGTGGCGGTCATGCCGATGCCCCGGCCGCTCGTCGAGATCTTCATGCCGTCGGAGCGGAACGCCACGACGTAGCCGTTCTCCGCGTTCTCCCACGGCACGCCGACCGTCAGGTCCGCCTTGCCGTCGCCGGTCGTGTCGGAGAGGAAGACCTCGCCGCCGAAGCCGTCGAGCTTCTCGCTCGCGCCGGGGACGCCGGGGGTGTCCTGCTCGATCGCCTGCGCGCCCGAGGCGGAGAAGCCGTTCGGGGTGCCGTAGACGACGGTGACCATGCCGGTGTCGGCTGTGCCGCCGATGTCCTCGTAGGGCGCGCCGACGGCCAGGTCCTGGAGGCCGTCGCCGTTGATGTCGCCGAGGGACAGTTCCCCGCCGAACAGGTCGCCCTTCTCGGAGCCGCCGGGGACGCCGGGGCTGTCCTGGGTGATGGTGTCCTTGCCGCCGGTCGGGCCGCTCGCCGTGCCGTAGACGACGTGGACGGCGCCGCCCACGGAGACGCCCGGCTTCTCGTCCCAGGTGTTGCCGATGACGATGTCACCGAATCCGTCGCCGTTGGTGTCGCCGATGTCGGTGATGATGCCCGCCGGGAGCTTCTTGGCGTTGGTGGCGGTGACGCCGGACGAGCTGCCGGGGAGGTAGTAGTTGGCGTTGTACGAGTACTCGCCGGTGGAGTCGCCCTCGTAGCCGTCGACGACCAGGTCGGTGCGGCCGTCGTTGTTCACGTTGCCCGCGGTGATGTTGAAGATGTCGTGGCCCTCGACGGCCAGCACCGGGGTGGTGACCGAGTAACGGCCGCCCGTGGTCCCCGACTTGCTGATCCCGCCGCGATAGACGTCGACCTTGTTGTTGTCGGACTTGGCGGCGAGGTCCGTCCTGCCGTCGCCGTTGAAGTCGCCCGCCGCCACGCCCGATCCGAAGTGGTCGTGTTTGGTGGGCGTCGGGTCGGCGATGGTGACGCCGCCGGTCAGACCGGTCGCGCCGCCGAACACGACCACGACCGTGCCGCCGTCGATGTCGGACCCGACGTCTTCGAGCAGGGCGCCGATGGCGAGGTCCGCGTACCCGTCGCCGTTGAAGTCGCCGGCGGCGGTGTGGCCGCCGAAACGGTCCTGCTTCTCGGCGGAACCGGGGACGCCCGCCGTCTCCTGGGTGATCGTCTGGATCTTCTGCGCGCCGGCGCCGGCGGGGGAGCCGTACAGGACCGAGACGGCGCCCGCGCCGCTGTAGCCCTTGACGGTGGCCCCCGAGGCGGAGACCGCGAGGTCGCGGTAGCCGTCGCCGTTGAAGTCGCCCTGCAGGCCGGAGGGCGCTGCGGCGGCCGCGCTGGCTCCGGCGACGAGCAGACCGCCGGTGAGGGCGGCGGCGGTCGCGACGGCGAGGGTGGTGCGGAGGCTGCTGTGCATGCGGAGTTCTCCTGCGGCATGCCGGGACGCGCGGGGCGCGTCCGGGTCAATGGGGCGCCGATCACCGCGTCGGCCGGGATCCGGCCTCAGGGCACGTGCCGCGCACGTGGTGATCAGCGCACAGGAGACCGCCGAGGGGCGCGGATGGTTGTACGACTGTTGTGACGGGAAATCGGCGGCCGGTGCGACGGGAAATCGGCGGCGGCCGGTCGGCTCAGCGCCGTGCGGCGGCGAAGACCGCCGTGGAGAAGGTGGTGGTCCTCCCGGAGGCCGACGACCGCAGGGTGATGACGTCCGTCGTCTCGCCCCGCTGCGTGCGCACCGCCGTGTCGGGCTTCTTGTCGCCGTCGAAGTCGGCGTGGCGCAGGACGCTGGTGACGGCCGTCTCCTCCCCGGCCGGCAGCTCGCCCGGCCGCGCTTTCACCGCCTTGAAGGTGTACGTGCCGCCGGGCCGCCCGGGTCCGGCCGGGCCGCCGAGCAGCAGCGTCGCGCGCGCGGCGGTGCCGGGCTGGTGCGGGCGGGTGGCGGAGACCAGGTCGTCGTACCCGTCCGCGTCTACGTCGGGCGCGAGGTCGGGGGACAGGAGGACGGGCCCGGCGCCCGGGATCGCGCCACCGGCCGCGCGCGGGGCGCCGGCGCGGCTGAACGGGCCCCGCAGGAAGCTGAGGCGGCCGCCGCTCGCCGTCACGGCCAGGTCCTTGGCGCCGTCGCCGTCGAAGTCGCCGCAGACGGGGTGGTCGGGCCACTCGTTGCCGAAGCGGGCGCGCTCGGGGATGCGGAGCTTGACCGCCTTGCCGGTGAGGCCGCTCTCACCGCCGAAGAGGATCTGGAGCGGTACGGGCGGCCTTCCCGTGCCGTTGAACGGCGGGTCGGTGGTGACCACGAGGTCGGCGTAGCCGTCCTTGTCGAGGTCGCAGGCGGTCTCAGCGTCGAAGGCGGCGGGGAGCACGCCCTCGGTGCGGGCCGCGTTGCGGGCGGGCGTGAGGAGCTGGCGTACGGACGGGTCGACGACGCGCGGGGGCGCGGCGCCGTACACGATGCCGATGCCAGCGTCGTCGCCCAGGCGCTCCTCGGGGCCCTTGACCAGGTCGTTGAGCACGAGGTCGCGGTGTCCGTCGCCGTTGAAGTCCTCGGCGACGCGGCTGCCCCCGCCGTGCGGCACCGGGCGGACGGGCGCGGCGGCCCTGGCCGCCAGCGTGGTCGGGGAGGCGTCGGCCCGGGCCCCGGCCGCCGGGGCGTCGTCGCCGCCGGAGGGTCCGCAGCCCGACAGCAGTACCGCGCAGCTCACCGCCGCCGCTGCGATCGCTCTTCGCACGACCCACCCCGCCCGCATCGCTGGTTTCAGTTGCCACATGATGCTCTTTTTTGACCGCAGAGTTAAGCGGTTGCGTACGAAAGCGGCCGGACCTGCCCCCGAGGCAGATCCGGCCGCTTCGTTCTCCGCGTACGTGCTACTGCGCCGGTTCGGGCTCCGGCGCGTCCTCGGCCGCGGTCTCGTCCTCGGGCTCGGCCGGGGTCTTCACCGAGTCGAGGAGCAGCTGCGCCACGTCCACGACCTGGAGGGACTCCTTCGCCTTGCCGTCGTTCTTCTTGCCGTTCACCGAGTCGGTGAGCATGACGAGGCAGAAGGGGCAGGCGGTGGAGACGATGTCCGGGTTGAGGGACAGCGCCTCGTCCACGCGCTCGGTGTTGATGCGCTTGCCGATGCGCTCCTCCATCCACATGCGCGCGCCGCCGGCGCCGCAGCAGAAGCCGCGCTCCTTGTGGCGGTGCATCTCCTGCTGGCGCAGGCCCGGGACGGCCGACATGATCTCGCGCGGCGGCGTGTAGACCTTGTTGTGACGGCCCAGGTAGCACGGGTCGTGGTACGTGATGAGGCCCTCGACCGGGGTCACCGGGATCAGCTTGCCCTCGTCGATGAGGTGCTGGAGCAGCTGCGTGTGGTGGATGACCTCGAACTCGCCGCCCAGCTGCGGGTACTCGTTCGCGATCGTGTTGAAGCAGTGCGGGCAGGTGGCGACGATCTTCTTCGAGGCCTTGGGCTTCTTGGTGGAGGGCTCGTCCTCGTCCTCGCCGTACGCCATGTTCAGCATCGCCACGTTCTCCTGGCCGAGCTGCTGGAACAGCGGCTCGTTGCCCAGGCGGCGGGCGGAGTCACCGGTGCACTTCTCGTCGCCGCCCATGATCGCGAACTTGACGCCCGCGATGTGCAGCAGCTCGGCGAAGGCCTTCGTGGTCTTCTTCGCCCGGTCCTCCAGGGCGCCGGCGCAGCCGACCCAGTAGAGGTACTCGACCTCGGACAGGTCCTCGATGTCCTTGCCGACGATCGGGACCTCGAAGTCGACTTCCTTCGTCCACTCGACGCGCTGCTTCTTGGCCAGACCCCAGGGGTTGCCCTTCTTCTCCAGGTTCTTGAGCATCGTGCCGGCCTCCGACGGGAAGGCGGACTCGATCATCACCTGGTAGCGGCGCATGTCGACGATGTGGTCGATGTGCTCGATGTCGACCGGGCACTGCTCGACGCAGGCGCCGCACGTGGTGCAGGACCACAGCACGTCCGGGTCGATGACGCCGTTCTCCTCCAGCGTGCCGATCAGCGGACGCTCGGCCTCCGCGAGAGCCGACGCGGGAACGTCCTTCAGCTGCTCCTCGGTGGCCTTCTCGTCGCCCTCCATGGTCTTGCCGCCGCCCGCGAGCAGGTACGGCGCCTTGGCGTGGGCGTGGTCGCGCAGCGACATGATCAGCAGCTTCGGGGACAGCGGCTTGCCGGTGTTCCAGGCGGGGCACTGCGACTGGCAGCGGCCGCACTCGGTGCAGGTGGAGAAGTCGAGGATGCCCTTCCAGCTGAACTGCTCGACCTGGCTGACGCCGAAGACCGCGTCCTCGGCCGGGTCCTCCCAGTCGATCTCCTTGCCGCCGCTGGTCATCGGCTGGAGCGCGCCCAGGGCCGTGGAGCCGTCGTCCTCGCGCTTGAACCAGATGTTCGGGAAGCCGAGGAAGCGGTGCCACGCCACACCCATGTTGGTGTTCAGCGAGACCGTGATCATCCAGATCAGCGACGTGCCGATCTTGATCATCGCGGTGAAGTAGATCAGCGTCTGGAGCGTGGAGACGCTCAGCCCGTCGAAGGCCAGGACGAGCGGGTACGAGACGAAGTACGCGGCGTCGTAGCCGTCCACGTGGTGGATCGCGCCTTCGAGGCCGCGCAGCACCAGGATCGCCAGGCCGATCGTCAGGATGATGTACTCGACGAAGTACGCCTGCCAGGCCTTCGAGCCGGCGAAGCGCGACTTGCGGCCGGCCCGCGAGGGCAGGTTGAGCAGGCGGATCGCCATCAGGACGACGATGCCGACGACCGTCATCAGACCGATGAACTCGATGTACATCTCGAACGGCAGGAAGCCGCCGATGACCGGCAGCACCCAGTCCGCCTGGAAGAGCTGGCCGTACGCCTGGGCGAGGGTCGGCGGCAGCGTCAGGAAGCCGATCGCGACGAACCAGTGCGCGACGCCGACGATGCCCCACCGGTTCATCCGGCTGTGGCCGAGGAACTCCTTGGCGAGGGTGATCGTGCGCTGCTTCGGATTGCCGGTGCGGCTGCCCGCGGGAACGGGCTGGCCCAGCTTGACGAACCGGTAGATCTGCGCGACGGCTCGGGCGATGAGCGCAACGCCGACCACGGTCAGGACCAGCGACACGATGATCGCGGCGAGTTGCATTGGGGGCTCCTCGGGCCTGCGAGGTGAGAAATTCGGGGGGACGGCTGAGCATCTGGGTGGGATTACTAAGCGGTAACTTATTCAGCCCGTGCTGAGCGTACCCATTTATGCCGCCGCACTGTAGTTGGGCCGGCGGTGATCTGTGTCGCGTAAGGCTGCCCTCAGCGCCGGGCGGCGAGGGCGGCGGGCACGGTGCGGGCCAGGACGGCGAGATCGAGGCCGAGCCAGTGCCGCTCGATGTAGTGCATGTCGAGTACGTCCATCTCCTCCCACGGCAGCCCGGAACGCCCGCCGACCTGCCACAGCCCGGTGAGGCCGGGCCGCACCACCAGTCTCGCTCGGGTGGCCGAAGGATGACCGGGCGGCAGTGCGCACGGCCCGACCAGCGACATCTCCCCGCGCAGTACGTGCAGCAGCCGCGGCAGTACGTCCAGCCGGCACCGGCGCAGCAGCCGGCCGGCCGCGGTGCGGGGGTCGGTGCGCAGCGTCAGCATCGCGAAGGGGCGCCCGGCCAGGCCCGCGCGGGTGGTCCGTACGAGCAGCGGGCCCGGCGACGTCGCGGCGGCGGCCGCGGCGGTGAGCAGGAACAGAGGGGCGGCGACGGGCAGCAGGGCGGACGTGACCGCCAGATCGAAGATCCGCTTGGCGAGCATGCGCGTACCATTTCATGGGTTTCAGTATGAAATGCGGCTCTGCCCGGACTGGGCGTGCCGTGCTCATGCCGATAAGGGCCGCATAAGAGTTGAGTCGACCGCACTCAGGTCTGTTGACGCGATGGCATCCGTCATGCATCCTTGAGTCTGTTCCACTCAAGTCAGCTGGAGGAATCGAAATGGCACGTGCGGTCGGCATCGACCTGGGCACCACTAACTCCGTCGTCAGCGTTCTGGAGGGCGGCGAGCCCACCGTCATCACCAACGCCGAAGGCGCCAGGACCACGCCGTCCGTCGTCGCTTTCGCGAAGAACGGTGAGGTGCTGGTAGGCGAGGTTGCCAAGCGCCAGGCGGTCACCAACGTCGACAGGACGATCCGGTCGGTCAAGCGCCACATGGGCACCGACTGGAACATCGAGCTCGACGGCAAGAAGTTCAACCCGCAGCAGATGAGCGCCTTCATCCTGCAGAAGCTCAAGCGCGACGCCGAGGCGTACCTGGGCGAGAAGGTGGCCGACGCGGTCATCACCGTTCCGGCGTACTTCAACGACTCCGAGCGTCAGGCGACGAAGGAGGCCGGCGAGATCGCGGGCCTCAACGTCCTGCGCATCGTCAACGAGCCGACCGCCGCCGCCCTGGCGTACGGCCTCGACAAGGACGACCAGACGATCCTCGTCTTCGACCTCGGTGGCGGCACCTTCGACGTGTCGCTCCTGGAGATCGGCGACGGCGTCGTCGAGGTGAAGGCCACCAACGGTGACAACCACCTCGGTGGTGACGACTGGGACCAGCGCGTCGTCGACTACCTCGTGAAGCAGTTCCACTCCGGCCACGGTGTGGACCTCTCCAAGGACAAGATGGCTCTCCAGCGTCTCCGCGAGGCCGCGGAGAAGGCGAAGATCGAGCTGTCGTCCTCCACCGAGACGTCGATCAACCTCCCCTACATCACCGCGTCGGCCGAGGGCCCGCTGCACCTGGACGAGAAGCTCACGCGCTCGCAGTTCCAGCAGCTGACCGCCGACCTGCTGGAGCGCTGCAAGACGCCGTTCCACAACGTCATCAAGGACGCGGGCATCCAGCTCTCCGAGATCGACCACGTCGTTCTCGTCGGTGGCTCGACCCGTATGCCGGCCGTCGCCGAGCTCGTCAAGGAGCTCACGGGCGGCCAGGACGCCAACAAGGGTGTGAACCCGGACGAGGTCGTCGCCATCGGCGCCTCGCTCCAGGCCGGTGTCCTCAAGGGTGAGGTCAAGGACGTCCTGCTCCTCGACGTCACGCCCCTGTCTCTGGGTATCGAGACCAAGGGCGGCATCATGACGAAGCTCATCGAGCGCAACACGACGATCCCGACCAAGCGCTCCGAGATCTTCACGACGGCCGAGGACAACCAGCCGTCCGTGCAGATCCAGGTCTACCAGGGCGAGCGCGAGATCGCGGCGTACAACAAGAAGCTCGGCATGTTCGAGCTGACGGGCCTGCCGCCGGCCCCGCGCGGCGTCCCGCAGATCGAGGTCGCCTTCGACATCGACGCCAACGGCATCATGCACGTCGCCGCCAAGGACCTCGGCACCGGCAAGGAGCAGAAGATGACCGTCACCGGTGGCTCCTCGCTCCCGAAGGACGAGGTCAACCGGATGCGCGAAGAGGCCGAGAAGTACGCGGACGAGGACCACAAGCGCCGCGAGGCCGCCGAGACGCGCAACCAGGCCGAGCAGCTCGTCTACCAGACGGAGAAGTTCCTCAAGGACAACGAGGACAAGGTCCCGGGCGACGTGAAGACCGAGGTGGAGACCGCCGTCGCCGAGCTGAAGGAAAAGCTCGCCGGTGAGGACACCGCCGAGATCCGCACGGCCACCGAGAAGGTCGCGGCCGTCTCGCAGAAGCTCGGCCAGGCCATGTACGCCAACGCCGAGGGCGCTCAGGCCGCGGGCGGCGACGCTCCCGGCGCCGAGCAGGCCAAGGCGGACGACGACGTGGTCGACGCCGAGATCGTCGACGACGAGAAGGACGCCGGCCGTCAGGGAGGCGCCGCATGACGGAGGAGACTCCGGGCTTCGAGGAGAAGCCCGACGTCCCTTCCGGCGCCACTCCCGAAGACGCCGAACCGAAGGCCGCCGCGCCCGAAACGGCGGGGACCGACTCCGTCGCGGAGTCGGGCCCGGCGGCCCCGGCCGGGGACGTACAGGACGTCGCTCTGACGGCGCAGCTGGACCAGGCCCGCATGGCGCTCAACGAGCGCACCGCGGACCTCCAGCGGCTCCAGGCGGAGTACCAGAACTACCGTCGCCGCGTGGAGCGGGACCGGGTCACGGTCAAGGAGATCGCTGTGGCGAACCTCCTGAGCGAACTCCTCCCGACCCTCGACGACATCGGCCGCGCACGGGAGCACGGCGAGCTGGTGGGCGGGTTCAAGTCGGTGGCCGAATCGCTGGAGACGGTCGCCGCCAAGATGGGCCTGCAGCAGTTCGGCAAGGAGGGCGAGCCCTTCGACCCGACGATCCACGAGGCGCTGATGCACTCGTACGCGCCGGACGTCGACGAGACCACGTGCGTCGCGATCCTCCAGCCCGGATACCGGATCGGCGAGCGGACCATCCGTCCGGCGCGGGTCGCGGTGGCAGAGCCCCAGCCCGGCGCCACGCCCGCCAAGGCGGACGAGCCCGAGGCCAAGGCTCCGGACGAGGAGAGCGGTGGCCCGGACGAGGGCTGACGTGACCAGGAGCAGTACACGGAACAGCAGGAAGGAGGGACGTCGGGGATGAGCACGAAGGACTTCGTCGAGAAGGACTACTACAAGGTTCTCGGCGTCCCGAAGGACGCCACCGAGGCCGAGATCAAGAAGGCGTACCGGAAGCTCGCCCGCGAGTTCCACCCGGACGCCAACAAGGGCGACGCCAAGGCGGAGGACCGCTTCAAGGAGATCTCCGAGGCGAACGACGTCCTCGGTGACCCCAAGCGGCGCAAGGAGTACGACGAAGCGCGTGCTCTGTTCGGGAACGGCGGCTTCAGGCCGGGCCCGGGCGCCGGTGGCGGCACCTTCAACTTCGACCTGGGCGACCTCTTCGGAGGCGCCCAGGGCGGGGCCCAGACCGGCGGCGCCGGCGGGTTCGGCGGCGGCCTCGGGGACGTGTTCGGGGGCCTGTTCAACCGGGGCGCCGACCCGGGCGCGCGTACGGGTACGCAGCCGCGCCGCGGCCAGGACATCGAGTCCGAGGTGACGCTCAGCTTCACCGAGGCGGTCGACGGGGCCACGGTCCCGCTGCGGATGTCCAGCCAGGCGCCCTGCAAGGCGTGTTCCGGCACGGGCGACAAGAACGGCACACCCCGCGTGTGCCCGACCTGCGTCGGTACGGGACAGGTGTCGCGCGGCGGCGGTGGCGGCTTCTCGCTCACCGACCCGTGCGTCGACTGCCGGGGCCGCGGGCTCATCGCCCAGGACCCCTGCGAGGTGTGCAAGGGCAGCGGCCGTGCCAAGTCGTCGCGGACCATGCAGGTCCGGATCCCGGCGGGCGTCTCCGACGGCCAGCGGATCCGGCTGCGCGGCAAGGGCACAGCCGGCGAACGGGGCGGCCCGGCGGGCGACCTGTACGTCGTGGTCCACGTGGACGCCCACCCGGTCTTCGGCCGCAAGGGCGACAACCTCACCGTCACCGTGCCCGTCACCTTCGTGGAGGCGGCGCTCGGCGGCGAGGTGAAGGTCCCCACGCTGGGCGGCCCGCCCGTCACCCTCAAGCTGCCGGCCGGCACGCCGGGCGGCCGCACCATGCGCGCCCGGGGCAAGGGCGCGGTCCGCAAGGACGGCACCCGCGGCGACCTGCTGGTCACCGTGGAGGTCGAGGTGCCCAAGGACCTTGACGACAAGGCCCGCGAGGCGCTGGAGTCCTACCGTGAGGCGACCGCCGGGGAGGACCCGCGGGCGGAGCTGTTCCAGGCCGCGAAGGGAGCATGAGATGGACCCACGCATGCGTCGTAACCCGTACCAGCTGACCGACGAGACGCCTGTGTACGTCATCTCGGTAGCGGCCCAGCTCTCGGGTCTGCACCCGCAGACCCTGCGGCAGTACGACCGTCTCGGCCTGGTCTCTCCCGACCGCACGGCCGGGCGCGGCCGGCGCTACTCGGCCCGCGACATCCAGCTGCTGCGCCAGGTGCAGCAGTTGTCGCAGGACGAGGGCATCAACCTGGCCGGCATCAAGAGGATCATCGAGCTGGAGAACCAGGTGACCGCGCTCCAGCAGCGCGTGGCCGAACTCTCCACGGCGGTGGAGGGCGCGGCGGCCGCGCTTCAGCAGCGCGAGGCCCAGGTCCACGCGTCGTACCGGCGCGACCTCGTCCGGTACGAGGACGTGCAGCAGGCGAGCGCGCTGGTCGTCTGGCGGCCGAAGAGGTCCTCGGAGTAGCTCCGTTCGGCACGCGAAGGCCCGGCATCCCGTGAGCGGGGCGCCGGGCCTTCCGCCGTCCCCGGGCGCTCCGGCGCGCCGCGGAGCCCCGGTCGGCGGTGGGGGAAGAGAGTCGCAGGCATGGGGGAAGGCGCAGACTGTACCGGTGCCTCGTACGGACCTACGTGACCTTCAGGCCAACTTGCGACAGGCTCGGTCCGGCGGAGCCGACGGCTGCGGAGCGGACCGGGGGCACCCGGGGCCGGCCGGTCAGTGGTCCTGGTCCAGGATGCCCGACTGGGCGATGAGGTAGCCGAGTTGGGCGCGGCTTCCGCTGCCGAGGGTGGCGGCGAGCTTGGCGATGTGGGCACGGGCGGTCCGCACGTTCATGCCGAGCCGGCGGGCGATGGCCTCGTCGACGTACCCCTCGACGAGGAGCTTGGCTATCGAGCGCTGGACGCCGGATATTCCGTCGGGCGTGTGGTCGTAGGAGACCCGCTCCTGGAGGGGGACGCCGCGCTGCCAGAACTGCTCGAAGACGGTGGCGAGGTACTCGACCAGGCCGGGGTGGCGCAGCTCCAGGGCGACTTGGCGGTCGTCCCGCGCGGGGATGAAGGCGACCGTACGATCGAAGATCATGAGCCGCTCGATGAGCTGCTCCAGGGTGCGGATCTCGACCTTGCCCTCGGCCATGCGCTCCGCGTACGCGAGCGTGCCCTGGCTGTGCCGGACGGTGTGCTGGTACAGCGTGCGCATGCTGATGCCGCGGTTGATGAGCGCCTGGCCGCGCTCCAGCGCCGCGTTGAGGGCGTGTTCGCTGCGTCCGCCGCCCGGCTGGACGGTGAGCACTTCGGTGTGGCACTCGGCCGTGGCGAGGTCTATGGCCGCATTGATGCGGTTGATCCCCTCCAGCACGGTGATCGCGTGGGTGGTCGGAGGGTCCTGTGCGCTGATGGCCAGGAACGGCTCAAAAGAATCGGTGAGTTCGATGGAGAAGTGCCGCCGCTCGCGGATTTCGCGTTCGATCGGGTGCAGCCGCTGCGCCAGTGCCGCGGACGGCGGAACCGGGCGCAGCCAGTTGGCGTCGTCCGGGTCCGGGTGCAGCAGGGCGAATTCGATGAGGCAGGGGGCCGGTGCCACCTCGGTGCGCGCGATGCGGCCGGTGCGCAGCGCACCGGCGTAGAGGCGCCTTCCCTCGTCACAAAAATCGGTGACAGCATGGGGATGTGCCTGATTTGAGTCACTTGCGGCCATAACTCCACCCCCCAGGGTCCTGAACGTGCAGGAACATGATGCATCGACCCAGTGGTGTTGACGTGGCCGAATAGGCCATGGTCTTGGTGCGGGGAGAGAAGAAACCCTTCAAGTGAGGACGAAGCCGACCATGTACAAGAGAATGCTTCGCTCGGTGCTTGCCACTGCTTTCACAGCCGGGCTGGCCCTCGGCGCTGCGACGACCATGGACCTCGCCTGGGACAGCAAGCCGGCGGGAGGCGGCGTGGTCGGCGCGCAGTCCGAAGCGCCGCCAGACCTCGGCTGGGACGCCGCGCCGGCCAAGTCGGACGTATGACCGTTCCACCGGACGACCGCACCTTCAGGCGCGAAATGGCCACCGCCTACCGCTCGGGCTGGCACTTCATCGATCTGGTCACGGCCATTCCCCACCGTGGCGACTCGCTGATGGTCACCCTGTTCGGCGAGCCGATCCTGGTCGCGCGTGAAGAGGATGAGGACGTCCGTGCCTACCGGTGCCTGCGCAAGCCCCGGGGCGCCCCGCAACCTGTTCGCTGTGCCGTGCGCTACGGCATGGTCTTCGTCAATCTCGACCAGCGTGACCACCAGCTGATCGAGCCCGAAACCAGCACCGCCACCCCCCGCAGCGCCTGACGCGATTCCCCCGTCGTTCCAATCGCCCAGGCGCTCCCCCACACAGCGGCGCCATCGTGGACCTGAACACGATGGCGCCGCTGTGCTGCGTCCGGACCCGCGGGCCCCCGGGCGGCCCGGGCCCCGGCCGGTCAGGCCGTGCTCGGGGCGCGGCCCATCGCGCGCTCCAGCGTGATCTCGATCAGGACGCGGTTCGGGTTCGGCGCCGGCGTGCGCCCGTACCGCTCGGCGTAGCGGCGCACCGCCTCCGCGATCAGCTCCGGTTCCGTGCGGACGGTCGCGCGCCCTTCGAGCGTCGCCCAGTGGCCGCCCTTCACCTGGCAGACGGCGACCCGGGCGCCCTGCTCTCCCGCGGCCAGCACGTTGGCGACCTTCGTGCTGCTCTTGTTGGTGATCACGCGGGCGATCCCCGCCTCGGGGTCGTACGTCACGCCGACCGGTACCACGTGCGGCGAACCGTCCGGGCGCAGGGTTGTCAGCGTGCACAGGTGGTACTCGCGCCAGAAGGCGAGGTAGTCCGGGCTGGGATTCCGTACGTCGAGGTCGTTGGCCATGGCGCCAGGGTAACCGCGCTGTCTTTTCTTGCCTTGAGTGGAATAGACTCAACTTTGCGTATGCTGAACAAGTCATGGCTGAGGAAGCAGTACGCCCGCCGAGGAGGAACGAGCGCAGTGGACGCAGAGCTGACCAACAAGAGCCGGGACGCCATCCAGTCGGCGAGCAACCGGGCCGTCAAGGACGGGCACGCGGATCTCACCCCCGCCCACCTGCTGCTGGCCCTGCTCGCGGGCGAGGACAACGCCAACATCACCGACCTGCTGGCCGCCGTGGACGCGGACCAGGCGGCCGTGCGCGCCGGGACCGAACGCGTACTCGCCGCGCTCCCCAGCGTGACGGGGTCCACCGTCGCCCCACCGCAGCCCAACCGCGAGATGCTCGCGGTCATCGCCGACGCCTCGCAGCGGGCGAAGGAGCTGGGCGACGACTACCTCTCCACCGAGCACCTGCTCATCGGCATCGCGGCCAAGGGCGGCAAGGCCGGCGACGTACTGTCGCAGGAGGGCGCGAGCGCCGCGAAACTGCTGGAGACGTTCGAGAAGATCAGGGGAGGACGCCGGGTGACCACCGCCGACCCGGAGGGCCAGTACAAGGCCCTGGAGAAGTTCGGCACCGACTTCACGGCGGCCGCGCGCGACGGCAAGCTGGACCCGGTCATCGGCCGTGACCAGGAGATCCGGCGCGTCGTGCAGGTCCTGTCGCGGCGTACGAAGAACAACCCCGTGCTCATCGGCGAGCCCGGCGTCGGCAAGACCGCCGTCGTCGAGGGCCTCGCCCAGCGCATCGTCAAGGGCGACGTCCCGGAGAGCCTGAAGAACAAGCGGCTCGTCGCGCTCGACCTCGGCGCGATGGTGGCGGGCGCCAAGTACCGCGGCGAGTTCGAGGAGCGGCTGAAGACCGTCCTCTCCGAGATCAAGGAGAGCGACGGGCAGATCATCACCTTCATCGACGAGCTGCACACCGTCGTCGGCACCGGCGCCGGCGGCGACTCCGCCATGGACGCGGGCAACATGCTCAAGCCCATGCTGGCCCGTGGCGAGCTGCGCATGGTCGGCGCGACGACCCTCGACGAGTACCGGGAGCGGATCGAGAAGGACCCCGCCCTGGAGCGCCGCTTCCAGCAGGTGCTGGTCGCCGAGCCGACCGTCGAGGACACCATCGCGATCCTCCGCGGCCTCAAGGGGCGGTACGAGGCCCACCACAAGGTGCAGATCGCGGACTCCGCGCTGGTGGCCGCCGCGGCCCTCTCCGACCGGTACATCACCTCCCGCTTCCTGCCCGACAAGGCCATCGACCTCGTCGACGAGGCGGCCTCGCGGTTGCGCATGGAGATCGACTCCTCGCCGCTGGAGATCGACGAACTCCAGCGTGCCGTCGACCGGCTGAAGATGGAGGAGCTCGCGCTCAAGAACGAGTCCGACCCGGCGAGCAAACAGCGCCTGGAGAAGCTCCGGCGCGACCTCGCCGACAAGGAGGAGGAGCTGCGCGGCCTCAACGCCCGCTGGGAGAAGGAGAAGCAGGGCCTCAACCGCGTCGGTGAGCTGAAGGAGAAACTCGACGACCTGCGCGGCCAGGCGGAGCGCGCCCAGCGCGACGGCGACTTCGACACCGCCTCCAAGCTGCTGTACGGCGAGATCCCCGGCCTGGAGCGCGAGCTGGAGGAGGCCGCGGCGGCCGAGGCCGAGGTCCGTACCGACACCATGGTCAAGGAGGAGGTCGGGCCCGACGACATCGCCGACGTGGTGGGCGCCTGGACCGGCATCCCCGCCGGACGCCTCCTGGAGGGCGAGACGCAGAAGCTGCTGCGCATGGAGGACGAGCTCGGCAGGCGGCTGATCGGCCAGCACGAGGCGGTGCGCGCGGTCTCGGACGCCGTACGCCGCACCCGCGCGGGCATCGCCGACCCCGACCGCCCGACCGGCTCGTTCCTCTTCCTCGGCCCGACCGGCGTCGGCAAGACCGAGCTGGCGAAGGCGCTCGCCGACTTCCTCTTCGACGACGAGCGGGCCATGGTCCGCATCGACATGAGCGAGTACGGCGAGAAGCACAGCGTCGCGCGGCTGGTCGGCGCTCCGCCCGGTTACGTCGGCTACGAGGAGGGCGGCCAGCTCACGGAGGCGGTCCGCCGCCGCCCGTACAGCGTCGTACTCCTCGACGAGGTCGAGAAGGCCCACCCCGAGGTCTTCGACATCCTGCTCCAGGTGCTCGACGACGGCCGCCTCACGGACGGCCAGGGGCGCACGGTCGACTTCCGCAACACCATCCTCGTCCTGACGTCGAACCTCGGCAGCCAGTACCTCGTCGAGCCGCTGACCAGCGCGGAAGTGAAGAAGGAGCAGGTCCTGGAGACCGTGCGGGCCTCCTTCAAGCCCGAGTTCCTCAACCGCCTCGACGACCTGGTCGTCTTCTCGGCCCTCTCCGGGGACGAGCTGGCGCACATCGCCGAGCTCCAGATCGGCCGGCTGGCCCAGCGCCTCGCCGACCGGCGCCTCACCCTCGACGTCACCCCGCAGGCGCTGGCCTGGCTGGCGGACAAGGGCAACGACCCGGCGTACGGGGCCCGGCCGCTGCGCCGCCTCATCCAGACGGCGATCGGCGACCGGCTCGCCAAGGAGATCCTGGCGGGCGAGGTCACCGACGGGGACACGGTCCGGGTGGACCGGTCCGAGGACGGTCTGACCGTGGGGCGCGCCGAGTAGGCGGTCTGGTGCGGGTTCAGCGCAGGGCGAAGGACCCGCACCCGCTTTCGCGACTAGGGTCGATGTCAGGCAGCCACGCGAAGATTCCACACGCGAAAACCCAGGAGTATCCAAAATGTCTATCGACCCGTCCTCGATCCCGAACTTCGGGGGCCAGCCCGAACCGCAGCCCGAAGGGCCCGCCGGCCCCGTCGTCCCCGACCAGGACCTCGTCAAGCAGCTGCTGGAGCAGATGGAGCTGAAGTACGTCGTCGACGACGAGGGCGACCTCGCCGCACCGTGGGAGGAATTCCGTACGTACTTCATGTTCCGTGGCGAGGACGACCAGCAGGTCTTCTCGGTACGGACCTTCTACGACCGGCCGCACCAGATCGAGGAGAAGGTCCAGCTCCTCGAACTGATCGACGACTGGAACCGCCGCACGCTGTGGCCCAAGGTCTACAGCCACACCCACGACGACGGCACCGTCCGTCTCATCGGTGAGGCGCAGATGCTGATCGGCACCGGCGTCAGCCTCGAACACTTCGTCTCCTCGACGGTCGGCTGGGTCCGCGCCTCGATCGAGTTCGACAAGTGGCTCGTCGAGCAGCTCGGCCTGGAGAAGGACGTCGACTCCGCCGAGGGCGAGGACGACGGCGAGGCCTGAGCCCCGCGCGTCAGCACGGCACCGGGGCGACCGGCACCGGACACGCCGCGCAGCCCGGCGACAGCCCGGCCCGGGCGGCGGTCACCACGACCGCTGTCCTCGGCCGGGCTATCGCCGTCCCGGGCCCGGAGGGCCACCCCGTACGGCTCGGCGCTACCGCGCACCGGCCAGAGCCTTGAGGCGGGCCGCCGCGTCCTGAAGCACCTCGGTCCTCTTGCAGAACGCGAAGCGGACGAACGGGGCTCCCTGCTCACGGTGGTCGTAGAAGACCGCGTTCGGGATGGCCACCACCCCGCACCGCTCCGGCAGCGCGCGGCAGAACGCGAAGCCGTCGCTCTCGCCCAGCGGGCGGATGTCCGTGGTGACGAAGTACGTGCCGGCCGGGCGGTAGACCTCGAAGCCGGCGTCGGCGAGCCCCGCGGACAGCAGGTCCCGCTTGGCGCGCAGGTCCTCGCGCAGGGCGGTGAAGTACGTGGCGGGCAGGCGCAGCGCCTCGGCGACGGCGTACTGCAAGGGCCCGCCCGACACGTACGTCAGGTACTGCTTCGCACTGCGCACGGCCGTGACCAGGGCGGGGGACGCGGTGACCCAGCCGATCTTCCACCCCGTGAAGGAGAACGTCTTGCCCGCTGAGGAGATCGTGACCGTGCGCTCCCGCATGCCCGGGAACGACGCGAGCGGCAGGTGCTCGCCGTCGAAGACCAGGTGCTCGTACACCTCGTCGGTGACGACCAGCAGGTCGCGCTCGACCGCCAGCTCGGCGACGGCGGCCAGTTCCGCGCGGGTGAGGACGGTGCCGGTGGGGTTGTGCGGGGTGTTGAGGAGGATGAGGCGGGTGCGAGGGGTGACGGCGGCGCGGAGTTCGTCGAGGTCGAGCACGTACCGGCCCGCGCGGGGGCGCAGCGTCACCGGTACGCGCGTGCCGCCCGCGAGGGCGATGCAGGCGGCGTACGAGTCGTAGTACGGCTCCAGGGCGACGACCTCGTCGCCGGGCTCCAGCAGGGCCAGGAGGGACGCCGCGATCGACTCGGTGGCGCCGGCGGTGACGAGGACCTCGGTGTCCGGGTCGTACGACAGGCCGTAGCGGCCGAGCTGGTGCTCGGCGACGGCGGTCCGCAGCTCGGGGACGCCGGGGCCGGGCGGGTACTGGTTGCCGCGTCCGTCGCGCAGCGCGCGGACCGCCGCCTCCCTGACCACCTCGGGGCCGTCGGTGTCGGGGAAGCCCTGCCCGAGGTTGATCGCGCCGGTCTTCTGGGCCAGCGCCGACATCTCGGCGAAGATCGTCGTCCCGAACTCCGCCAGCCTGCGGTTGAGCAGGGGGCGGGGGTGCGGCTGCGGGCGGGAGCCGGGGCCCGGGCGGTCGTCCCGGCCGGGGGCGTCGTGCTCTGGCGGCGTCGTCATGGCGGCCATCCTGGGCCGAAGCTCTGGAGTTGCTCAAGTCGGCTTTCGTTTGCGACGGCCGAGGGCATCCCCCAGTCACACGAGAAGCGAGCACCTCGCTTCGGGGGAACAAAGGGACGGTGGGGGGCATGACGTTCGTGCTGATCGCTCTGGTGGTACTGGTGATCGTGGGGCTGACGGTGCTCGCGGGCAGCCGCGGCGGACGGCGGACCCGCAAGAGCGGGGGGAGCTGGTGGGAGGGCAGCCACCACGGCTCTTCCTCCTCGTCGGGCTCGTCGTGCGGTGGCGGCTCCTCCTGCGGGGGCGGTGGCGGCTGCGGCGGGGGGGGCGACTGACACGGGGCAGTCGCCCCCGCCCGGCAGAGTGGCGCCGTAGGTGCGCGGCGCGCGGGGAGGCGCGTTTCCGCGCGTCACAACAGCACCGTTTCACGCGTCCGGACCATGCGCCCGGCGGGTTAACTCCCGTCGGGCGCATTGTCGTTGAACAGGTGAACCGTGCAGCCCCCGAGGGGATGGAAACCACTCCAAGTTGGGTAAAAACGCTGTGAGTCCAGCGCGCTTCATGATTCCCTCGCTGTCGAGACAACAGCCCTCGTACCCCCATGTGGACCCGAGCAGGCGGTCCCCGAATCTCCTCGACCCCACCCCCCGGGTGACCCCGGTCCACCATTCCAAACGCCTGTCTGCGGAGCCCACTCATGCTCACGACCATCAAGACTGCCTACACCGACACGCGCGCCGCCGATCTCGCCTGGGCGCTGGGGCGCGAGCCGCTGCCGGCCCTGGCCGTACTCGATCTCCAACTCGACGGTGTCGCGCTCCAGTTGAGGCTCCTCGGCGCCTCTCATCAAGTGCTCCTCGAGGAGGGTGAAAGCCTCTGCTCCGAGACGGTCGCCTGTATGCCGGGGAGCAGTACGCCGCTGCCCCTCGGGGTGGCGAAGAAGCTCGGCGAATGGGAGTACGAATTCGCCGCACGGGTCGAGACGCTCACGCGCGGCCAGTTCGCTGGGCGGGCGCAGGAACTGCTCGCCCTGGTCGCCGACCACCCCAACAGCCTGGCGGGAACGTTCCCGGGCAGTCCGCACGCCTTCACCGCGATGCTGGCCCAGAGATGCGAGGGGCAGGTGCGGTGGCGCACCTGGCACGCGTACCCCCAGGAGGGGCAGTTGGTGGCTACGCGATCACGGGTCGGCGTGCGTATGCCTGTTGCCCGCTAGTTGCACCCGTGTGGGTGACGGATGGTGCGTCCTGTGTGACGTAGCGTTCGCATGGTGATCGATTCGCCTGTGTCGCTGTCGGCTCCGGAAGCTCCGGCAGCCCTGCCCGTGCGGCCGCGGACCGGCCGGTTCCTGGTGCTCGGGGTGGTGTTCGTCTGCGCCGCGTGCGGACTCGTGTACGAGCTGGAACTGGTCGCCCTCGCTTCGTACTTGATCGGCGACTCGGTCACCCAGGCGTCCGTGGTGCTGTCCGTGATGGTCTTCGCGATGGGTCTCGGGTCGCTGCTCGCCAAGCGGCTGCGGTGCCGCGCGGCCGTGGGTTTCGGCCTGCTGGAGGCCGCGCTGGCGCTGGTGGGCGGCGGCTCGGCGCTGGTGCTCTACGCGACGTTCGCCTGGGTCGGCGGCGCGCGGTACGCGCTGGTCGGCTTCTCGCTGACGATCGGCGTGCTCATCGGCGCCGAGATCCCGCTGCTCATGACGCTGATCCAGCGGGTGTCCCGGCGCGGGGAGCGCCGGGACACCAGCGGCGACGTGGCGGATCTCTTCGCCGCGGACTACGTCGGGGCACTGGTCGGCGGGCTGGCGTTCCCGTTCCTCCTGCTGCCGCTGCTGGGCCAGTTGACGGGTGCGCTGCTCACCGGCGCGGTCAACGCGGTGGCGGGCGGCGCGCTGGTGCTGTGGCTGTTCCGGCGCGAGCTGACCCGGCGCGAGCGGTGGCTGCTGGTGGTGGTGAACGCGGTGGTGCTGGCGCTGCTCGCCACCGCGACCGCCCTCGTCGGCGACTTCGAGCGCGCGGCGCGGCGGGCGGTGTACGGGGAGCGGGTGCGGGTCGCCGTGCAGACCGACCTGCAGGAGATCGTCGTCACCGGCGCTTCCGGCGGTCCGCTCGATCTCTTCCTCGACGGGCGGCTGCGGGTGAGCGGCCGCGACGAGCACCGGTACCACGAGGCGCTGGTGCATCCCGCGATGCGCGGCCCCCACGCGCGGGTGGCGATCCTCGGCGGCGGTGACGGCCTCGCGGCCCGCGAGGTGCTGCGCTATCCGGGGGTGGAGTCGGTCACGGTGGTCGAGCTGGACCCGGCCGTGGTCGAGCTGGCCCGTACGGACCCCGCCCTGACGGCGCTCAACGGCGGGGCGCACCGCGACCCCCGGCTGCGCGTCGACACCGCCGACGCGTTCACCTGGCTGCGCGAGCAGGGGCGGGGCGGGCGGCCGTACGACGTGGTGATCTCGGACCTGCCCGACCCCGGCATCACCCCGAGCACCAAGCTGTACTCGCAGGAGTTCTACGGGCTGGCCTCGCGCGTCCTCGCGGGCGGCGGGCGCCTGGTCGTACACGCGGGGCCGCAGGCGACGCGGCCGAGGGTCTACTGGACGGTCGAGGCGACGCTGCGGGCGGCGGGGCTGCGGACGCGTCCCTACCGTGCAACGGGCCGCCTCTCCGGGTTCACGGCGGGGCCCGACCGGGCGTCGGGCGCGTCCCGGGCGCCGCACGACTGGGGCTTCGTACTGGCCGCGCGGGACGCGCTCCCCGGTCTGGGGCTCGCGGCCGACGTGCCCCGGCTGCGGTCCCTGTCGCCGGCGGTCCTGCGGTCGGCCGAGCGGGCGGCGGAGGGGACCCGGCTGGCGGGGGTGCGTCCGTCGACCCTGGTGCATCCGCGCTACACGAACTGAGCCCGGGGACGGCCCCGCCGCGCACCCCGCCCCGACGGACGTCACCTGAGATTCTGCGGCGGATCGCGGCGCCGATTCCTCGCAGACACGGGTGCATGACGGGTGTGCGTGAGTAGGCTCGGTTCCCATGGAGCATGAGGTGTTCGTTCCGGTTCCGGCTGAGGCCCTCCGACGCGTGCTGGGGGACCCCGCCCGGGTGGCGCGCTGCGTACCCGGGCTCCAGCAGGATGCCGACGAGGCGTCCGGGCCGCTCGCCGGGCGGCTGAAGGTCCGCATCGACGGTCACACCATCACCTACCGGGGCGCCCTCCGGATCACCGGACGGCCGGACGGCGACTTCGCCGTGGCGGGCGAGAGCACGGAGGCACGCGGCTCCGGCGGGGTGGAGCTGGCACTGACGGTGCGCCTGACGGAGACCGACGACGGTACGACGGTGACGTACACGGGGACGGCGAGCGGCGAGGGCCGCATCGCGGAGCTCGACGCGCAGGCGACGCTGTCCGCGGCCCAGCGGCTGCTGGAGCGCTTCACCACCCGGCTGGCGGACGCGGCGGCCGAGGACGACGAGGCCGGGGCCGAAGAGGCCGAAACGGCTGACGGCTCCCGGCAGTCGGTCTTCGACACGCAGGTGCCGCCGCCGTCGCTGGACCCCCTGGCCGAGGTGCCGGAGATCCCCGACGACCTGGCCGACGTGCCCGAGGTGCCCTCGCCGACGGAACCGCCGGCCGAGGCGGCCCACGCGCGGCGCACGATGATCGGGCGCAGCGCAGAGGAGGTCGATCACGCGCCGCCGCGCGGGCGTTACGCCCCGGTCCCCGCGCCGCAGTCGACGTCGACGACCGACACGCTGCGCTGGATCGCCCCGGCGGCGGCGCTCGCGCTGGCGTCGGCGGTGGTGGTGGGCCGGGTGCTGCGCCGCAGACGCTGAGTCCCCGCCCCGCGACGCCCCTTGTGCGCGCCCCGCCGGGCGGCGGACCCGTAGGGTCGGCATGTGAGCACCCAAGAGACACGTCTGGCGGCGGGCGACGCCGAGCTGACCATCGCCCAGGACAACGGCTGCCGCATCACCGGCCTGAGCATCGGCGGCACCGAACTGCTGCGTCAGGGGGAGCGGTACGGCTGCTTCCCGATGGTGCCGTGGTGCGGCCGGCTGAACCACGGCAGGTTCCTCAACGGCGCGACGACGCATCAGCTGCCGCTCAACTCGCCGCCCCACGCCATCCACGGCACGGGCCGCGACGCCGCCTGGCACACCGCACGGGTGGAGAAGAGCGAGGCCGCGTTCACGTACGACCTCGCCGACCCGTGGCCGTACCCGGGCCGGGTCACCCAGGCGTTCGGCCTCGCCGAGGACTCCCTCACCCTGACAATGGGGATCGAGACGTACGGCGACTCCTTCCCCGCGCAGGCCGGCTGGCACCCCTGGTTCCTCCGCAACCTCGGAGGCGCGGACGACCAGGACGTCGTGATCGACTTCGTCCCGGCCTGGCAGGAGGAGCGGGGCGACGACCACCTCCCGACCGGTCGGCGCGTCCCTCCCCGCCCCGGCCCGTGGGACGACTGCTTCGGGATGCCGGACGGCGTGGACGTCACGCTCACCTGGCCCGGGCAGCTCGAACTGAAGGTGACCAGCCGCGCCGAGTGGGTCGTGGTGTACGACGAGCAGGCCGAAGCGGTGTGCGTGGAGCCGCAGTCGGGGCCGCCCAACGGTCTCAACACGATGCCCCGGTTCGTGACACCCATCGAGCCGCTGGAGATCGAGACCATCTGGACCTGGCGGCGGCTTTAAGCTCATGGCATGACTGACGTACGTGGTGAGCTGCTCCAGCAGATCAAGGACAAGGCCGTGGTGCACGGCAAGGTGACCCTGTCTTCGGGGATCGAGGCCGACTGGTACATCGACCTGCGCCGGATCACGCTGGACGGCGAGGCCGCGCCGATGGTCGGCCAGGTGATGCTCGACGCCACCGCCGATCTCGACTACGACTGCGTGGGCGGCCTGACGCTGGGCGCCGACCCGGTGGCCACCTCCATGCTGCACGCCTCCGCCGCGCGGGGTCAGCGGCTGGACGCCTTCGTCGTACGCAAGGCGGGCAAGGCGCACGGCATGCAGCGCCGCATCGAGGGCGCCGACGTCAAGGGCCGCCGCTGCCTCGTCGTCGAGGATGTCTCGACCACCGGCGGCTCGCCGCTGACCGCCGTCGAGGCGGTCCGTGAAGCGGGCGGCGAGGTCGTCGGCGTCGCCGTGATCGTGGAGCGGGGCGCGGCTCCGAAGATCGCGGAGGCCGGGCTGACGTACGTCAATGCCTACTCCCTGGAGGAGCTCGGCCTCGCCTAGTACGCGCGGGCACCCGGGCTGACCTGGGCCTTTCGTCAAGGGCGGACTGTTTCACGTGAAACAGTCCGCCCTTCGCGCAGGTACGGGCCGTGCGCCCTGTGGAGTCGCGGCGAGGATCTGGAAAGATGGGGGCGACGATGACGTCGCCCCCAGGTCAGGGCCCAGCACCACACACCCGCACGTCATAAGGAGCGGACAGATGCCCATCGCAACCCCCGAGGTCTACAACGAGATGCTCGACCGGGCGAAGGCAGGCAAGTTCGCCTACCCGGCCATCAACGTGACCTCGACCCAGACCTTGCACGCGGCACTGCGCGGTTTCGCGGAGGCCGAGAGCGACGGCATCATCCAGATCTCCACCGGCGGCGCCGAGTTCCTCGGTGGCCAGTACGCCAAGGACATGGTGTCCGGCGCGGTCGCCCTGGCGGAGTTCGCCCACATCGTGGCCGAGAAGTACCCGGTGACCGTCGCGCTGCACACGGACCACTGCCCCAAGGACAAGCTGGACACGTACGTACGTCCGCTGATCGACGTGTCCGCCGAGCGCGTCGCCAAGGGTCAGAACCCGCTCTTCCAGTCCCACATGTGGGACGGCTCGGCCGAGACCCTCGCCGACAACCTGGCCATCGCCCAGGAGCTGCTCGCGAAGGCCGCCGCCGCGAAGATCATTCTCGAGGTCGAGATCACCCCCACCGGCGGCGAGGAGGACGGCGTCTCGCACGAGATCAACGACGAGCTCTACACGACCGTCGACGACGCGCTGCGCACCGCCGAGGCCCTCGGCCTGGGCGAGAAGGGCCGCTACCTGCTGGCCGCCTCGTTCGGCAACGTGCACGGCGTCTACAAGCCGGGCAACGTCGTGCTCCGCCCCGAGCTGCTCAAGGACCTCCAGGCGGGCGTCGCCGAGAAGTACGGCAAGGCATCGCCGTTCGACTTCGTCTTCCACGGCGGCTCGGGCTCCACGGCCGAGGAGATCGCCACCGCGCTGGAGAACGGCGTCGTGAAGATGAACCTCGACACCGACACGCAGTACGCCTTCACCCGCCCGATCGCGGACCACATGTTCCGCAACTACGACGGCGTCCTGAAGGTCGACGGCGAGGTCGGCTCGAAGAAGACGTACGACCCGCGTACCTGGGGCAAGCTGGCCGAGGCGTCGATGGCCCAGCGCGTGACCGAGGCGTGCGCGAACCTGCGCTCGACCGGCACCAAGGTCAAGTAACACCGGACCGCGCGCCAGGGCCCGCCGCCGGATCCCCGGATCCGGTGGCGGGCCCTTCGCGTGCCCGCCGCGTCCCGGTGGGCCGCCCGCGGGGCCGGCTCGGCGCTCCGCCGCCAGGCCGGGCGGTGCCTGGTCGCCCGCGCCTCCTCGAGTAGCCCGCGGGGGCGCGAGCCGGGAGGATGCCCGCATGGACCTTCGGCTGTCCTCCGCCCGGGGCCGGTGGGTCGTGCTCACCACCGTGCTCGGGTCCGCCATGGCGATGCTGGACTCCACCGTCGTCAACGTCGCCCTGCCGCGGATCGGGGAGGACCTGGACGCCGACCTCGCGGCCCTGCAGTGGATCGTCAACGCCTACATGCTCACGCTCGCCGGGCTGATTCTGCTCGGCGGCGCCCTCGGCGACCGGTTCGGGCGGCGGAAGGTCTTCGTGATCGGCGTGGTGTGGTTCGCGGTGGCCTCGCTGCTGTGCGGTCTCGCGCCGAACGCCGGGATCCTGATCGCCGCGCGCGCCCTCCAGGGCGTCGGCGGGGCCCTCCTCACGCCCGGCTCCCTCGCGCTCATCCAGGCGTCCTTCCACCCGGACGACCGGGCACGGGCCGTGGGGGTCTGGTCCGGGCTCGGCGGCGTCGGCGCGGCCGCCGGGCCCTTCCTGGGCGGCTGGCTGGTGGACGGGCCGGGCTGGCGGTGGGTGTTCCTGCTGAACGTGCCGCTGGCCGCGCTCTGTGTCCCCGTCGCGCTGCGGCACGTACCGGAGTCGCGGGATCCGCGGGCGCACGGCCGGTTCGACGTGCTCGGCGCCGTGCTCGCGGCGGCGGCCCTGGGGCTCGTGACGTACGCGCTGATCGCGGCGCCGGAGCAGGGCCCGTCGGCGGTGGTGGTCGGCTCCGCGGTCGCCGGGGTCGTCCTCGGGGCGCTGTTCCTGTACGTCGAGAAGCGGCGGCCCGATCCGATGATGCCGCTGACGCTGTTCGCGTCCCGGCAGTTCACCGCGGTCAACGCCGTGACGCTGTGCGTCTACGCCGCCTTCAGTGGCTTCTTCTTCCTCACCGCCCTGCAGTTGCAGGTCGTGGTGGGTTACTCCGCCCTCCAGGCCGGTACGGCGCTGCTGCCCACCACCGTGCTCATGCTCTTCCTGTCCGCGAAGTCCGGCGAACTGGGCCGGCGGATCGGCCCGCGCCTGCCGCTCACCGTCGGGCCGCTGCTGTGCGCGGCCGGGACGCTGCTCATGCTGCGGGTGGGGGAGGGAGCGTCGTACGTCGCCGACGTGCTGCCCGCGATGCTGGTGATGGGCGCGGGCATGGTGACGCTGGTCGCCCCGCTCACGGCGACGGTCCTCGCGTCCGTGGACACCGGGCGGGCGGGGATGGCCAGCGGCATCAACAACGCGGCCGCGCGCGCGGCCGGCCTGGTCGCGGTGGCGGCGTTGCCGCTGCTGGCGGGGATGGGCCCGGAAGCGTACCGGTCGGCGGCGGAGTTCGGGGCGACGTTCCGCCGGGCGCTGCCGATGTGCGCGGGCGTGCTGGTGCTCGGCGCGGTGATCGCCTGGGCGACGGTGCGCTCGCCCCGGCCCGACGCCTGCGCCCCGCAGTCCCGCGTCAACTGCCCGCTGTCCGCGCCGCCGCTGGAGGAACCGGTGGAGGGCCGCGGGGAGGCGTACGGGAAGGCCCGCGGCGAGGCGTGACGGAGAAGCCCCGCGTCCCGGGAACCCGGCCCGCTCCCCGGCCGCTCGGGGTTCGCCATCCGGTGCGCCGCCCGGACCACCCGGCCCCCGGGGCGCCCGGACCACCCGCCCCCGGGCGCCCCGAACCACCCGCCCCGGGCCGCCCGCCCCCCGCGTGCCGCCCCAACGTGCCGCCCGGACCCCGGGGAGGGGGCAGACTTGGGGCATGGCCATTCACAAAGACCTGCTCGGGGGACCGCCCCCGACCCACCTGCCCGACGACCCGGAGCCGCGCGAGCTGCTCGGACACGGCACCGCGCCGACCGACGTCGCCGCGAAGTACCCCTCGTCCTCGCTCGCCTGGGCCCAGCTCGCCGACGAGGCGTTCGAGAACGGCCGGGTGATCGAGTCGTACGCCTACGCCCGCACCGGCTACCACCGCGGCCTGGACGCTCTGCGCCGCGCAGGCTGGAAGGGCCACGGCCCCGTGCCGTGGGAGCACGAGCCGAACCGCGGATTCCTGCGCGCGCTGCACGCGCTCGCCCGCGCCGCGCAGTCGATCGGCGAGCAGGAGGAGTACGAGCGCTGCTCGACGTTCCTGCGGGACTCGTCCCCCGCGGCGGCCGACACCCTCGGCTGAGCCGGCGCAGGTCACAGGGGTGGGAGGCCCGTGCCACACGGCACGGGCCTCCCGCGTCGCGCGACGACCTCTTATGATGCCGGGAAGGGACCGGGGCTCCGTAGCCACAAGGAAGGGGCGGACCGCTACCTGCAAGCTCGTGTCGAGGAGACAGCGATGTCGCAACACCCCGATGCCCCCGGTGCAGGTTCGGACACCCCGAACCTCGACTTCGCGGGCACCACTCCCTACGAGGACTACGTCCAGGCGGACGTCCTCACCCACCTCCAGCACACCCTCTCGGACGATCCGGGAGAGATGGTGTTCCTGGTGACGACCCAGGTCATGGAGCTGTGGTTCACCGTCATCGTCCATGAGTGGGAGACCGCCGCGAAGGCGCTCCGCGAGGACGACCTGACGGTCGCGACGGACGCGCTCAAGCGTTCCCTGCGCGAACTGGAGGCGCTCAACGCCTCCTGGCGGCCGCTCGCCCACCTCACCCCCGCCCAGTTCAACTCGTACCGCAGCGCGCTCGGCGAGGGCTCCGGCTTCCAGTCCGCGATGTACCGGCGGATGGAGTTCCTGCTCGGCGACAAGTCCGCCTCGATGCTCGTCCCGCACCGCGGCGCCCCGCGCGTGTACGCCGAGCTGGAGAAGGCGCTGCACGAGCCGAGCCTGTACGACGAGACGCTGCGGCTGCTCGCCCGGCGCGGCCTGCCGGTGCCCGCGTCCGTGCTGGACCGCGACCTGTCCCAGAAGTACGAGCCCTCCGCCGAGGTCGAGGCGGTCTGGACCGAGCTGTACCAGGGCGACCAGAACGCTGAACTCGTGCGCCTGGGCGAGCTGCTGACCGACGTCGGCGAGCTGGTGTGGCGCTGGCGCAACGACCACCTCGTCGCGACCCGCCGCGCCATGGGCTCCAAGGTCGGCACCGGCGGCTCCGCCGGCGTGGCCTGGCTGGAGAAGCGCGCCACCAAGAACGTCTTCCCCGAGCTGTGGACGGCGCGCAGCCATGTCTGACGTCCTGAACGATCTGCAGCGCCGCGCCGCCGCGCTCGACGCCGCCGACGCGCTCGCCAAGCACCGCGACCTGTTCGCGCTCGACGACGCCGACACCGTGTACCTGGACGGCAACTCGCTCGGCGCCCTGCCCCGCCACGTACCGGAGCGAATAGCCGACGTCGTCACCCGCCAGTGGGGCGAGCTGCGCATCCGCTCCTGGGGCGTGAGCGGCTGGTGGACCGCGCCGGAGCGGATCGGCGACCGGATCGCCCCGCTCGTGGGCGCCGCCCCGGGCCAGGTCGTGGTGGGCGACTCGACCAGCGTCAACGTGTTCAAGGCGGTCGTGGGCGCGGCCCGGCTGGCGCCCGAGTCCCGGGACGAGATCCTCGTCGACGCCTCGACCTTCCCGACGGACGGTTACATCGCCGAGTCCGCCGCCCGGATGACGGGCCGCCGGATCGTCTCCGTCGCCCCCGGAGACCTGCGCGCCGCCCTCGGCCCGCGTACCGCCGTGGCGCTCGTCAACCACGTCGACTATCGCACCGGCCGCCGGCACGACCTGCCCGGCCTCACCGCCGCCGCCCACGAGGCCGGGGCGCTGGCCGTCTGGGACCTGTGCCACAGCGCGGGCGCGCTGCCGGTCGGGCTCGACGACCACGGCGTCGACTTCGCCGTCGGCTGCACGTACAAGTACCTGAACGGCGGCCCCGGTTCGCCCGCCTACCTGTACGTCGCCGAACGCCACCAGGGAGCCTTCGACTCCCCGCTGCCGGGCTGGAACTCGCACAGCGACCCCTTCGGCATGACGCCCGGCTACGCGCCGGCCGACGGCGCGGCGCGGGGCCGGGTCGGCACCCCCGACATCCTGTCGATGCTGGCGCTCGAAGCCGCGCTCGACGTGTGGGACGGGGTCCGGATCGAAGACGTACGCGAGAAGTCACTCGCCCTGACGGACTTCTTCCTGGAGTGCGTGGAGACGTACGTCGCCCCCGGCCGGGTCACCTCGGTGACCCCGGCCGCGCACGCGGAGCGGGGCAGCCAGGTCTCGCTGCGGTGCGAGGCGGGGGACGACGCGGACGCGGTGATGCGGGAGCTGATCGCACGCGGTGTGGTGGGCGACTTCCGCCGCCCCGACGTGCTCCGGTTCGGCTTCACCCCGCTCTACGTCGGCTTCGCGGACGCGGAGCGGGCGGCGCGCGTCCTGGGCGACGTCATGGCCGGGAGCTGAGCGGGAACCAGGCAGGTCCGGAGCGGGCCACGGAGGCGGGCCGCCGGGGCCGGACCCGGCGGCCCGGCCGGCCCCTGGGCTGGTAGCGTCCCGACAGCTAGATCAATTGGCGGTACGTACCGAAGGGTTGGTCCCCGCATGCCGGACCCCTCAGCCGAACGGGACGCTGTCGAGGCGGAGTCGGCCTTCTCTCACCCGGCCGTCGCACCGGACGCCACCGCGGCGTACGGGGAACACCCCGACCAGGTGGTCGACTTCTTCGCGCCGCGCGACGGCCGGGACCGGGCCCCGCTGATCGTCGTGCTGCACGGCGGCGCCTGGCGGGCCCCGTACGACCGGCAGCACATCTCGCCCTTCGCGGACTTCCTGGCCCGCCGGGGCTTCGCCGTCGCCAGCGTCGAGTACCGGCGGGGCGGTGAACTGCCCCAGCAGCGGGGCACGGATCCGGTGGCGGGACGGTGGCCGGAGACGTTCGACGACGTGGCCGCGGCGATGGACCTGCTCCCCGGCCTCGCCCGGGAGGCGCTGCCGGGCGCGGACACGCGGCGCGTCGTCCTCACCGGCCACTCGGCCGGCGGCCACCTCGCGCTGTGGGCCGCCGCCCGGCACGTCCTGACGCCGGACGCTCCGTGGCACCTGCCGGCGGCGCCCGCGCTGCGCGGCGTCGTCGCGCTGGCGCCGATCGCGGACTTCACGGCCGCCGACGAGCTGGGGGTGTGCGGGGGCGCGACCGCCCAGCTGCTCGGCGGCGCGGAGCGCTTCGACGAGCGCCGGCCGTACGCCGATCCGGCCGCGCTGCTGCCGACGGGTATCGCCACCGTCCTGGTGCAGGGCCGTACCGACATCGTCGTGCCGCAGGCGGTCGCCGAGTCCTACACCGACGCGGCGGCGAAGGCCGGCGAGCCGGTCTGGCTGACGCTGCTTGAGGACGTCGGCCACTTCCCCCTGATCGACCCGGCGGCGGACGCGTGCGCGGTGGTCGCGCAGGAGATCGAACAGCTCGCGTACTGAACGCCGGTCCTCGTACGGCAGCGGCTCCATCGCGGACAGAGGTTGTCCGCAAGGGTTCCTACGGTGGTGGCACAAGCCGAGCGAAGGAGCCCGTACATGACCGTTCTCGTGACCGGAGCGACAGGAACCGTCGGACGTCAGGTGGTCGCCGAGCTGGTCCGCAGGGGCGAGCGGGTCCGGGCGCTGACCCGGGACCCGGCGAGGGCCGGACTCCCGGCCGGCGTCGAGACCGTGCGCGCAGACCTGACGGATCCCGCGACGCTGGGTCCCGCGTTCGACGGTGTGAGCGCCCTGCACCTGATCACCTTCGGGGGCGAGTACTTCGCTCCCCTGACCACCGGCGCCGAGATCGTGGCCCTGGCGGCGAAGGCCGGGGTGCGGCGCATCACGGTCCTCAACGGCGGCGGGCCGAGCGACGTCCAGGACGCGGTGCAGGCCGGTGACGTGGACTGGACGCTGCTGATGCCGGTCGAGTTCATGGCGAACGCGCTGGAGTGGGCCGAGGGCGTCCGTACGCGCGACACGGTCGAGGAACCCTTCGTGGACCGGCTGAGCGCCATGGTCCACGAGGCCGACATCGGCGCCGTCGCGGCGGTGGCGCTGACGGAGGACGGGCACGCCGGGCGTACGTACACGCTCACCGGCCCCCGGACGCTGACCGTGCGCGACAAGGTCCGGACCCTGGCGGCGGCACGCGGCCGCGAGATCGCCCTGACCGAGCTGACCCCGGCGCAGGCGACCGAGCGGTGGCAGGGCGCGGGCATGGGCCGGGAGACCGTCGACTTCCTGCTGGACGTGTACGGGAACACCCCGGAGATCGGCCGGACCGTGGTGGACACGGTCGAGCGGGTCACCGGGCGCCCGGCGCGCACCTTCGCCCAGTGGGCGGCGGAGCACGCGGAGGTCTTCCGGTCGCGCGGCTGACCCGGGCGGCGGCGTAGTACCTGCGACGGACGCGGGAGGATCCCCATCGCGGCTGACGACCGCGGCTGCCGCCTCGCCTACCGTTTCGGACGTGACCGAAACAGAGAACCGCAGCCCCGAGCTACGCCTGGCCATGGGGGCGCTGAGTGGCCTGCGCAAGGACCTGATCGAGGGGATGGTGACCTACCGCCCCCTGCCGCGGATGCGTACGGACGGTGTCTTCACCCGCAAGCTTCCGGCCCGCGCGAGGCGGTACGCGGGGTGGGCGCCGCACGCCACGGTGCTGGGCTTCGCCCTGATCACCGTGCTGGCGGGCACCACCGTGGGGGCGAGCGGGATCTTCTCCGGCGCCATGCTGCTGGTGGTGGGCGCCCTGTCGGCCGTGCCGGTGGTCATGACGCTGTTCCGTCCGGTCCTGGCGTGGTGGCTGTCGATCGTGGCCACGCTGCTGTCGGCCGGTCTGGCGGGTGGCTACGGCGACACGTACCCGTGGGTCGAGAGCGCCTTCGTGGGCCACCTGGTGGTCATGGTCGTGGTGGCGGCCAGGACCAGGCCGCGCACGGCGGCCTGGATGTGGGTTCTGACGCTGGTCTTCGGGCTCATGCTGTCCAGCAACGGTTACGGGGGCTCCGACGACACCGGGGCGATGGCCTTCGTGTCCCTCTTCGCGCTGCTGATCGTCACGGTGCTGCACATCCGCCGGGAGGCGAAGGAGGAAGTCACCGTCCAGAAGACCGTGACCGCCGTCGAGCGCGACCGGCGCACGCTGCTGGAGGAGCGGACGACCATCGCCCGCGAGCTGCACGACGTCGTCGCGCACCACATGTCGGTGGTCGCCATCCAGGCGGAGGCCGCCCCGTACCGGGTCGAGAACCCGCCGCCCGAGCTGGAGCAGGCGTTCGTCACGATCCGCGAGAACGCGGTGGCCGCGCTCACGGAGCTGCGCCGCGTGCTGGGCGTCGTACGGGCCGAGGACTACGCGGCGCCCGACGCGCCCCAGCCGACGCTGGCCGATCTGGACGGGCTGATCACCAACGTCCGGGACGCGGGCCTGACGGTGGACCGGACGGTGACGGGGTCCGTGCGTGAACTCCCGCAGGGTGTGGAGCTCTCGGCGTACCGGATCATCCAGGAGGCCCTGAGCAACACGCTGCGCCACGCGCCGGGCTCCACCGCCAAGGTGGAGGTGTCGTACGTGCTCGGCGGCCTGGGCCTGCGGATCGTGAACAGCGCGCCGCAGGGCCCGGTCAAGCCGTCGCCCGGGGCCGGGCACGGGATCACGGGGATGCGCGAGCGGGTCTCGATGCTGAACGGCGAGATGACGGCCGAGGCGACCGGCGACGGCGGCTACGAGGTGGTGGCGTTCATCCCGGTCCCGGCGGCCGAACCCGCCGTCGCCCCGGAGACGGCGTCATGAGCATCCGGGTACTGATCGTCGACGACCAGATCATGGTCCGCGAGGGCTTCACGGTCCTCCTCAACGCGATGCCCGAGATCGAGGTCGTGGGCGAGGCGGTGAACGGCCGCGAGGCGATCGCGCAGGTCGCGGCCCTGCGCCCGGACGTGGTCCTGATGGACATCCGCATGCCGGAGCTGAACGGCATCGACGCCACCCGCGAGATCGTGGCCGCCGACGCGGACGCCAAGGTGCTGGTCCTGACGACGTTCGACCTGGACGAGTACGTCTACCAGGCGCTGCGGGCCGGCGCGTCGGGCTTCCTGCTCAAGGACGCCTCGGCGCGCCAGCTCGCCGACGGCATACGGGTGGTGGCGTCCGGCGAGGCGCTGCTCGCCCCGACCGTCACCAAGCGCCTGATCTCGGAGTTCTCGAAGCTGTCGGAGGCCCCGCGCCCGCCCGCGCTCGCCCAGGTCGGCGACCTGACGGAACGCGAGACGGAGGTGCTGGTCCTCATCGCCCAGGGGCTGTCCAACGCGGAGATCGCCGCGCACCTGGTGGTGGCCGAGTCCACGATCAAGACGCACGTCAGCCGGGTCCTGGTCAAGCTCGGCCTGCGGGACCGCACCCAGGCGGCGGTCTTCGCGTACGAGGCGCGGCTGGTGACGCCCGGGTGACCGGTCACTCACCGGGCGAGCGGGGAGGGAAGCCGGTCCGAACGGGCCCTGGACACGTCCGCTAGCGTCTCCCCATGGCAGAGACGTTCGATCCCTGGTCGCCCTCCTTCGTCGCCGACCCGTACCCCGCCTACGCCGAGCTGCGCGCCGGGGGCCGTGCCCACTGGTACGAGCCCACAAGGCAGTGGCTGATCCCGCACCACGCCGACGTCTCCGCCCTGCTGCGCGACCGCCGGCTCGGCCGTACGTACCTGCACCGCTTCACGCACGAGGAGTTCGGCCGTACGCCGCCGCCCCCGGGCCACGAGCCGTTCCACGTGCTGAACGACCACGGCATGCTGGACCTCGAAGCCCCGGACCACACGCGCATCCGCCGGCTCGTCTCCAAGGCGTTCACGCCGCGCACCGTCGAGCGGCTGGCGCCGACGGTGCGGCGGCTGGCGGCGGAACTGGCCGGGGCGTTCGTCGCGGAGGGCGGCGGCGACCTGCTGACCGCCGTCGCCGAGCCGCTCCCGGTCGCGGTCATCGCGGAGATGCTCGGCATCCCGGAGCCGGACCGGGCGCTCCTGCGGCCCTGGTCGGCGGACATCTGCGGAATGTACGAGCTGAACCCGCCGGAGGAGACCGCGCGGCGCGCGGTCCGCGCCTCCGTGGAATTCTCGGCGTACCTGCGGGAGTTGATCGCCGTACGCCGCGCCGACCCGGGCCAGGACCTGATCTCGGCGCTGATCGCCGCACACGACGAGGGCGGCGACCGGCTCAGCGAGCAGGAGATGATCTCGACGTGCGTCCTGCTGCTGAACGCGGGCCACGAGGCGACGGTGAACACCACGGCCAACGGCTGGTGGACGCTGCTGCGCCACCCGGAGCAGCTGGCGGCGCTGCGCGCCGACCACGGTCTTCTCCCCACCGCTGTCGAGGAGTTGCTCCGTTACGACACTCCGCTCCAGCTCTTCGAGCGCTGGGTGCTGGACGACATCGAGGTCGGCGGGACGGTCATCCCGCGCGGCTCGGAGGTGGCGCTGCTGTTCGGTTCGGCGAACCGGGACCCGGCGGCCTTCGCCCGGCCCGAGGCGTTCGACCTCGCCCGGCCGGACAACCCGCACGTGTCGCTGGGCGCGGGCATCCACTACTGCCTGGGCGCGCCGCTCGCCCGGCTCGAACTGGCCTCGTCCTTCAGCGAGTTGCTGCGCCGCGCACCGGGCCTGCGGCTGGCCGGGGAGCCGGAGTGGAAGCCGGGGTTCGTCATCCGCGGGCTGCGGGAGCTGCGCGTCGAGGTGTGACGGGCCGGCGTACCGGGGCTAGAGGAGCTCGACGGCGCCGACCAGGGGCAGGGGTGCGACGGCCAGAGCGAGGGCCGCCATCCCGAGCCCCGGACGGATGTCCCGCTTGGCCGTGAAGCCCAGGAACGCCGTCAGCGGCGGCAGCACGCAGAACACGAGGAAGCTCCAGTGCCAGCCCTCCTCACTGGTGAGGAACAGCAGCAGCGCCAGGTACGCGGGGACGGTCATGAGGGTTCCGAGGCGGACCTTCGACAGGAACGTCTCGAGGTGGTCGATGTTGTCGTACGGGAACATGCGGACCACTCCTTCCTAGACCGCTTGGTGGTCGTAGCCGCTGGAGGCCACCTCGGGGAAGCCGTCCGCCGCGGAGAAGCCGTTCACCGCCGTGGACAGCGTCAGGGCGATGGCGCTCAGGGCGGAGGCCATCGCGTCGAACGCCTTCGACGCCTCGGCCCACATCGCCATGATCCGCAGCGCCTGCGCCGCCGCCAGGGCGAACATGGCGGCCGACGCCACCTGACCGCCGACCGGGATCAGGTTGGCGGCCTGGGCGGCGGCCAGGTTCACCAGCCAGATGACCAGGGCGTCACAGAACATGACCATGAACGACTTGAGGAACTCGCCGAACTGGAAGGCCATCTGCGCGGCCTGCTTGTAGCAAGTCCGCAGGGAGTCGAAGGTCTCCTGGATCTCGGCGAGCTTCCCGGCGAACTCGTCGAAGTAGACCCGGGCGGCGTCCGAGGCGTTGCCGGACCAGCTGAGGCCGACGTTCCCGTTGCCCTTCTTGAGGTTGCCCGTCACCGCTGCGCAGAACGCGGCGCAACCTTCCCAGACGTCCGCGCAGTCGTTGTACTTGTTCCAGTCGCCGAAGATCCAGTTGTTGACCTCGCCGAAGGGGTCGAAGCCGAAGAGCAGCTTGGACGCCTCCACGGCCATGGCCGACGGGCTGCCCAGGTCGAGGGCGGAGCCGAGGGCCTTCTGGACCGGGCTCATCATGTACTCGTCGGCGTGCCCCTGGGCGTACTTGGCCAGCGGATTGTCGCTGTCGCCGGGCTTCTTCAGCAGATCGGCGGCGTTGGCCGCGTCGGAGAAGTCCTGGGCGTCACCGCTCTGCGGCAGGCCGGCGCCCTTGGACCCGGGCATGGTGGCGTCCAGCTTCGCCGCCTGGTCGTGGTCCGTCCCGCGGTAGTACGCGGCGGACTTGGCCAGCTCCTGCCGCGAGGAGTCGAGGACCCTCTGCACCTTCTGCAGCGCGCTCTTGGCGCTGCTCACGTACGCGTTGTGATCGCCCGCGACCAGGTCCCAGAGCTGTCCGCCCGCCATGGTGTCGATCTGCGCGTTGGCCGTGAAGGCGACAGCCTGCGTACTGCCGTCGGCGGCACGTCCCACCAGCTTGGAAAAGCCGTCGATCGCGCCCGGCTCCACCCGAAAGCCCACGTCTGCTCCTGCTCTGAATGTTGGGTGCCCGGCAACAGGCCCGGAGAAGCGGAGGGGCGCCCGGAACGCCGTCGCGCGTCCCGGGGCCCGCTCAGTACAGCGACCAGCCCCGGCCGTCGTGACGGGACTTCGAGCCGCTGTCGCCCGGCGGCGTACGGCGCTCCTCGTCGATCCGGCTCTGCTCCTCGGCCATGCTCCGCTCGCCCTCGGCGGCGAGGGCCTCGCGTTCGGCGGACGAGAGCGCCGCCCACTTCTCGGCCATGGGAGCCGCCTGCGCGACGAGCTGGTCGGAGTACGCGGACACGTTCAGCGCGTCCCGCAGGCCCGCGCGTCCCGAGAGGACCTCCTGGGCCATTTCCCTGAGGGCGTCACCGCCCCGGCCCGAGGCGAGCTCCTCCAGGGACTTGCGCAGCACTCTCGCCTGCGCGGGGTCCTGTCCGCTCATTTCGAGGAATTCGGACTCGTCGACTCGCCTGGTCGACTCCGGGCCCTCGGCCACGTGCCCTCCCGGTGCGTGGATCGCCGTCTCGTGTGCCGGGACGACGCTACCGACTTTCCGGCCACGCTCCCGATGCGGCGTCGTCACAGAAGTGTCACAGGGACCCGGGCGTCACCGGCGAACGCACCGTACGCGAACCGGTGGGCGGGCCGGTGCGCCCCCCGCGTGCGGGCCGGGACTCAGGCCGGCAGGGTCAGCGACCAGGCGCCCGGCCGCACCGTCCACGTCCGGGTGCGCACCGGTCCGGCCACCAGCGCGTCCGCCCGGTAGCGGAAGTCCGGTCCGGACACCGTCACCGCGAGGGCGTCCACCCGTACGTGCTCACCGCCCCGGTGCCGGATCACCACCTCGGCGCGCCCGGCGCGCGAGCACACCGACACGTCCTCCACCGGCCGGTCCAGGTCGTTCAGCAGCACCCCGTCCGCCTCGACGCGCAGCCGGTACGTACGGACCGGCTGCGGCGGCGCCGCCTGCGGCGCGGGCCGCACCAGCGTGCGTACCAGCGAGCGGCAGGTGCCCCAGACGGACGCGGCGGCGGCGGCCTTCGAGGGCGCCGCCGGGATCCGCAGGTCGCCCAGCACCACGCCGTCGCTGTCGTCGACCAGGAGGTCCAGCCGCCGCACCGCTCCCTCCAGGACCGCGCGGGCCGCCGGCACCGCCCCCGTCGGCACCCCCAGCGCCTGCGCGATGTCCAGGGACGCGCCCACCGGGATCAGCGCCAGGGCCCCGGCGCCCAGCTCCCTTTCCCGGTGCAGCAGGGCCACCGCGCGCAGCAGCGCCCGGTCGTCGCCGACGACCACGGGGCGTCGGCTGCCCCGGCGGGACAGGGCCCGCGCGAACTCCTCCGGCCCCTCGGGAAGGCAGATTCTGACGTTGGCGCCGGCGCACAGGACGTCCTTGGCGATACGCACGGACTCGCCGTCCGTACGCCGGGCGACCGGGTCGATGACCACCAGCAGCGGGTGCGCGGTGTTCGCGGCGGGCTCTGGAGCCGACACCTCGGTCCTTCCTCGGGTAGCATCTTTGTGCAAGAGCCCCTTGCGCTATTGCGCCAGGGGCTTCGTCTATTCCGGGGCAACCGGTCCGACGGCTCAGTATCAGGTGTACGCCCTGCGTACGCCCCCTGACGTTGGACATGCCCCGCCCGGAAGGGGTGTACGCCTGTGCCCGCACTTGTGCTGCTCGGTGCTCAGTGGGGTGACGAAGGCAAGGGAAAGGCCACCGACCTGCTCGGTGGATCCGTGGATTATGTAGTGCGCTATCAGGGCGGCAACAACGCCGGCCACACGGTTGTCGTCGGCGACCAGAAGTATGCGCTGCATCTCCTCCCTTCCGGAATCCTCTCGCCTGGGTGCACGCCGGTCATCGGTAACGGCGTCGTCATCGACCCGTCGGTCCTGCTCTCCGAGCTGAGCGGTCTGAACGAGCGAGGCGTCGACACGTCCAAGCTCCTGATCAGCGGCAACGCCCACGTCATCACGACGTACAACGTCACGGTCGACAAGGTGACGGAACGCTTCCTCGGCAAGCGCAAGATCGGCACCACGGGCCGCGGTATCGGCCCGACGTACGCGGACAAGATCAACCGCACCGGCATCCGCGTGCAGGACCTCTACGACGAGTCGATCCTGACCCAAAAGGTCGAGGCGGCTCTGGAGATCAAGAACCAGCTGCTCACGAAGCTGTACAACCGCCGCGCGATCGAGGCCGGGCAGATCGTCGAAGAGCTGCTGACGCACGGCGAGAACATCAAGCAGTACGTCGCCGACACGACGCTGATCCTGAACAACGCGCTCGACGAGGACAAGGTCGTCCTGTTCGAGGGCGGCCAGGGCACGCTGCTCGACGTCGACCACGGCACGTACCCCTTCGTCACGTCGTCGAACCCGACCGCCGGCGGCGCCTGCACGGGTACCGGCGTCGGCCCGACGAAGATCAGCCGGGTCATCGGCATCCTCAAGGCGTACACGACGCGCGTCGGCGCGGGTCCGTTCCCGACGGAGCTGTTCGACGAGGACGGCGAGGCGCTGCGCCGCATCGGCGGCGAGCGCGGTGTCACCACCGGCCGCGACCGCCGCTGCGGCTGGTTCGACGCGCCGATCGCGCGGTACGCGACGCGGGTCAACGGTCTGACGGACTTCTTCCTCACGAAGCTGGACGTACTGACCGGCTGGGAGGAGATCCCGGTGTGCGTGGCGTACGAGATCGACGGCAAGCGCGTCGAGGAGCTCCCGTACAGCCAGACCGACTTCCACCACGCGAAGCCGATCTACGAGAACCTCCCCGGCTGGTCCGAGGACATCACCAAGGCGAAGACCTTCGACGACCTCCCGAAGAACGCGAAGGCGTACGTGAAGGCGCTGGAGGAGATGTCGGGCGCGCCGATCTCCGCGATCGGCGTCGGTCCCGGCCGCACCGAGACGATCGAGATCAACTCGTTCATCTAGCGGTTCCTGCCCGATGACGGAGGGCCGTGGCACCGCGCCACGGCCCTCCGTGCTGCCCGGCGCCGTCAGCGCGACCGGTCGTAGGTGAGGGACTCGCCGTTGCCGAGGTTCGTCCGGCGCAGGCGGCCGTCGGACAGCAGCGTGATCTCGGTGGCCGCGCCCGGTGAGCAGGAGCTCATCGGCTCGCCGGTGGTGACCGTGGAGGGGCCGACGCGCAGGGGCTCCCCGGTGCCCGGCGGGGCGGCGGCCAGCTCCGCCCGGAAGACGCAGTGGTACGTGCCGCCGCCCTCCGCCGGGCCGTCCGCGGTGAGGGAGAGGACGGTGTCGCCGACCTTTCCCTGCCGGATGGTCAGGCGGCGGGTGCTGTGGCCGGCCCCGCTGTCCAGGCCGCCGGTCCAGGTGCCCAGGTAGGCGGTGGGGATTTGGCCGCCGTCGGGGGTGGCGGGGGGTTTGGGGTCGTCCTGGGCGGAGGTTGTGGAGTCGCCGCGGACGGTCGGGGTGTCCGTCGTACGGGACGTCGTGTGGTTCTTCCCGTCGCTCGCGTTCAGGTACGCGTACACCGAGCCGCCGGCGGCCAGCGCCACGACCAGCGCGACCGCGACCAGCGCGGCGGTCGAGCCCGCGCTGCGCGGCGGCGGGTCGGCCGGCGCCGGGTAGGCGTACTGCGGCGCGGGGTAGCCGTAGCCGCCGGGCGGGGTGTGGCCGCCCGGCGGGGTGTGGTGGGCGGGTCGTGTGTGCTGGGCGTACGGGGCGGGGTGGGCGTGCGGAGCCGGTGGTGGGAGCGGCGGCTGGGGGTGGGGGTGGGGGTGCGCGACGACCGTCGGCGTGGCGTGCACGGCGGGGCCCGGTGCGGCCGGCGCTCCGGCGTCCCCCCGGGGCGTCCCGGCCGGCCGGGGACCCGCCGGTGCGCTGCCCGCGCCGTGGTCCGGCTCCGCCGGGTCCTCGGTGTCCAGCAGCTCGATCGCGTGGCGGCCCAGCCGGGCCACCAGGGCAGCCGGCAGCCAGGGGTCGCCGCTGTCTCCGCCGCGGGTCTGCTCCAGCACCTCGTCGAGGGAGGGGCGCGCGGCCGGGTCCTTGCGGAGGCACGCGCCGATCAGGTCCTGGAGGCCCTCCGGGATGCCCTCCAGGGTCGGCGGCTCGGTCGCTATGCGGTACATCAGGGCGTGGACCCCGCTGTCGGCCGTGCCGAAGGGGAGGCGGCCCGTCGCCGCGTACGCCAGGACGGAGCCCAGGCAGAAGACGTCGCAGGCGGGCGTGATCCGCTCGCCGCGCACCTGCTCCGGGGCCATGAAGCCGGGGGAGCCCACCAGCGCGCCGGTGCGGGTCAGAGCCGCCGCGTCCGTCAGGGTGTCGAGGGCGCGCGCGATGCCGAAGTCGATGACGCGGGGGCCGTCGATGGTGACCAGGACGTTGGACGGTTTCAGGTCGCGGTGGATCAGCCCGGCCGCGTGGATGTCGCGCAGGGCCTGGGCCAGGCCGGTCCCCAGGATGTGGACGGAGCGCTCCGGGAGCGGGCCGTCTCCGGAGACGACCGTGTGGAGGTCCGGGCCGGCCACGTACCCGGTGGCCACCCAGGGGACCGCCGCTTCGGTGTCGGCGTCGAGAACCGGCGCGGTCCACTGGCCGCCGACCCGTCGCGCGGCGGCCACCTCCTGGCGGAAGCGGGCGCGGAACTCCTCCTGCTCGGCCAGCTCCTGGCGCACCAGCTTGACCGCGACCGTACGGCCGCGGTCCGAGCGCGCCAGATAGACCTGCCCCATGCCGCCCGCGCCGAGGCGCCCCAACAGCCGGTACGCGCCGATCCGTTGCGGGTCGGCCGGTCCAAGTCTCTCCATGGCAGCGCCACCCCTCCCCCGGAACGTCACCCCGAGAATAGTGCGCCGGTACGACAAGGACGGACCCGAAGCGGCCTACGGTTCCGTCATCGTCTCCAGAGCGTCGGAGAGCCGCTCCAGGACGCGCACCGTCTCGGCGAACCCGTCCTCCCCCAGCGCGGCCGCGAGCCGCGCCGCGAGTGCGGCGTGCCCCGGCTCGATCTTCCGTACGGCCTCCCGGCCCGCCTCGGTGGGGCGCAGCAGCTTGGCCCTGCGATGGGCGGGGTTGGGTGCGTACTCCGCGAGCCCCTTGGCCACCAGCAGGTCGGCGATGCGCTGCACGCTCTGGCGGGTGATCCCCATGGTGCGGGCGATGCCGGCGACGGGCAGCGGTTCGCGCAGCACCGCGCCGATGACCTGCCACCGGGCGGCGGTCAGCCCGGCCGGGCGGGCCAGTTCCTCGGAGAGCGCGAGGAACTGGCCGTTGAGGCGGAAGACGCCGAGGGCGCTGCGGCTCAGCAGCTCCTGCTCCCGGTCGCCGCTCATGACTCCAGCACCTCGAAGGCGGACGCGTCCGAGTCGTGGAACAGCCGGTACCAGGCGTCGAGTTTCTCGCCCTCGTACACGCCGAGCCGCGCGAAGACCTCACGGGCGAACGCGACCGGCTCGGTCGGCCCCGCGGTGATCAGCAGGCCCTCCTCGTCGGTCACGGCGTCCGCCTCGCGGTAGTGGTCGCCGCCCTTGTAGCCGGTCGCCGCCAGGTAGAAGGAGACGGCGCTCGTGTGGGCCCGGTCGTCGAGCACGCCCTCGCGCGCCAGACCGGCCGTGGCCCCGCAGATGGCCGCCACCGGCACCCCCGCGTCGAGGAACGCCCCGGCCTTGCGGGCGAACGGGGCCAGGTCGTCGGAGGTGTCCCAGAGGCTCGCGCCGGTGAGGATCAGCAGCGCGCTGTCCTCGGGGCGTACGTCGTCGAGGGCGAGGTCGGGCTGGACGCGTACGCCGCCCATCGTCGTCACGGGGGCCAGGGAGGCGGCGACGGTCCGCACGGTGCAGCCGTTCCGGGTCAGGAACGCCGTGGTGTGGCCCGTCTCCCAGTCGGCGAAGGTGTCGTAAACGGCGAGGTGCACGGTCTTGCTCGTCATGACGGTCTCCTCGGGTCGATGACAAGAGGCTGTCATCATGGCAGCATCCTGTCAATAAGTTCGGCTCGACACCCTGCCCACCAAAGTGGCGCAGGACATACAAGGTGGCCATGTCGGCCCCCAGCAGGGCGTATCTACGCTGGTGGCCATGACCCCTCATGTCGACCTCCCGGGCGCGGCCGTCAAGGCCGCGGACCGCGCGCACGTGTTCCACTCCTGGTCAGCCCAGGGCCTGATCGATCCGCTCGCCGTCGCCGGCGCCGAGGGTTCGTACTTCTGGGACTACGAGGGCAACCGATACCTCGACTTCACCAGCGGCCTCGTCTTCACCAACATCGGCTACCAGCACCCGAAGGTCGTCGCGGCGATCCAGGAGCAGGCCGGCAAGCTCTCCACCTTCGCCCCCGCCTTCGCCGTCGAGCCGCGCTCCGAGGCCGCACGCCTCATCGCCGAGCGCACCCCCGGCGACCTCGACAAGATCTTCTTCACCAACGGCGGCGCCGAGGCCATCGAGAACGCCGTCCGCATGGCCCGTCTGCACACGGGCCGGCACAAGGTCCTGGCCGCGTACCGCTCGTACCACGGCGGCACCACCACCGCGATCAACCTCACGGGCGACCCGCGCCGCTGGGCCAGCGACAACGGCACGTCGGGCACCGTCCACTTCTGGGCGCCGTTCCTCTACCGGTCCGCGTTCTACTCGACGACCGAGGCCGAGGAGTGCGCCCGCGCGCTCCAGCACCTCGAGGACACCATCGCCTTCGAGGGGCCGGCCGCCGTCGCGGCGATCGTCCTGGAGACGATCCCGGGCACGGCCGGCATCATGACGCCGCCGCCCGGCTACCTCGCGGGCGTCCGCGAGATCTGCGACCGGTACGGCATCGTCTTCGTCCTCGACGAGGTCATGGCGGGCTTCGGCCGTACGGGCAAGTGGTTCGCCGCCGAGCACTTCGACGTCGTACCGGACCTGATGACCTTCGCGAAGGGCGTCAATTCCGGGTACGTGCCGCTCGGCGGCGTCGCGATCTCCGGCGCGATCGCCGAGACCTTCGACAAGCGCCCCTACCCGGGCGGTCTCACGTACTCCGGCCACCCGCTGGCCTGCGCCGCCGCCGTCGCCACCATCCGGGTGATGGAGGAGGAGCGAGTCGTCGAGAACGCGGCGCACATCGGCGAGACGGTGATCGCCCCCGGTCTGCGCGAACTGGCCGAGCGCCACCCGAGCATCGGCGAGATCCGCGGCACCGGCATGTTCTGGGCCCTCGACCTGGTCAAGGACCGCGAGACCCGCGAGCCGCTCGTCCCGTACAACGCCTCGGGGGAGGCCAACGCCCCGATGGCCGCGTTCGGAGCGGCCTGCAAGAAGAACGGCCTGTGGCCCTTCATCAACATGAACCGCACGCACGTCGTGCCGCCGTGCAACGTCACGGAGGCCGAGGCTAAGGAGGGCCTCGCGGCCCTGGACATCGCCCTGTCGGCCGCCGACGAGCACACCACGGCCGCCTGACCGCTCGCGCCGGGCGGGGACCGCGTTCCCGCCCGGCGCACGGCACTCCCCGGCAGGCTCCCGGCCGCACCGCCTATGGTGTCCGGAGCCATCCGAAGGGGAAAGACGCCATGCCCGCGAGCGGACCTGTGACCCGCAACACCCTGCGGCAGCAGATCGCCGACGCGCTGCGTGACGAAGTGCTCGCAGGGCGTCTGCGCCCGGGCCAGGAGTTCACCGTCAAACAGATCGCCGACCAGTACGGCGTCTCCGCGACGCCCGTCAGGGAGGCGCTCGTCGATCTGACGGCGCAGAGCCTGCTCGACTCCGACCAGCACCGCGGCTTCCGCGTCTGCGAGATCTCCGTGGCGGACTTCCGCGCCATGGTCGAGGCGCGCTCGCTCATCAGCGACGGCGTCTTCCGCAAGCTCGTGGAAAGCGGCTGGAGCGGCGCGCGCGCCGATGTGCTGCTGGCCATCAGGCGCCGGGCCGAAGAGGCGGCGCGCGCCGCCCGCGCGGGGGACCTCGACATCTTCATCGGCTACGACCTGCGCTTCTGGCGCGAGCTCGGCGCCCTCGTCGACAACGCGCACATCGCCGGCTTCCTGCACCGGCTGCGGCTGCGCTGCTGGGTCTTCTCCGTCCCGTACCTGCGGGGCGATCCCGCGCTCAGGGACCGCATGTGGCAGGACCACGCCCAGGTCGTGGACGCGGTGACGCGCGGCGACGCCGAGGAGGTCCGGGCGGTCGTCGCGGCGTACCACGCGCAGATGCTGGCGTGGGCCGAGGACCTGGCGAGCGGCGAGCGGCTGGAGCGTCCGCAGCAGTGAGAGCCGATCTGACGGTCGTCGTCCCCGCCTACAACGAGGAACGGCGCCTGGGCCCCACCCTGGACGCGATCCGCGCCCACCTGAACGCCAACCCCGGCCGCTGGAACCGCTGGGAGCTGATCGTCGTCGACGACGGCTCCACGGACGGCACGGCCGACGCGGTACGGGCCGCCGCCGTCGGGGAGCCGCGCATCCTGCTGGTGGAGGCCGACGAGACCGGCAACCGCGGCAAGGGGCACGCCCTGCGGCGCGGCGTGCTCGCCTCGCGCGGCGCCCGGGTGCTCGTCACGGACGCGGACCTGGCCACCCCCATCGAGGAGCTCGACCGCCTCGACAAGGAACTCTCCCAGGACGAGGACGGGCTCGCCGCCGCCATCGGCTCGCGCGCGCACCCCGAGTCGTCCATCGACGTGCACCAGCGGCGCGTGCGCGAGTGGCTCGGACGGCTCGGCAACCGGCTCATACGGGCCGTCGCCGTGCCCGGCATACGGGACACCCAGTGCGGCTTCAAGCTCTTCGACGGCGACAAGGCGCGGGCCGCCTTCGCGGACGCCCGGCTCGACGGGTGGGGGACCGACGTGGAGATCCTGCAGTTCTTCCGGCGGGCGGGCTGGCAGGTGGCCGAGGTCCCGGTCCGCTGGGCCCACCAGGCGGGCTCCAAGGTCAGGCCGGTCGACTACCTCAAGGTGCTCGTGGAACTCGCCCGGCTCAGGGCCCGGCGCGTACGGCGCGTAGACCTGGCGGTCACGGCCCTCTTCCTGCTCGCCTCCGTACTGCTCTACAAGGGCCTGTGGGCGGACCTCGACCACCGCTACCTCGCCGACTCGGGCCAGGACCAGAACCAGTGGGAGTGGTTCTTCGCGGTGACCGCCGACAACGTCACCCACCTGCGGAACCCGCTCTTCACGACCGCCCAGAACCATCCCGACGGCGTGAACCTCATGGCGAACACCGTCATGCTCGGCCTGTCCGTGCCGTTCATCCCCGTGACGCTGGCCTTCGGGCCGACCACGACCTGGGCGCTCGTGCTCACCGGCGGCCTGGCCGCCACCGCCGTCGCCTGGTACTGGCTGATCGCGAAGCGCCTGGTGGCCGGCCGCTGGGCGGCGGCCACCGGGGCCGCGCTGTGCGCCTTCGCGCCGCCGATGATCTCGCACGCGAACGCCCACCCCAACTTCGCCGTGCTCTTCATGATCCCGGTGATCCTGGACCGGGCCCTGCGGCTCTGCGAAGGGAAGGGCGAGCGGGTCGTACGGGACGGGGTCCTGCTCGGGCTGTTCGCGACGTACCAGATCTTCCTCGGCGAGGAGCCGCTCCTCCTCGCCGCCATGGGCATGCTGCTCTTCGCGGGTTTCTACGCGCTCGCGCACCGCGAGGCGGCCCGCGCCGCCCGCCGTCCGCTGCTCAAGGGCCTCGGGGTGGCCGCCGCCGTGTGCGTGCCGCTGGTCGCCTTCCCGCTGTACTGGCAGTTCTTCGGGCCGCAGAGCTATCACAGCGTGCTGCACGGCGACAACGCCGGCAACAGCCCGCTGGCCTTCCTGGAGTTCTCCGGGCGCGCGCTGCTCGGCGACGAGGCGCGGGCCGATTTGCTTGCCATGAACCGCACCGAGCAGAACGCCTTCTTCGGCTACCCGCTCGCCGGACTCGCCTTCGCCGTCGCGCTGGCCCTGTGGCGGCTGCCCCTGGTCAGGGCGCTCACCTTCACCGGGCTCGCGGCCGCGCTGCTGTCGCTCGGGCCGAGGTTCCGCATCCCGTACACCGAGGTGGTGCTGCCGGGACCCTGGCGGGCCCTCGCCCACCAGCCGCTCTTCGAGTCGGTCATCGAGTCGCGGGTGGCGATGATCTGCGCCCCGGTCCTCGGGGTCCTGGTGGCGCTGGCGGCGGACCGCGTGCGCACCGCCCCCGACCGTTTCTCGCGCACGCTCGGGCTCACCGCGATCGCCCTCGCGCTGCTGCCGATCGTCCCGACGCCGATGCCGGTGCGGGACCGGCCCGACGTCCCGGCGTTCATCGCCGAGGGGACGTGGAAGCGGTACGTCGCCGAGGGCGAATCGGTGGTCCCCGTGCCGCTCCCGGACGCCGGCAACGCTGAGGCCCTGCACTGGCAGTCCGCCACGGCCCCCGACTTCACGGTCCCCGGCGGCTACTTCAACGGCCCCTGGGGCCCGGAGCGCATCGGCATCTACGGCGCGTCCCCCCGCCACACGTCGAACCTCCTGCGCGACATCCGCTACGGCGCCGCGATCCCCGCGATCGGCCCCGACTGGCGGGCGCAGGCCCGCGCCGACCTGGAGTTCTGGCGGGCCGGAGTGCTCGTGCTCGCGCCGCAGGACAACGACGAGGCGCTGCGCAACGCCGTGTCGCGGCTGCTCGGGCAACCAGGGAAGCGCGTCGGCGGCGCCTGGATCTGGGACGTGGGCGACGACCGGTGACAGGACGGGGTCCCGTACGCCAACTGTGCGCGGCGACTTGGTAGCACTACGCTTCCTGGACTGTCGCACGAATCCAGTGGAGAGCGAGCCGTACGTGGCCTGTGACCTGTGGCTGGTCCCCCTCGTCGATGTGCTGTGCCACAGCCCCGACAATCCCTTCGCCGAAGAGATCGCGTCGTACGACAAGGCCCTCACCGAGGCGGGCCTGCCGACCGTGCCCGTGTTCGCCTACATGCCGGGCCTCTCGGGCGACGTCGCCCCGGTGGCCGGCTTCGACTACGACGCGCTGCACTTCCTGCGGCGCGCGTACCTCCTCCAGCTCTGCGGCCTGGAGGTGACGCCGGTGGACGCCCTCGGCGGCGACTACGAGCAGCTCCTGGAGATGTTCGAGTCGACGGCCCGCCAGTCCCACCTGGTCTGGCACTACGACCACGCCGGCGCGTACGTCCCGGTGGACTACGCGGAACCCCTGTCCAACGAGGAACTCCTCGCCGGCGGCGGCCCCCTGGGCTCCACGCAGGGCCTCCTGCGGGAGCTGGAGTTCGTCGCCCCCTCGATCGGCATCGACCCGGCGAACCCGCCGTCGGCGCCCCGCCCGCCCGAGCGCCCGACCACCCTGGAGGAGCCGGCCGACGCTCTTCCGTACGACGAGAACCCCTTCGCCCGCGAACGCCACGTCTGGCTCGGCCTGCACGCGGCGGCGACCCGGAGCCTCGGCCAGGGCTCCATGATCATCTTCAGCTGACCGGCCGATCCCGCCGACGCGGCGGTCCCCGCGCCCGCCCCGCTCTCAGCGGGGCGACTCCGGCGGCCGCTGCCGAGGCATGTTCGGCCGCGCGCCCGGAGGCAGCGGGTACCGCCCTCCCGGCGCGCCCGGGTCCCGCAGGCGAGGGCCGCCCGGCCCGCCCGCCGACTGCATCACCAGCGGCGCGGGCCCCGCCCGGAACTCGATCATCCAGTCCGCCGTCTCCGACCGGACCAGTTCCGAGATGTCCTCCGAGAACCGCCGCAGGATGCCCAGACAGCGCTCGGCGGCCTCGCCGGCCGTCCCCTCCGTGGGGCCGAGCATCTCCCGTACGCTCTCCGTCGCCCAGTCGAACTGCAGCGCCTGCAGCCGGCGCTGCACGGCCTGCGCCGCGGCCATGTCGCGCATCCACCCCGAGGTGAGCCCGAAGTACCGGTCGCAGGCCATGCACGCGGCTCCCAGCAGCAGCGGCAGGTAGCCCCACCCGGCGGCCCCGTCCGCCGCCCCCGCGAGGTCGACGAGCGGCAGCGCCGCCCCGGCGATCACGCCGGCGGCCGTGCCCGCGCGCAGGACACGGGCCGCGCGGCGCTTGCGGGCCCGGTCGGCGAGATACCAGTCGGTGGTGTGGAGCGCGCCCGCCTCGACCCAGCGGTACAGCTCGTCGAGACGCTCCGCCGGCTCGCCCCAGTCGCCGAGCGGAAACGGCCTCCCGGTCAGATCGTCCTCGTCGTGCGACTCCTCCGTGGCACCCCCGCCCTCCGTCCAGGCGGGCCCCTCGGGCTGCATCTCCGGCTGGCTCACCGGGCACTCCTCTGCGCTTGCGCTCTGTCCGTGACATTGCGGGTAGTGGTGTGACGTGGTGCGACGTGTTGTGACGCAGTGCATACGCATGCCCTTCCTACCGCCGAATGGTGGGCCGTGGGGCCGATATACCGGCATTACCGGCCGGAAGCGCGACGTGGTCAGGTATAGGAGCCGCCGGGTCTCACCCGAAAGAGTCGCTCCGTACGGCATGGGCACGGTGCCCGGCGAACACGTAGGCTCGCTGTACCGAAACAATCGTCGTCGAAGTGCCAGGAGTGACCGTGATTCCCGGTGGTGGCCAGCCCAACATGCAGCAGCTGCTCCAGCAGGCCCAGAAGATGCAGCAGGACCTCGCCAAGGCGCAGGAGGAACTCGCCAGGACCGATGTCGACGGCCAGGCCGGCGGTGGCCTGGTCAAGGCGACCGTCAACGGCTCCGGGGAGCTCCGCGGACTGGTGATCGACCCCAAGGCGGTCGACCCGGAGGACACCGAGACCCTCGCGGACCTGATCGTCGCCGCCGTCCAGGCCGCGAACGAGAACGCGCAGCAGCTCCAGCAGGAGAAGCTCGGCCCGCTGGCGCAGGGGCTCGGCGGCATGCCGGGACTGCCCTTCTAAGGCGGGCCCGCAGCAACTACCGTACGTACCAGGCAAGACCGGCAGGGCAAGGAAGGCAATCCGTTGTACGAAGGCGTGGTCCAGGACCTCATCGACGAGTTGGGCAGGCTGCCCGGCGTCGGTCCCAAGAGCGCGCAGCGGATCGCCTTCCACATCCTCCAGGCCGAGCCGACCGATGTGCGCCGCCTCGCCCATGCCCTCCTCGAGGTAAAGGACAAGGTCCGCTTCTGCGCGGTGTGCGGCAACGTCGCCCAGGAGGAGCGGTGCGGGATCTGCCGTGACCCGCGCCGCGATCCGGCGGTCATCTGCGTCGTCGAAGAGCCCAAGGATGTCGTCGCGGTCGAGCGGACGCGCGAGTTCCGCGGCCGCTACCACGTGCTCGGCGGGGCCATCAGCCCCATCGAGGGCGTCGGCCCCGACGACCTGCGGATCCGCGAGCTGCTGGCTCGCCTCGCGGACGGTGCCGTCACCGAGCTGATCCTGGCCACCGATCCCAACCTGGAGGGCGAGGCCACGGCCACCTACCTCGCCCGGATGATCAAGCCCATGGGTCTGCGGGTGACACGCCTGGCCAGTGGACTCCCCGTCGGGGGAGATCTTGAGTACGCCGACGAGGTCACGCTGGGCCGTGCCTTCGAGGGGAGACGATTGCTCGATGTCTGACGTCAACGCAAAGCTGCTGCACGCGGTCGCGCAGGACCCGGACGACTTCGCCGTCCAGATCGCCGACCAGATCGAGAGCTTCATCGTCGCGGTCACGGAAGTGGCCAAGGGCGACGAGCCGGACAGCGCTGTCCCGTTCCTGCTGCTGGAGGTCTCCCAGCTGCTCCTCGCGGGCGGCAGGCTCGGCGCGCACGAGGACATCGTCCCCGACGAGCGGTACGAGCCGGACCTCGGCCCGGAGCCGGACCCGGACGACCTGCGGCAGCGTTTCGCCGTGATGCTCGACCCGATCGACGTGTACTCCGAGGTCTTCGACCCGTACGAGCCGCGCAAGGCGCCCGTCGCCTGCCGCATCTCGGACGACCTGGCCGACGTCGTCACGGACCTGCGCCACGGCCTGGCCCACTACCGGGCGGGCCGCACCACCGAAGCGCTGTGGTGGTGGCAGTTCTCGTACTTCTCCAACTGGGGATCCACCGCCTCCGCCTGCCTGCGCGCCCTCCAGTCCCTGGTGGCGCACGTCCGCCTCGACCAGCCGCTCCAGGAGCTGAACGGCCTGGACACCGACGAGGACCTGGGCGAGGAGGACCTGGAGGCGGAGGCCGGCCGGGTCATGGCCGAGGAGATCGCCGGGCCGCTGGGCCTGAACACCGTCTAGTTCTTCGACAGGGCCCGCGTCACCCCGGCCAGCACGGCGGTGGTCAGCACCCAGCCGATCGCGACGAAGGCGTACGCCAGCCACTGGGCGTCCCCGCCCGCCCAGTGCCAGGCACCGCGCTGCCCCAGGCCGCCGACGGGGATCAGCAGGTCGAGCGAGTACACGAAGGCGTCGAACGGCGGCCCCTCGCCGGGCTTCATGGGGGTCGGCGTCAGCCTGCCGAAGACCACCGTGCCCAGCGTGGTCAGCGCGGCGAGCCACACCCCGGCCAGCCACGGGCGGTAGCCGTAGCCGACGGTGACGTCCATCAGGCCGCCCCACACGCGCCCCGCGGTGCTCGTCGCCGTCCGGCGGCGGTGTCGCTGCTTGTGCAGGAGCACGCGGCGGGCGTGGTCGTCGTGGCCTATGCGCCGGTAGTACGACGCCAGCTGCTCGTACGGCTGGGGCGCGTAGTCGCGGTCCCGCAGGAACCAGAGCAGGCGCTGCGCCGGCGCGATCCCACCGGGCATCGCGTCCTCGTCGTCGAACCGTACGGAGTCGTAGACGAAGCCGTCGAGCCGCAGGACCGGCGGCCAGGTGCGCCGGTCGTCGACGACACCCGCGGCATGGGCGTTGCGCAGGTCCACCCGGCCGCCCGGCGGGGCGGCGAAACGCAGGTCGAGGTCGGCCGTCCGCATGCCGATGCAGACCAGCGACGTGCCCGCCGCCGACAGGTCCGCGCCCTCGAACGACAGCAGGTCCGCGACCTGCGCGCCGCGCAGCCGCACCTTGCCGTCGGCGGTGAACCCGCGCGAGAGCCGCACCGTGGAGACCGTCATGTTGTCCCCGCTCAGCGCCACGCCCCCGGGCGCCTCCAGCCGGGCGCCCCGCATGAACAGGCCGCCGTTCAGCTGGGCCCCCGGCAGCTGCACGGCCCCCTGCGCGTGGAAGCCGTTCTCGCAGTACAGCGCCCCGTCCAGCACCATGCCGCCGCCGGACAGCGCGATGCCGCCGGGCGCCGAGAGCCTCGCCCCGGTCAGCAGCAGCTCACCGCTGACGTGCGCGTGGATGAGCTGGATGGCGAACCGGTCGGCGCTCCCCTCCACGACGGAGCCGCGCAGGGTCAGGCGGCCTCCGATGCGCGCGCTGGGCGCCCGGAAGCCGGGCAGCCGGCTGTCCACGATGCCCACGGCCAGGGTGGAGGCCGCCTCCAGGCTGACGTCCTCCTCCAGCACGCACTCCCGGAGCCGGAACAGGTGCCGGATCTCCGCCCCGTCGAGCACGATCCGTCCGGTGATCCGCGCGCCGGTGAGCCGGAGGGCGGGCACCGCTCCGGACGGCTCGGCGTTCTGCCCGAGCAGCAGTGCGACGACGACGGCCGCCCGGACCGTACGTTCCTCGCCGCCCCGCAGGTCGACCTCGCGCCCTTCGGGGAAGGCGTCCCACAACTGGCGCTCCGGCGGGGTCAGTTCCTCGTATGACAGCACGGGTGCAGCGTACGGGCGGGGCATTGCCCGCGAGGCCGTACGGCCTCGCCGGCCCGCGGCGAGGGCCGGGCCGCCCGCGGCGCTGCCGTGTGAGCCGGGACACCTTTCGCGTACCCTGCCCGCCGCCGGGCAGGGGTCCCCGTCGAGCGGGCAGGACCTGCCGACGTGACCGGATCATGAGCGGGACATCTCACGATGCGGTATCACGTGGGCAGGCCCCGTCCGCTCGGTAAACTGAGCCGACCGCAGTAATGACTAACGAGGAGCGCACGTGGGCCTTGTCGTGCAGAAGTACGGAGGCTCCTCCGTTGCCGATGCCGAGGGCATCAAGCGGGTCGCCAAGCGAATCGTCGATGCCAAGAAGAACGGCCACCAGGTCGTTGTCGTGGTGTCGGCGATGGGCGACACGACGGACGAGTTGATCGACCTCGCCGAGCAGGTATCCCCGATCCCTGCCGGACGTGAATTCGACATGCTGCTGACCGCGGGTGAGCGGATCTCCATGGCGCTGCTGGCCATGGCGATCAAAAACCTGGGCCACGAGGCCCAGTCGTTCACGGGCAGCCAGGCAGGTGTCATCACCGACTCGGTCCACAACAAAGCGCGCATCATCGATGTCACGCCGGGCCGTATCCGCACCGCCCTCGACGAGGGCAACATCGCCATCGTCGCCGGGTTCCAGGGTGTGTCCCAGGACAAGAAGGACATCACCACCCTCGGCCGGGGCGGGTCGGACACGACCGCGGTCGCCCTCGCGGCAGCGCTGGACGCCGAGGTCTGTGAGATCTACACCGATGTGGACGGCGTCTTCACCGCCGACCCCCGGGTCGTGAAGAAGGCCCGGAAGATCGACTGGATCTCCTTCGAGGACATGCTGGAGCTCGCAGCCTCCGGCTCCAAGGTGCTGCTGCACCGGTGCGTCGAGTACGCACGCCGATACAACATCCCGATCCACGTCCGCTCGTCCTTCTCCGGACTGCGCGGCACCTGGGTCAGCAACGAGCCGCAAGGGGACCAGCAGGTGGAGCACGCCATCATCTCCGGAGTCGCCCACGACGTCTCCGAAGCCAAGGTCACCGTCGTCGGTGTGCCGGACAAGCCGGGCGAGGCCGCGGCGATCTTCCGGGCCGTCGCCGACGCCGAGATCAACATCGACATGGTCGTGCAGAACGTCTCGGCCGCGTCGACCGGTCTGACCGACATCTCCTTCACCCTTCCCAAGACCGAGGGCCGCAAGGCCATCGACGCCCTGGAGAAGACGAAGACCGCCGTCGGTTACGACTCCCTCCGCTACGACGACCAGATCGGCAAGATCTCGCTGGTCGGCGCCGGCATGAAGACGAACCCGGGCGTCACGGCGGGCTTCTTCGAGGCGCTCGCCGACGCGGGCGTGAACATCGAGCTGATCTCGACCTCGGAGATCCGCATCTCGGTCGTCACCCGCGCCGACGACGTCAACGAGGCCGTGCGCGCCGTGCACTCGGCGTTCGGCCTCGACAGCGACTCCGACGAGGCGGTCGTCTACGGCGGCACCGGAAGGTGACGCACCAGTGACGGGCAAGCCGACGCTCGCGGTCGTCGGAGCGACCGGAGCCGTCGGCGGCGTCATGCTCCAGATCCTGTCCCAGCACGCCGATGTCTGGGGCGAGATCAGACTCCTCGCGTCCCCGCGCTCGGCCGGCCGCAAGCTGGTCGTGCGCGGGGCGGAGACCGAGGTCCTGGCGCTGTCGGAGGAGACCCTCGCGGGCGTCGACGTCGCCATGTTCGACGTACCCGACGAGGTGGCCGCCCACTGGGCGCCGATCGCCGCCGGCCGGGGCGCGGTGGTGGTGGACAACTCCGCGGCCTTCCGGACGGACCCGGACGTGCCGCTGGTCGTGCCCGAGGTCAATCCGCATGCCGTACGGGTCCGCCCGCGCTCCATCGTGGCGAGCCCCAACTGCACCACCCTTTCGATGATCGTCGCGGTGGGCGCGCTGCACGCCGAGTTCGGCCTCGCCGGGCTCGTCGTCTCCTCGTACCAGGCGGTGAGCGGCGCGGGCCGGGCCGGCGTCGACACCCTGCGCACCCAGCTCTCGATGGTCGCCGGTACGGAGCTGGGCACGCACCCGGGCGACGTACGGCGGGCCGTGGGCGAGGACACCGGGCCCTTCGCCGCGCCGATCGCGCTGAACGTGGTGCCATGGGCCGGCTCGCTCGCCGACGACGGCTGGTCGTCCGAGGAGCTGACGGTGCGCGCCGAGTCGCGCAAGATCCTGGACAGGCCGCGGCTGCCCGTGTCGGTCACCTGCGTACGGGTGCCGGTGCTCACGACGCACTCGCTGGCCGTGCACGCGCGGTTCGAGAACGAGGTGTCGGTCGAGCGGGCGCACGAGATCCTGGCGACCGCGCCGGGTGTGGTGCTGTTCGACGATCCGGCGGCGGGGGAGTTCCCGACGCCGGCCGACGTGGTGGGCACGGACCCGACCTGGGTGGGGCGGGTGCGGCGGTCGCTGGACGACCCGACGGCCCTCGAACTCTTCGTGTGCGGCGACAACCTCCGCAAGGGCGCCGCGCTGAACACCACGCAGATCGCGGAGCTGGTGGCCGCCGAAATCGGGGCGGCGTGAACCGGAACACTGCGTAGAATCTGTGAACGCTCTGTGAGTACGTAGAAGTCTGTACTGCTTGAACCGGGGCGTTGTTCTGTTCGATTATTCGCTCCCCCCTTGCTGCAACCGGCAGTCAGGAGGGGAGCGTCTTTGCGGTCGCCCCGGCACAGTGTCGCGACTCATGGGGCATTTCAGGAGGGTGGGTACGCATGGGGGCGTTTGTCGCACCGTCAAAACGGCTGCCTCGCGCGTACAACCCTGTCGGGGGGATGAGTGTCCAACAGGCGTGGCAGAGGTTCTCGACATCACAGCGGTCCCGGTCCGAGGCGCGGCATTGCGCCCGCTCCGGCGTCCCCGCACGCCCGGCGGCATGCCGGTGATCGCCCCCATGCCGACAGCGCGCTCGGCGTCGCGCATACCGTCCCCGCGCGAGGGCGCTGACGACGCCATGACCGCGGGCACCACAGTTGACCACCTGACCGAGACCTACCGGGCCCATTACCGCTCCCTGCTCGGTCTGGCGGCGCTGCTGCTCGACGACACGGCCTCCTGTGAGGACGTCGTGCAGGAAGCGTTCATACGCGTGCACTCCGCGCGCAACCGCGTCCGCGACCCGCAGAAGACCCTGGCCTACCTGCGCCAGACGGTCGTCAACCTCTCCCGCTCGGCGCTCCGGCGCCGCATCCTCGGGCTGAAACTGCTCTCGAAGCCGATGCCCGACATGGCGAGCGCGGAGGAGGGGGCGTACGACCAGCTGGAGCGCGACGCGCTGATCAAAGCGATGCGCGGGCTCCAGCGGCGTCAGCGCGAGGTGCTGGTTTTGCGGTACTTCGCGGACATGACCGAGGCCCAGTGCGCCGAGACGCTGGGCATATCCCTGGGCTCGGTGAAGGCGTACGGCTCACGCGGCATCGCGGCGCTCCGCGTCGCCATGGAGGCCTCGGCATGAGCAGCAAGCAAGAGCGGCACGGGCCGGACGGGCCGTTGAACGACCTGACTGGAAAAGCGATTGTGAACGACGGGCCGAACGAGCGCGAAGACGGCATCGAGCCGGAAGCGGAGCCGACCTGCGTGGCGGACCACGAGCAGAGCGCGGAGTCGGACATCGAGCAGAGCACCGAGCGGGACACGGAGCCGGCATCCGGCGAGGCGAGTGCCGGGGAGCCGGACTCCGACGAACTGGCCACCGCGGAGCCGGAGTCGGCCGAGCCGGTCCCCGACGCGGACGCCGAGGCCGAGGCCGATGCCGATACCGACGGGAACGGGGAGTTCCCCGACTTCGGCACCGACGAGCTGGCCCTGCGCCGGATGCTGCGCGGCGCGGTCGAGGAGCTGGAGCCCTCGCAGAACGCCCTGGACCACTTGCGCAAGGCGGTCCCCGCCCGGCGCGCCAGGCGGCGCCAGGCCGTCGTCGGCATGGCGGCCGCCGCGCTCTTCGTGGGCATGGCCGTACCCGCCTTCGTCCATGTGGCCAACACCGGCAGCGCGTCCGACGCCCGGCCCTCGATAGCGGGCCACGGCCAGGACACGCACGGCGGCACCGGCTGGCAGAAGGGCAACGAGGGCGGCAAGAAGGAGGCGGAGCGGCCTTCCGACAAGTCCGCCTCGAAGACGGACAAGGAAAAGAAGAAGGACGCGAAGAAGAACCCCGGAAAGGGCTCTTCGGACAGCGGATCGGGATCCGGCTCCGGGTCCGGCGCGGGCGGTCAGGCTCCGGGCAGCGCGGCCGCGTCCCTGCCGGCGTGCGGCGCCGGCCAGCTCGGCACGGAGGTCGCCGCCGCGAACCCCGCCGACGCCGAGGGCAAGGTGTACGGGGTGTTCCGTATCGCCAACGTCTCCGGTACGTCGTGCACGATGGCCGGCGGCGGCCTGGTGAGCGTCCAGGCGTCGGGCGCGGCCGACCCGGCCCGCATCAACGTCGTCGACCACACCTCGGGAGACGCGGCGTACGGTCTGCCCGACCCGTCCCTGGAGACGACCGGCCTGGTGCTGGAGCCGGGCCAGGCGTACGAGGTGAGGTTCGCCTGGGTGCCGACGGAGACCTGCCCGACGACCGGTACGCCGCCCGACCCGTCGCCGTCCCCGGAGGACCCGGGCCCGGTGACGACCAACGGCGGTACCGGAAGCGGTGACTCCAGCGGGACCGCCGGAGCCGGTGGCGGCGACGGCGGCACGGAGCAGACCGACACGCAGCCGCAGCTCGGCACGGAGGACGGTGGCACGGCGGACGGCAGCGTCACGGTGAGCCACACGACCGCGGCGGGCGCGCCGACCGCGGTGGCCGTGGTTCCCAACGCCTGCGCGGGAACGGTCTACCGCACGGGCGTGCTCGCGGGATAACGATGCCGGACACGCGACGGGGCGGGAGCGCCGGTCTCCGGCCGCTCCCGCCCCGTCGCCGTACCCGTCAGTCGCGCACACCGCCGGCAGCGGAACCCGCACCGGCACCGGCAGCAGCACGGGCGTCGGCGTCAGTGTCAGCACCACCGGCTCCGGCGTCCGCCTCCGCCGCGCCGTCGGGCGCCTCGGGAGCGATGCCGAGGGCGAGGTCCCGCGCGGCCTCCGCCTCGCGGCGCATCAGCCGGAACCACATGAACAGCACGAAGCCGGCGAAGACGAACCACTCACCGGTGTAGCCCAGGTTCTGGAAGGCCTTGAGATCGAGGCCGCTGCCTTGCGGGGCGACCGCGGGGACGGGCCGCATGCCGGAATCACCCTCGGCGAGCGTGATCCAGGCGTCGTACACGTCGTACGGCACCAGATTGACGAGCGAGGCCGCGCTGATCATGCCGAGCTGCCCCTTGGGGAGTCCGCCGCCCGCGTGCACACCGTCGGTGCCCGGGTTCTCGGACGCCTGGAGCGCGCCGGTGACCGTGACCTCGCCCGAGGGCGCGGCCGGTGCGTCGCCCCCGGCGGGCAGCCAGCCGCGGACGACGGGCAGTGCCTTGCCGCCGTCCGTACGCAGCAGGGTCAGCACGTACGAACCGCGCTCGCCGTCGATCTCACGCCCGGGCACGACGAACTGCTCGGCGTAGCGCCCGGTCGCGGTGGCCGGACGCCCGGAGGTCTCCTTGTCGACGGGCAGCAGCTCGTCGAGGGGTACGGCGGCCTGCCGGCCGGGATCCGGCTTCTCCTCGGCGGCCTGGTGCGTCTCGACACGGTCTTCGAACCGCCCGAGCTGCCAGGACCCCATGAACACGCAGAAGGGGATGGCCAGCACGACGAAGAGGTGGATCCCCCACCAGCGGGGCGTCAGCAGGAACCGGTACACCCCCCCAAGGTACGGGCCCGCCGGCCCGTACCCCCAGCCCGGGGTCCGCGCGGCGCGCTACCCCAGGTGCCGCCCCGCGAAGTCGATCTCCAGCCGCACCTGCTTGATCCGCTCCTCCACCACCAGCGACCCGTGCCCCGCGTCGTACCGGTACACCTCGTACGCCGCCCCCCGCGCCTCCAGCCGGTCCACGTAGTTCTCGACCTGCCGGATGGGACAGCGCGGGTCGTTGACGCCCGCCGAGATGTAGACCGGGGCCCGCACCGCGTCGACGTACGTCAGGGGCGACGAGGCCGCGAAGCGGTCCGGCACCTCTTCCGGCGTACCGCCGAGCAGCGTGCGGTCCAGCGCCTTCAGCGCCTCCATCTCGTCGTGGTACGCCGTCACGTAGTCGGCGACCGGCACCGCCGCCAGTCCCACCGCCCACGCGTCCGGCTGCGTACCGAGCCCGAGCAGCGTCAGGTACCCGCCCCACGATCCGCCCGCCAGCACGAGCTTCGCCGGATCGGCGAGCCCGCTGGAGACGGCCCATTCCCGCACGGCGGCGATGTCCTCCAGCTCGATCAGCCCGACCCGGTGCTTGAGCGCGTCGGTCCACTCGCGCCCGTACCCCGTCGAGCCGCGGTAGTTGACGCGCACGACCGCGTAACCGTGGTCGACCCATGCCGCCGGGCCGGCCGCGAACGCGTCGCTGTCGTGCCAGGCCGGCCCGCCGTGGATCTCGAAGACCGTCGGGAACGGGCCCTCGCCCGTGGCCGGCCGCTGCACGAGCGCGTGCACGCGCCCGCCGGGGCCCTCCACCCAGACGTCCTCGACCGGCACCGAGGCCGGCGCCCGCATCCCCGGCGGATCGAGCACGACGCGCCCGGACGCCGAGGACCGCACCACCGGCGGCTCGGCGGCCGAGGACCAGAGGTACTCCACCGACCCGTCGGGCCGGGCCGTCGCCCCCGACACCGTCCCGGCCGGCGTCGGAACGGCCGCCAGCTGCCGCGTGGCGAAGTCGTACCGCCACAGCTCGCTGCGGGCCTCGAAACTGTGCGCGACGAGCAGCGCGGAACCGTCCGGGTACCACTCGGCCGCCACGTCGCCCGGCAGCTCGATCCCGAGCTCCGTCTCCTCGCCGGACGCCACGTCCCACACCATCGGCTCCCAGCGCCCGCGCCGCTGGTGGCGGACGAGCAGCCGCGCGTCCCCCGCCACGGGCGCGAACCCGAGCACTTCGATCCCCAGCTCGACCGCGCCGCCCCGGGTGTCGTCCAGATCGGCCACCGCCGTGCCGTCCAGCCGCACCACGCGCAGCGCCGAGTGCATGGCGTCGCCGTGCTCGGTGTGCTCGATCGCGACGAGCGTCCCGTCGTGCGACAGGTCCCCGACGTGGGCGGACTCCCGGTGCCGGTAGATCTCCACGGGCTCGGAACCCGGCCGTACGACGTGCACCGTGGAGCCGTCCTCGTCGGTCGAGCGCCCCACGACCGCCGTCCCGTCCCGCCCGAGCGCGAGCCCGCCCGGGTACGACGGCTCCAGCCCCGGCGCGGCGGGCTCGTCCTGCCCGCCCCCGAACGGCTGCCGCATCCAGACGCCGAACTCGTCGCCGTCCGTGTCGCTGAACCACCAGATCGACTCGCCGTCGGGCGTCAGCACCCCGTCGGTGGTGCCGTTCGGCCGGTCGGTCGCCTGCCGCTGCACCCCGCTCGCGCGGTCCCAGGCGTACAGCTCGTACGTCCCGGTGGCGTTGGAGACGAACAGCGCCCGGTCCGGCGCGTCCTCGGCCCAGTCGGGCAACGAGACGCGCGGCGCCCGGAAGCGCTTCTCCCAGTCGGGCATGGCCATGTCCGTCGCGGCACCACTGCTGTCAGTCATCCCCCCATTCTGCTCCGCCCCCTGTGACAACGCCCCGCCCCCTCCCCACCCTTGCCGGGGCAGGTGGGCGCACACCGCGCGCACCCGCCCCGGACGGGGTTTCCCTCAGGGGCGTGCGCCCGGCTTGTCCACGACACCCCACGCGTCGCGGACAGTGATCATCGCCGGGTTGGGATCCTCGCTCGGTACCGGCGTCGCACGCGTGCCCTTGAGCGGTCCGGCCGGTGCGGCGCGCGCGACCTCGCCCAGGTACGCGTACGTCTTCGGGTCGAAGAAGATCTCCTGCTTGCCCAGAAGGCCCGAGGCGGTCCGCTCGGCGTAGTGCACGGACACACTGATGGCCGGACGCCCCACGGGGTCCTTGACGCCCTTCTCCACCCGTGCGCCCGGGATCTTCGCGAGCGCCCGGAACAGCCCCGCCTGCGCGTTCGGCGGGATCAAGGTGGAGCGGTAGAGGACGTCGATCTCCCGCCAGTCCCGCTCCGCCGGGGTCTCGCCCTTGATCGCGCCGATGGCCCGCTCCTCGCGGATGCGCCGCAGCATGCGGTCGGGGTCGCTCGGCAGTGCGGCGAGGAAGCGGTAGAACTGGCGCTGGGAGCGGTCGTCGTACCCCTCCTTCTTCCACTTCTCCTCCTGGTTGGGCCCGTACCAGACCTGGAGCCTGTCCGGGTCGAAGCCGGAGATGTCACCGGCCGGAGGGATGCCGGGCAGGACCGCCGAGCCCGTGCCGTCCCAGCGGGTCCACTCCTCCGACGTCCGGGGCTCGCCCTGGCCGAGGGACGTGCTCTTCTCGTAGACCCACTGCTTCGGGCCGGGCTCGGTGGCGCCGAGCCTCTCCACCGTGGCGGCGGCCAGTTCGAGCGTGTCGGCCGAGGCCTGCGCGGACAGCAGGTGGGGGCCGGCGGGGGCGGCGGCCGGGGTGCCGGGCAGCGAGGCCACGACCCCGCCGGTCACGGCGAGGGCCGCGGCCGCCGCGGCGGACACCAGGACGATCCTGCGCCGGGGGAGCGGAGTACGCACCGCGGCGGGGCGGCGGCCGCCGGCCTCCTGCCGGAACGCCGCGGTGAGCCTGGCGCGTTGCGGCGCCAGCCGGTCGCCGTCGGGCAGCGGGACGTCGGAGCGCAGGGCACGTGCTTCGGACAGCTCGTTCATGCGAGGTCACCTTCGGAAACATGGGAGTCGAACGGGTCGGTGAAGGGGCTGTTCGCACCGGCGGAGGCGCGAAGCTTCCGCCGGGCCCGGTTGAGCCGGGACCGGACCGTGCCCACGGGGATGCCGAGGGCCTCGGCGATCTCCTGGTACGTGAAGTCGGCCCAGGCGAACAGCAGAAACGCGTTCCGGTCCCCCTCGGAAAGCCTGGCCAAAGCCTTGGCCAGGGACCGCGAGGCGGCCTGCGCGGTGACGCGGTCGTCGGCGGAGTCGGTCCAGGCCTCGGCCACCGGATCGCGGCCCGTCCGGGCGAGGATCTTCAGCGCCTTGACCTCCTCACGGCGGTGCCGGCTGATCAGCTTGGCCGCGATGCCGTGCAGCCAGGGCCGCACGCCGGCGCGCCCGCTGTCGTAGCGGGCCCGTATCCGAAAGGCCGTCAGGAAGGTTTCGGCGGTGATGTCGTCGGCCGCGTCGCGACCGAGTCGCCGGGCGACGTACTGGTGGATGGCGGGAGCATGGCGGTCGAAGAGCGCCGCGAAGCACTCCGGCTCACCGAGCGACGCCGCGATCAGCGCGGCATCCGCCTGAGCGGAACCGGCGCCGGACGTGCCGGCCCCCTGGGAGGGGCGGCACAGCGAATCAGTCATGGGCGGTCCGTGTGGTCAGAGGGGCGGGAACAGCATTCACCCCGTACTTGCCACCCGACCCCGATCGGGTTCACGCCCCACAGCGCCGCAGAGCGTCCACCCGCCCCCTGCGGGCCAGCCCGCGCCGCTCCCGGCCCGCACAGCCCGCGTCGCTCGACCCGCACCACGAGACCAGGGCCGGTTCCCGTAAAGGAAACCGGCCCTGACCGGGTGTTTCAGCTGTCGGGGCGGCGGGATACGGGGGGCCTGGTCGTGTCGTATCCCGTGGCGATGATCGCGCCGCACTCGCACACCAGGTTGGGCCCCCATTCACCGTCCATCCCGCAGCAGTGTCCACGGCGCATCGCGATGTCGGGATGCTCCTCCAGACCGACGCGGTCGCCGGGGTTGAGCACGATGGTGCCGCTCGGCCCGGACTCGAGCAAAAAGCCGGACGACTGATCCAGTACGTACGGCGGGCCGGACGGATTCGGATCGACCGCGAACGTTCCCGGAGGCATCCGCACGATGGGCTCAGTGGAATGCCCTCTCGCGTCCGGGGGCGACGCCTCCGGCCGGTACCACTCTTCAACCACGTCAGGGTCCGGCAGGGACCGCCCAGTGACCGTCGGCGTTACCGCACGGTGGCAGCTTCGGCACCGGAAGACCGTCACCAAGGCACCTCGCTTCTTCGATCCATCGGCGCAGGTGCCCGTCCCGGTCCGGCCTGCTGCTGTCTCAGCGCCGAACGGCCGTCTTGACAGGCTCTGCTCAGCGTCGTCGTGGCGATCACGGTACGCGACAGGTCAGCGTGCCAGCTGCGGGGACGATGCGGTCGTACGCAGGGCGGGAGAAGCGCGTACGGTGCCTGGCCGAGGCCCTCATCGGCTCCGATTCAGAGCCCACGCGAGGGTACGTTCTCGACTTCCAGCCGGCGAGCATGGGCTCGGACGGCATCTCCAGCGCGGCCCGGGGCGGTAGTCACGCAGTGGGGCACGAACAACGTCAGAGGGCAGGTACTGAATGCAGTACCTGCCCTCTGCCCTGCTCCTTGGAGCTTTGATGCCGTCGAGCACGCGCGCAGTCTCGTCGTACATGCGAACAGCTTCGGCGCCCTCGTCGGATGTCAGGGGCGGTCGCCCCTGTGGTCGACGATTCCCGTGGCCAGGAGCGCGTTCTGGAACATGAGGTCGCCCGCCTTCCAGGGCCGGTCAGGGGTGTCGTCCGCGCCCGGGAACGTCTCCTTGTAGTCCTTGACGACGATCAATCGGTCACCGAGGTACTGGTACGTGTGCGGGTCGATCAGGATCTCGCGGCGGAGCTTCTGCCCCTTCCCGTGGTGTCCGACCGCGAGGGCCTCCCGGCCCGCGAGGTCGCGTACGAGATGGTCGGTGACCGCGACGCCGGGAACCGCGGCCAGCGCGCGGTACAGCTTGGCGAGCGCCTGCGGCGGGATGGGCTGGGAATTGAACAGCACACTCAGCGCACCCACGGCCTGCTCCCCCTCGGGCGCGGGGTCGCCCTTCCCGGACGGGTAGTAGGCGCGGACCTTCTTCAGCACGGCGGCCGGATCGTCCGGCAGCTCGTCGAGGAAGCGGAGCCGTTCGCGCATGGAGCGGTCGTCGCCCTCCTTGCCGTTCTCGAAGCGCGGGTCCGCGTACCGCTTCCAGTGCTCCTGGGGCTGCGGCTCCGGCTCTGGCTGGGCGGCGCTGTTGGGCCAGAGTGCGGGACTGGCCGAGAGCTTCTTCTCGTAGACCCACTGGCCCGCGTGCGGCGTGGGCGGCGGATCAGCCCGCTCCACCGTGGACGCGGCCCGCTCCAGCACCTCCTTCACCGAACCCGGCACCGTTCGCGTCGTAGTCGGCACCGTGCGTTCCGCACCACTGTGGCCGCCCCCTCCGAGGCCGGAGGCCAGCACGGCCACCGCGGTGAGAGCGGCGGCGGCCCCTACCGCTGCGAGCCGCCAGTCGGCCCGCAGCTTGCGTCCCCGGCCATGCCCTGCGGCTCTGCTCAGCCGGTCCCGCCCCTCGGCGAGCCGTGCCCGGTCGGGATTCGGCGCCCCGGCCCGGAACTCGCGTACGTCCTTCATCTCGTCCACGTTCACGGCCGGACCACCTCCGCCACTTCGCCCAGAAACGCCGGGTCGGCACCCAGCGCGGCCCGCACCTTGCGGCGGGCCCGGTTGAGCCGGGACCGCACGGTCCCGACGGGTATGCCGAGCGCCTCGGCGACCTCCTGGTAGGTCAGGTCCGCCCAGGCCACGAGCAGCAGCACATGCCGGTCGGCGGCGGACAGCGCGGCGAGCGCGTCCGCTAGCGGGGCGCGGTCGGCGACCAGGTCCGCGGTGTCCTCGACCCAGCCGGCCGCAACGGGGTCCTGGCCGGTCCTGGCCAGCGCCCGCAGACCCCGTACTTCCTTCCGGCGCTGCTTGCCGATGAGGTGCGCGGCGATCCCGTACAGCCAGGGCCGGGCACTGGCCCGCGAGGCGTCGTAGCGTGCACGCACCCGGAACGCGGTCAGGAACGTGTCGGCCGTGACGTCGTCCGCCGCGTGGTCGCCGAGGCGCCGGGCCGCGTACCGGTGGATGTCGGGTGCGTACCGGTCGTAGAGCCGGGCGAACAGCTCGGGATGTTCCAGGGACCGCGCGATGACATGGCCGTCGCGCTCGTCGCCGGGGTCGAGCGCCGGTGGTCCGGTCACGGGTCCTCCGTCAGCGGGTGGGGGTCGAGCGTGTCACCCGTTGTTCCCCGCTGCCCCGCGAAGAGTTCACGGCCGCACAGGATTTTCTCAGGGAGCGGACGCGACCCTACGGGATCAGCCGCGCAGCATCTCCCGTGCTTACCCGGCGTACCGCGCGTATGCCATGGGGCGCCGCACAACCCGGGACGGCCCACCGTGATGCGCCGCGTTCGTCATTGGAATCGTGGGAGGGTGCCCGGCTTTGCTTCAAGACCGCTTGCTCCCGAAGCAACTTGGGTGGGGACTCTGCCTTGGACCGGCGTGTCTCTCACCTGCGCCGTGGTAGCAAAGACACCGCGAACCACCTGACGTGCAGGTTCGCCGGTGATCGCCCTGGACCGCCGGTGTTGGTGTCAGCTGCTGATGTCAGCGGAATCCCTGGGCCTCGACAGGCTCGCCGGAACCAGCCCCCACGGACTCGGGAGCCCGCACACGGCCCCATGTGCGGCCAGGCTTACCCTCCTCGGATGGACGACTCCCCTTGCTTCTGCCTTCTCTGCGCCCCGACAGAATGGGGCGGGCCCGTGTCGGAGGAACGCGACCGTCACATCGCGAAGAGTGTCGCGGACCACGGCTGGCACGTCATGGGCGTGGCCGGCGGTGATGCCCCTGGCGACTGGGCTTACTCCATAGGTCTCTGGCACACGCTGCGCAGTCCCGAGGTAAGCGTGTTCGGCCTGCCCTCACAGACCGCGATGCACGTGGCGAACGCCGCGGGGGCAGCGATCCGGGACGGAAACCCGCTTGAGCCCGACCAGCGCAGGGGAGACGTCCTCAACGGCTATGACGTGGCCGTTCGGTCCGTGCATCCCAGCTGGTACTACGACTTCTTCGGCGCCGGCATCGACTTCTACCAGACCCCGCCACTGCCGATTACGCAGCTGTTCTGGCCGGACAAGGACGGGCGGTTCCCCTGGGAAGAGGGTGCAGGCGAGCACTGCCGCAAGAGCCAGCCGCTGCTCTGGATTCCAAAAGACGAGACCAGCGGCCCGTGGACCAACGTCGGCTGAGGCCAGCGGAACAGCTTTGGGCGGAAGCAGCCATGGCGCACCTGCCCCCTGCCTGTAGGAACGACCTGGACGCCAGGGCCCGTGTCTGCTCGGCTTGCCTAGGACGACGGTAGACGGGATGGGAGCCTCCCCACGCTCACCACGACGTACCGGCACCCGCGCGCGGCGCCCCCTCCATCCCGGAGTCGGAGCGCCCCCGCCGGAGGCATCAGTCTTGGCCGGTAGCCGACCGATCAGGCCGGGCCCACCCCATCCAGCCCTTAGCCACACTGGCGCGCTTGATGAGGTAGGGAAACCTGTAACAGCTCTGGCGGAACCGGGACTCAGTCGTTCGACTGCGGCGACTGGATCGCGTCAGCGATGGCATGCATGTCCTCGGTGACCGCTTCGGCCCCGGCCTCGGTGAACGCCTGGCGCTTGGGCGGCTTGTTGGCGTACCCGATCGCTGCGGCACCGACCTTGTGGGCAGCCTGGATGTCCGTCAGCGAGTCCCCGATCAACGCGCACAAGGTGACGTCCACGTCGAGCAGCTCGGCGGCCTTGAGCAAGAAATGGGGGTTCGGCTTCATGAGCTCCGGCTGACGCTCCGCACGCCCCACCACCTCCAGTACGTGCTCGGCGAGACCATGCCGGCCGAGGAACACCCGGACGGACTCGGCCGAGTTGTTGCTCACCACGGCAATTTTCCGGCCCGCCGCGCGTACCGCTTCCAGTGCAGCGACCGCCCCCGGCGTCGGCCCTCCCGCTACCGCCACCGCCTCAACCTCAGCCGCGGTGAGCGCCTCTTCCACCCGCAACCCCAGCTCCGGGTTGGTCGCGTGCGTCAGCCGCAGCACTTCGAACGGATCGTCGGTCTCGGACAGCTTCGCGCTCAGCGCCGGGTCGGTGCTCGCCGCCAGCAGAGCCAGTTCCCTTGCGACCCCGGGCGCCGGGCGTCCCGCGAACACGTCACACAGGGGGCCGTCGAAGTCGAACAGCACGGCGATGGTGCCGGCCAGCGTCTGAGTCAGGTTGTCAGTGCCCATCGAGATCGAATTCCCTTCCGGCGGTCTCCCAGACAGTGTCGGACCATATGCGCCCCTACTGGACCTGCTGGGTGAGCGCCGCTGATCACAGCTGAGAGGAAAACGGGCTGGTCTTCTCGTCGAACGTGGGCAAGCCGCTCGCGTCCGCCGCGCCTTCCGCCAGGCGCTCAAGGAGGCCGAGGGGATCAATGCCGATGACTGGACGCCTCGGGAGCTCCGGCACAGCTTCGTGTCCCTGCTCTTCGATCACGGCGCCCCGCTGGAGGAGATCTTCCGCCCTGTCGGCCACTCAGGCGCGGTCGCGACCGAGGAGGTGTACCGGAAGCAGATCCGGCCAGTGATCCAGCCCGGCGCAGTGGTCAGGGACGGCATCTTCAAGCGCGATCCGGATCGCTAGTCACGCAGATGGACACGCAGTAACGCCAGAGGGCCCTTACCTACCCGGTAAGGGCCCTCTGACCTGCTACTTAGCTGTCGGGGTGGCGGGATTTGAACCCACGACCTCTTCGTCCCGAACGAAGCGCGCTGCCAAGCTGCGCTACACCCCGATTGTCGCGCGCGTCGCGGCGACATCGATTACTTTAGCGGACTCGCGGCCGGAGGCGAAATCCGGTTTGCGCGGCGCCCCAGGTCGGGGCGCAGGCTGGGGCGGACGCGGTCCAGCCCGACGATCGCCAGGCCCAGGGCGTAGAAGGCCAGACCGAAGAAGACCGCGTTGCCGACCACCCCCGCGTAGCCGTGCGCCTCGACGTCCAGGAAGGGGTACGGGTAGCGCACCTCCGAGCCCGGGGAGAGCAGCGCTCCGCGGGCCAGGGCGATCAGCAGGCCGGTGACCGCCGCCGCGCAGACGAGCGCACGGAAGGCGGCGGTGTACGGACGGCGGCGCGGCGGGACGACGGCGGACGCGGGGACACCCGTGGGTACTGACGCGATCATCACCCCACGGTAGGGGCGGCGCCCGCGTTTCGCGCCGCGAGGCCGCCGCGCCGCGAGGCCGCCGCGCCGCGTCAGCGGCGGCGGACGGCGGACGGCGGACGCACGCTGCGCGTCGAGGGCCGCGACCGGCGGCCAAAGGGCCGTCGCCGGGTCAGCGCCACCGCGCCACCCGGCGACGGCGGCGTACTCACCTCAGCGGTGCCCCGTCACAGCGGCGCCGCCTCCACCTCAGCGGCGTTCGACCAGCGTCAGCAGCGTCGCCTCCGGCGGGCAGGCGAAACGGACCGGGGTGTAGCGGTTGGTGCCGCAGCCCGCCGAGACGTGCAGGAACGCGCGCCGGCCGTCGGCCGTGTGCGTCGACAGGCCCTTGGCCCGGTCCTTGTCGATGTCGCAGTTCGTGACGAGCGCCCCGTAGAACGGGACGCAGAGCTGGCCGCCGTGCGTGTGGCCCGCCAGGATCAGCGGGTAGCCGTCGCTCGTGAAGGCGTCGAGCGAGCGCAGGTACGGGGCGTGGACCACGCCGATCGAGAAGTCGGCCGAGGGGTCCGGGCCACCCGCGACCTCGGCGTACCGGTCCCGCTTGATGTGCGGGTCGTCGACGCCGGTGAACGCGATCTCCATGCCGCTCAGGCCGCCCAGCTTGAGCCGGCCCCGGGTGTTGGTGAGGTTGACCCAGCCCGCCGCGTCGAAGCCGTCGCGCAGCCGCTCCCACGGGTTGTGCACCGCGCCCACGGCCGGCGGGTTGCCGTTCAGCCCGTACCTGCCCTGCGCCTTCTCCAGGAGATAACGGGCGGGGTTGCGGAGCTTCGGGCCGTAGTAGTCGTTCGAGCCGAAGACGTAGACGCCGGGGAACTCCATCAGCGGGCCGAGCGCGTCCAGCACCTCCGGCACCCCGTCCGTGTCGGAGAGGTTGTCACCCGTGTTCACGACGAAGTCGGGGCGCAGGCCGGCCAGCGACTGCAGCCAGCGCTGCTTCTTGCGCTGCCCGGACACCATGTGGATGTCCGAGACCTGGAGTACGCGCAGCGGGCGCGCCCCCGGTGGCAGCACGGGCACGGTCACCCGCCGGAGCCGGAACGACCGGGCTTCGAAGCCGGCGGCGTAGGCGACGCCGGCCGCGCCGACGGCCGCGATTCCCGCGGTGACTTTCAGGGGTACCCCGTAACGTGCGCGCATGCGCCCATCGTCGCAGACAGCGCCCGCGCACGTAATCGGCAGGCGTCAGTGGGTGCGTACCTGCCACACTTGCCCCATGACCACGCTCAAGTCCAGGCTCCAGGAAGACCTCACCACCGCCATCAGGGCGCGTGACGAGCTCACCTCGTCCACGCTCCGGCTGACCCTCACCGCGATCACCAAGGAGGAGGTCGGCGGCAAGACGGCGCGCGAGCTCTCCGACGACGAGGTGCAGAAGGTGATCGCCAAGGAGGCGAAGAAGCGCCGCGAGGCGGCCGAGGCCTTCACCCAGGGGGGCCGGACCGAGTCGGCCGAGCGGGAGAAGGCGGAGGGCGCGATCCTCGACGCGTACCTGCCGCAGCAGCTGAGCGACGACGAGCTGAACGCCATCGTCGGGCAGGCCGTCGAAGAGGCGAAGGCCGCGGGCGCCGAGGGGCCGCGCGCGATGGGCGCCGTCATGAAGATCGTGAACCCGAAGGTCGCGGGCCGCGCCGAGGGCGGCCGCGTCGCCGCCGCGGTGAAGCGGCTCCTGGCGGGCTGAGCACCGGCACGGCGGAACGTACGACGAAGGGGCGCCCGGTGGATTTCCCACCGGGCGCCCCTTCGCTGTCGTCCGTGGCGCCAGGGCCACGCGCCCTACGGCCCGTTCCCCCCGCGGCCGCCGCCGTTGCCGTGGCCGCCGCCGATGAAGTCCGGCGGGAAGGAGATGTCCGGGAAGGGACTGCCGCCGTCGCCGCCGCCGTCGCCCGGCTTGCCGTCGTCGTTGCCGCCGCCCTCGTCGCCGTCCTCGTCGCCCCGGTCGCGGTCGCGGTCGCCCTTGTCCTTGTCCTTGTCCTTGTCGGGCTCCGGGATGTGGACGGTGTTGAAGCCCGGCGCCGGCTTGCCCTCCAGCGCGCCGCTCATCGCGTCCTTCCAGATCGGTCCCGGGACCTGACCGCCGAAGACCTTGTCGTGGTAGACGCCACCGATGGTGATGTTCACCATCGGGATCTGCTTGGCGCCGGCCGCGCCGACCCACACCGCGCCCGCCATGTTCGGCGTGTAGCCGACGAACCAGGCGTTGTGCCGCCCGTCCGTCGTACCCGTCTTACCCGCGTTGTCCCGGCTGGTGAGCCCCGCCTGCTGGCCCGTACCCGAGTCGACCACGCCCTTGAGCAGGGTGTTGATCGTGTCGGCGGTCTTGTCCGACATCGCCCGCGAGCAGGTCGACTTGGGCACCGGCAGGCTCTTGCCCTGCGCGGTCGTGACCGACTCGATGAAGACCGGCGTGCAGTACGTGCCGCGGTTGGCGAACGTCGCGTACGCGTTCGCCATCGTCAGCGGCGACATGCCCTCCGTGCCCAGCGAGATCGCGGGCACTTCCTTCAGCTTCTGGCCGTCGGCCTGGATGACGCCGAGCTTGCCGGCCATCCGGGTCACCGGGCAGATGCCGATGTCGGAGATCATCTGCACGAAGTAGGTGTTGACCGACTTCGCCATGGCCTCCTTCATGGCGTACGGCCCGACCTCCTGCTCGTTCTCGTTCTCGACCGTGTCCCCGGTGTTGACCCACGGCTTGTCGCAGGTCTGCACGGGGCTGGGGTACGGCATGTCGTACGGCGCCGAGTAGGTCTTCGTCGCCGGAATGCCCTGCTCTATGGCCGCGGCGGCCACGAACGGCTTGAAGGTCGAGCCGGTCGGGAAGCCGTACGCCGATCCGCCCATGTTCTTGTTGGCGGAGAAGTTGATCGTCGTCTCGTCGCTCTTGAAGCCGTACGGCCTGGACTGGCCCATCGCGAGGACCTTGCCCGTACCCGGCTCGACGAGGGTGACCGCCGTGGCGACCTTGTCGGACTGGTAGACGTGGTCTTTGATCGACGCCTGCACCGACCCCTGCGCCTGCGGGTCGAGCGTCGTACGGATCTTCAGGCCGCCCTGGTTCCAGACCTTCGCCCGGTCCTCCTTCGTCTTCCCGAAGACCGGGTCGGACAGGAAGACCTCGCGCACGTAGTCGCAGAAGAAGCCGGCGCCGGTGACGGCCGTGATGCAGCCGTTCTTCGGCCGGCTGACGTTCAGCTTGATCGGTGTGGCCTTCGCGCGGTCGGCCTCCGCCTGCGACACGTCGCGGACGTCGGCCATGCGCTGGAGCACGATGTTGCGCCGCTTGGTCGCCTCTTCGGCGTCGTTGACCGGGTCGTACCGGCTCGGCGACTGCACGATGCCGGCCAGCAGCGCGGCCTCCTCCAGCTTCAGGTCCTTGGCGGACTTGCTGAAGTAGCGCTTGGACGCGGACTCGACGCCGTACGCCTGCTGCCCGAAGAAGGTGATGTTGAGGTAGTTCTCGAGGATCTTCTTCTTGCCCAGCTCTTCCTCGACCTGGATGGCGTACTTGAGCTCGCGCACCTTGCGGCCGAGCGTCTGCTGGGTGGCCTGGGCGACCTTCGTGGGGTCGTCGCCGGCCTCCTCGACGAAGACGTTCTTGACGTACTGCTGCGTGAGGGTCGACGCGCCCTGCGACACGCCGCCCGACTGGGCGTTGCGGTTGGCCGCGCGCAGGATGCCCTTGAGGTCGATCGCCCCGTGGTCGTAGAAGCGCGCGTCCTCGATCGCGACGATCGCCTTCTGCATGTACGGGGAGATGTCCTTCAGATCCACCACGGTGCGGTCGCGCGAGTAGACCGTGGCGATCGGCTCGCTCCGCGCGTCGAGGATGGTGGTGCGCTGACTCAGCGGCGGCGTCTTGAGGTTCGCGGGGATCTCGTCGAATCCCTCGACCGTTCCCTTGGCCGCGAGCCCCAGCGCTCCTGCCGCCGGCAGCGCGATGCCCGCCAGTACCGCTCCGGAGAGCGCGGAGACACCGAGGAATTTGGCGGCCTGCTGGGTCCTGGTGAGACCCCCGCCCGAGCGCTTCTTTGGCATAGGGGCAGCCTAATCCGTTGCCAGCGGCGTTCCGCAGGAGCGGGGTCTCCTCGGAGCGTTCGCGTACCAGACCGTGACATCCGGGTGCGGCCGCATGGAGTCCGGCCCGGTCCCCGCCGTGACCACCCGCCCCGGACCGGACGCCCGCGAGCGGCGCCGCGGCTCCACGAACGAGCCGGCCCCGGGCCCCTGAACCCGACGGCACGGCGACGTGGGGCGGCGACGTTCTCATTCGCCGGACACACCCATATGCCTTGGCCTAAGCTGCTCTCAACTGTCACAGCAGTGCGGTTGCGCATCAAGCCCCCTGACACCGCCGGCGTCACATCCCCCGTTCCGCACATCTGGCAGAGGCATGTCCGAATACGCCTCATGCGTCACTGGGTTTCCGTTGTGCACGTGCCGGACTGCCCCGCATCGCCGGGTTGGTCGCGTATGCCCCCGCATCACTCCGTCGGGTGATCTGTCGCTTACGCATAGTCCGTTCGGGCCATTCAAGATTGGGCCCGAAGGGGGTGTTGCGCTGTGTCCACCTTCCGTAACGTCCTCAACTGGCAGCGGTGAATATGCCGCTGCCGCCGTGGGGGAGCCTCGATTCGGGAGAGGACGGCGCCGGTATGGGCTGGGTAACCGACTGGAGTGCGCAGGCAGCCTGCCGCACTACCGATCCGGATGAACTGTTCGTACAAGGAGCAGCGCAGAACAGGGCCAAGGCGGTGTGCACCGGATGTCCGGTGCGGACCGAGTGCCTGGCCGACGCGCTGGACAACCGCGTCGAGTTCGGCGTGTGGGGCGGCATGACGGAGCGGGAGAGGCGCGCGCTGTTGCGCAGGCGCCCCACCGTGACCTCGTGGCGCCGGCTCCTCGAGACCGCCCGTACCGAGTACGAGCGGAGCACGGGCATGCTGCCCGAGGACGACGAGAGCGGGGCCTTCGTCGAGTACGCCGCTGTCGGCTAGCCCACGGGCTGGTCCGACCGGGCGCACGTGTCAGGCTCGACGGCCTCACGGGCGGCGAGCCGGTCAGCGATGGCCCGAAGCCCTGCGAGGTCGTGCACATCGCCCGGCAGGGCGGCTACTTCGGCCACCGCCACCTCGGGGTGGAGCGCGGTGAAGCGGTCGCGCGTTCGCTGTTCACGCGCGAGTACGTGCATGCGTTCGGCGTGCAGGCGCAGCAGACCCGCGGTCAACTGCTCGACGGTGTGGGTGTCGCTCGCGGTCTCCGAGCCGCCTCGGCTCTCGGAGATCTCGTCCGGGGTCTCGTCCGGTGTGGATTCGGCTGCGGGAGAGGTGGCCGAGGAGTCACGAACTCCAGCATTCCCGGCCGCCTGATCCACAATGCCGTCGTCGTCAAGATTTTCTGCGGCAGCAAGTGCCCGCTCGGCCGAGAGCTGAGGGGCGCCGCTGCCGTGGACCCGGTTGAGCACGAGCCCGGCGAACGGCATCTCCTCCGCCGCCAGCCGCTCGACGAAGTACGCGGCCTCGCGCAGGGCGTCCCGCTCCGGTGCGGCGACCACCAGGAACGCCGTACCGGGTGCCTGGAGCAGCCGGTACGTCGCGTCCGCGCGGGTCCGGAAGCCGCCGAACATGGTGTCCATCGCCGCCACGAACGTCTGGACGTCGCGCAGCAGCTGGCCCCCCATCAGCTTGCTCAGCGTGCCCGTCATCATCGACATGCCGACGTTCAGGAACTTCATCCCGGCCCGGCCGCCGACCTTCGCGGGCGCCATCAGGACCCGGATGAACTTGCCGTCCAGGAACGAACCGAGCCGCTTCGGCGCGTCGAGGAAGTCCAGCGCGGACCGGCTCGGCGGTGTGTCGACGACGATCAGGTCCCACTCGTCGGCGGCCCGCAGCTGGCCCAGCTTCTCCATCGCCATGTACTCCTGCGTGCCCGCGAAGCCGGCCGACAGGGACTGGTAGAAGGGGTTGTCCAAAATCGCGCGGGCCCGCTCGGCGTCCGCGTGCGCCTCGACGATCTCGTCGAAGGTCCGCTTCATGTCGAGCATCATCGCGGACAGCTCGCCGCCGGCCGTCTCGTCTATGCCCTTCACGCGGCGCGGGGTGTTGTCGAGTTCGTCGATGCCCATGGACTGCGCCAGCCGGCGGGCCGGGTCGATGGTGAGGACGACGACCTTGCGGCCGCGCTCGGCCGCGCGGACGCCCAGCGCCGCCGCGGTGGTCGTCTTGCCGACACCGCCCGCGCCGCAGCACACGATGATGCGGGTCGCCGGGTCGTCGATGAGCGGGTCGATGTCGAGGGTGGGTGTCGCGTCCAACGCCTGCGTGCTGCTGTCCGTGCCACTCACGGTCATGTGGTTCCCCCAGGAACGAGACGGGTCCGCAGTTCCTTCGCCAGCCGGTAGAGCCCGGCGAGGTCCATGCCCTCGCCGAGCAGCGGCAGTTCGTACGTCGCGAGGTCCAGCCGGGCGAGCACGGCGCGCTGCTCGCGCTCCAGCTCGACGCGCTGCGCGTGCTCCGCGGCCTGTTCGAGGAGCGGATCCACGAGGCGCTCGGCGAGGCCGCCGCGGCGCGCGCCGCCCAGGCCGGCCTGCGAGAGGGCCCTGGCGACGGCGGTGCGCCGCTCGCCGGCGGCGGTGCGCAGGGCGTCCTCGTCGAGCAGGTGCGGACGGACCATGTTCACGATGACGTTGCCGACGGGCAGCTCGGCGGCGCGCAGCTCGTCGATGCCGTCGGCGGTCTCCTGGACGGGCATCTCCTCCAGCAGCGTCACCAAGTGGACCGCCGTCTCGGGTGATTTGAGCACGCGCATGACGGCCTGGGCCTGGTTGTGTATCGGGCCGAACCTGGCCAGCCCCGCCACCTCGTCGTTCACGTTCAGGAAGCGCGTGATGCGGCCGGTGGGCGGCGCGTCCATCACCACGTAGTCGTACGCGTAACGGTTCTGCTTGTCCCGGCGGCGCACCGCCTCGCACGCCTTGCCGGTCAGCAGGACGTCTCTGAGACCCGGGGCGATGGTGGTCGCGAAGTCGATCGCGCCGAGCTTCTTCAGCGCCCGGCCGGCCCCTCCGAGCTTGTAGAACATCTGGAGGTAGTCGAGAAGGGCGCGTTCGGCGTCTATCGCGAGGGCGTACACCTCCCCGCCGCCCGGTGCGACAGCGATCTTGCGCTCTTCGTACGGAAGCGCTTCCGTCTCGAAGATCTGCGCGATGCCCTGCCTGCCCTCGACCTCCACGAGGAGGGCGCGTTTGCCCTCCGTCGCGAGGGCGAGCGCGAGTGCCGCGGCCACCGTGGTCTTTCCGGTACCGCCCTTGCCACTGACGACCTGGAGCCTGCTCACGTCTTTGAGCCTAACCAGTCGACGCCCGGGCTACGCAGGAGGTGTCTGTGGCAGGCACTACAGTCGCCGTATGACCAAGTGGGAATACTCGACCGTGCCCCTTCTCGTGCACGCGACCAAGCAGATTCTGGACACCTGGGGCGAGGACGGCTGGGAGCTCGTCCAGGTCGTGCCCGGGCCGAACAACCCCGAGCAGTTGGTGGCCTACCTGAAGCGGGAGAAGCAGGCATGACCGGTGTGGTCGAGGCGAAGCTCGCCGAGCTCGGCCTGACGCTTCCGGAGGTCGTTCCTCCGCTCGCCGCGTACCAGCCGGCCGTGCAGTCGGGCGTGTACGTCTACACCTCGGGCCAGCTCCCGATGGTGGAGGGCAAGCTTCCGTGCACCGGCAAGGTCGGTGCGGAGGTCACGCCGGAAGAGGCGAAGAACCTGGCCCGTACGTGCGCGCTGAACGCCCTGGCGGCCGTCAAGTCGGTCGCCGGTGACCTGGACCGTGTCGCGCGTGTCGTGAAGGTCGTCGGTTTCGTCGCCTCCGCCGCGGACTTCACGGGCCAGCCGGCCGTGATCAACGGCGCGAGCGAGCTGCTGGGCGCCGTACTCGGTGACAAGGGCGTGCACGCGCGCAGCGCGGTGGGCGTCACGGTGCTGCCGCTCGACGCGCCGGTCGAGGTCGAGATCCAGGTCGAGCTGACCTCCGCCTGAGGGCGGGGGCGCCGCCCCGGCCCTTCCGGCCCCCCGGCCGGTGCCGGCCGCCCGGCCCCCGGTTCCCTCGAACATCCGACCGGGAACGGATAGCCTCCGGCCATGTCCAATGGTCAGTGGTACCCGCCCGAGTGGCCGGACCGGATCCGCGCTCTCTCCCGCGGCGAACTCGCGGTGGCTTCCCCCCGGCGGGCCGCCACCGTCATGCTCCTGCGCGACGCGGCCGACGGCCCCGCCGTGCACATGCTGCGCAGACGCGCCTCCATGGCATTCGCCGGAGGCGCGTACGCGTATCCGGGCGGCGGCGTCGACCCGCGCGACGACGACCACCAGGTGGGCTGGGCGGGCCCGTCCCTCGACGACTGGGCCCGCCGCCTCGGCGCGGACCCGGCGTCGGCGCAGGCCATCGTCTGCGCGGCGGTGCGCGAGACGTACGAGGAGGCCGGTGTGCTGCTCGCCGGGCCGACGGCTGGCACCGTCGTGGGCGACACCACCGGCGACGACTGGGAGGCGGACCGGCAGGCCCTGGTGGCGCGCGAGCTGTCCTTCGCGGACTTCCTCCAGCGGCGCTCCCTGGTGCTGCGCTCCGACCTGCTGGGCGCGTGGGCCCGCTGGATCACCCCCGAGTTCGAGCCGAAGCGGTACGACACGTGGTTCTTCGTCGCCGCGCTGCCGGCCGGCCAGCGGACCCGCAACGCCTCCACGGAGGCGGACCGCACGGTGTGGATCCGCCCGGCCGACGCCGCCGCGGGCTACGACAGGGGCGAGCTGCTGATGATGCCGCCGACGATCTCCACGCTGCGTACGCTCCAGCCGTACGCCACGGCCGCCGAGGCGCTCTCGGGCGCGGCGGAGCAGGACATGACGCCGGTGCTCGCGCAGGCGCGCCTGGAGGGCGACGAGGTGGTCCTGAGCTGGCCGGGGCACGATGAATTCACCAAGCGCGTCGGAACGGGAGGTGCCGCATGACCGACGCAGCCGCCCTGCCCGGACAGCCCCGTGGCGGAGTGCTCTCCGGGCGGGCCACCGACCGGGCCGTGAACGTGCTGGCCCCGAACCCCTCCGCGATGACGCTCGACGGCACGAACACCTGGATCGTCTCCGAGCCGGACTCCGGTATGGCGGTCGTCGTCGACCCCGGGCCGCTCGACGACGGGCACCTGCGGGCGGTGATCGACACGGCGGAGAGGGCGGGCAAGCGCGTCGCGCTGACCCTCCTGACGCACGGCCACCCCGACCACGCGGAGGGCGCGGCCCGCTTCGCCGAGCTGACACGCACGTCCGTACGGGCCCTCGACCCGGCGCTGCGGCTCGGGGACGAGGGGCTCGCGGCCGGGGACGTGATCACCACCGGGGGCCTGGAGATGCGCGTCGTGCCGACGCCGGGGCACACCGCCGACTCGCTCTGCTTCCACCTGCCGGCGGACCGGGCCGTCCTGACGGGCGACACCGTCCTGGGGCGCGGCACGACGGTCGTGGCGCACCCGGACGGGCGGCTCGGCGACTACCTCGACTCGCTGCGGCGGCTGCGGTCGCTGACGGTCGACGACGGCGTGCACGTCGTGCTGCCGGGGCACGGGCCCGTGCTGGACGACGCACAGGGCGCGGTCGAGTACTACCTGGCCCACCGGGCCAACCGCCTCGCGCAGGTCGAGACGGCCGTCGAGAACGGCTTCGCGAGCGCCCCGGAGGTCGTCGAGCACGTGTACGCGGACGTGGACCGCTCCCTGTGGCCCGCGGCCGAGCTCTCGGTGCGGGCGCAGCTGGAGTACCTGCGGGAGCACGGGCTGATCTAGCGGCCGTGGACGCCGAAAGACCGTGGACGCCCGGAGAGCCGGCGGCCAGTGGACGCCGAAAGGCCAGCGGACGCCCGAAAGGCCAGTGGACGACGAAAGGGCCCACCCCCACCAGGGGCGGCCCTTTCGGCGTCGTACGGGCTCGCGGGCTCGTACTAGCGCGAGCGCTTCGCGAGGCGCTCCACGTCCAGCAGGATCACGGCCCGCGCCTCCAGGCGCAGCCAGCCGCGGCCCGCGAAGTCCGCGAGGGCCTTGTTGACCGTCTCGCGGGACGCGCCGACGAGCTGGGCCAGCTCTTCCTGCGTCAGGTCGTGCACGACGTGGATGCCCTCCTCCGACTGCACGCCGAAGCGGCGCGACAGGTCGAGGAGCGCGCGGGCGACACGGCCCGGCACGTCGGAGAAGACCAGGTCGGACATCTGGTCGTTGGTCTTGCGCAGCCGGCGGGCGACGGCGCGCAGCAGGGCGGTGGCCACCTCCGGGCGGGCGTTCAGCCACGGCTGGAGGTCGCCGTGGCCGAGGCCGAGCAGCTTCACCTCGGTCAGGGCGGTCGCGGTGGCGGTGCGCGGGCCCGGGTCGAAGAGCGACAGCTCACCGATCAGCTCGCCGGGACCGAGGACGGCCAGCATGTTCTCGCGGCCGTCGGGGGAGGTGCGGTGCAGCTTCACCTTGCCCTCGGTCACCACGTAGAGGCGGTCGCCTGGGTCGCCCTCGTGGAAAAGGGCGTCGCCGCGAGCGAGCGTCACCTCACTCATCGAGGCGCGGAGCTCCGCGGCCTGCTCGTCATCGAGCGCCGCGAAGAGCGGGGCGCGCCGCAGAACGTCGTCCACGAGTTCTCTCCTTGTCGACCTGCTCATCACGGTAACCGTGGTCACCATGATGCCGGACGGTAAAACAGTGCGATCAATCACAAGTTTGACGTACCGGCGTGCCCGACCGTGCGGCAGGGGGCCGATTGGGTTGGCGATTGCCTGTGACCGGGGCGGATGTCAGCGGAGGGCTTTAGGCTGGCCGGGTGTCCAAGTAGCCGGTGAGAGTGGAGCCCGAGGGGGCCGGACAGGTGACGGAAGGCCGTAATTCCGCTGTGGGCGAACAGGTCCCGCCGCTGGCCGAGAATGCCGCAAAAGAAGTAAAAGCGCCCGAGTCCGGGAAGGGGGCGGAGGCTGTGCAGGCGGAGAAGCCGGCGAGGTCCGGGAAGCCGTCGAAGGCCGGCAGGCGGGTCGGGACGGCGAAGACGGCGGCGACGAGCGGGCGTGCCGCGTCGGCCGCCAAGCCCGCCAAGCCGGAGTCGCGCCTGGCCATGGTCCGCCGTGCCCGCCGGACGAACCGCGAGCTGGCCGAGGTCTACCCGTACGCCCATCCGGAACTCGACTTCGAGAACCCCTTCCAGCTGCTGGTCGCCACGGTCCTCTCCGCCCAGACCACCGACCTGCGGGTCAACCAGACCACCCCCGCCCTCTTCGCGAAGTTCCCGACGCCCGAGGACATGGCGGCGGCGGACCCGGAGGAGCTGGAGCAGCTGATCCGGCCGACGGGGTTCTTCCGTGCCAAGGCCCGGTCGCTGCTCGGTCTGTCCGCCGCTCTGCGAGACGACTTCGGCGGCGAGGTACCCGGCCGTCTGAAGGATCTCGTCACGCTGCCCGGCGTCGGCCGCAAGACCGCCAACGTGGTCCTCGGCAACGCTTTCGGCGTCGCCGGCCTGACGGTGGACACCCACTTCGGCCGGCTCGTGCGGCGCTGGAAGTGGACGGCGCACGAGGACCCGGAGAAGGTCGAGGCGGACATCGCCGCGATCTTCCCCAAGACCGAGTGGACGATGCTCTCGCACCGGATCATCTTCCACGGCCGCCGCGTCTGCCACTCCCGCAAGCCGGCTTGTGGCGCCTGCCCGATCGCCCATTTGTGCCCGTCCTACGGCGAGGGCGAGACAGACCCGGAGAAGGCGCGGAAGCTGCTCAAGTACGAGATGGGCGGCTACCCGGGCCAGCGGCTGAAGCCTCCGCCCGGATATCCAGGCAAGCCCGCGCCGCCGTTGGGAGCCGCCGAGTGACGGACGGATCGACGAGCGGATTGACGGACGAGGCAACGGACGGATTGACGGGCCGATCGTCGGGCAGGACGACGGACCGGGCGGCAGGCCGGGTGACGGGTGCACGCGGTCGCGCGGAACGAACGGGCCCGGTTCGGGCGTTGTGACGACGGGGGTGCCTATGACGCGTGGGAGCGAGACATACGACGCCGGGGCGGCCCGGACCGCCGAGGCGGCCGGTCCGGCCGAGGTGGCCGTGACGAGCAGGGGCCTGCCCGAGTGGCTCGGCCCGGTGGCCGACGCCGCCCGGACCGTACGCCCCGAGCAGCTCAGCCGCTTCCTGCCGCCGGAGAACGGCGCCGGCCGCCAGTCGGCCGTCCTGATCCTCTTCGGCGAGGGCGAGAAGGGCCCCGAGCTGCTGCTCATGGAGCGGGCCGGAAGCCTGCGCTCGCACGCCGGCCAGCTGAGCTTCCCCGGCGGCGCGCTGGATCCCGCCGACGGCGATCCGGAGGCCACCGGCCCGCTGCGGGCGGCGCTCCGCGAGGCCGAGGAAGAGACCGGACTCGACCCCTCCGGTGTCCAGATCTTCGGCGTACTGCCCCGTCTCTACATCCCCGTCAGCAACTTCGTCGTGACGCCGGTCCTCGGCTGGTGGCGCGAGCCGAGCCCCGTCGGCGTGGTCGACGCCGCCGAGACGGCGAGCGTCTTCACCGTTCCCGTGGCGGATCTCACGGATCCCGCCCATCGGGTGACGAGCGTGCACCCGCGCGGCCACAGGGGCCCCGCGTTCCTGGTCGGACCCGCTCTGGTCTGGGGTTTCACGGCAGGCGTGATCGACAAGATCCTTCACTTCGCGGGATGGGAGCGTCCCTGGGACCGCTCCCGGCAGGTCCCGCTCGACTGGCGCGCGTGACAGGGTGGCCATGTGAACGTCCTGGACATCTTGTTGCTGGTCGCGGCGGTGTGGTTCGCGATCGTCGGGTATCGACAGGGATTCGTCGTCGGCATTCTGTCGGTGATCGGCTTCCTGGGCGGCGGCCTCGTCGCGGTCTATCTGCTGCCGTTCCTGTGGGACCAGCTGACCGACGGGTCCGAAGTCAGCTCGACGGCCGCCGTCGTCGCGGTCATCGTCGTGATCGTGTGCGCCTCGGTGGGCCAGGCCTTCACGACCCACCTCGGGAACAAACTCCGCAGATACATCACGTGGTCGCCCGCCCGCGTTCTGGACGCCTCGGGCGGCGCGCTGGTCAACGTCGTCGCGATGCTGCTGGTCGCCTGGCTGATCGGCTCCGCGCTCGCGGGCACCTCGCTGCCCACGCTGGGCAAGGAGGTCCGCAATTCCAAGGTGCTGCTGGGCGTCTCGCGTGTGATGCCCGACCAGGCGAGCATGTGGTTCACGGACTTCAGCTCCGTCCTCACCCAGAACGGCTTCCCGCAGGTCTTCAGTCCCTTCTCCAACGAGCCGATCACCGAGGTCAAGGCCCCCGACCCGGCGCTCGCCGGCAGCCCCGTGGCCGCCCGCGCCAAGAAGTCCATCGTCAAGGTCGTCGGCACGGCGCAGAGCTGCGGCAAGGTCCTGGAAGGCACCGGCTTCGTCTTCGACGACCGCCGCGTCATGACCAACGCCCACGTCGTCGGCGGTGTGGACGAGCCGACCGTGCAGATAGGCGGTGAGGGCCGCCGGTACGACGCCACGGTCGTGCTCTACGACTGGGAGCGCGACATCGCCGTACTGGACGTCCCCGACCTCGACGCCCCCGCGCTGGAGTTCACGGACGCCGACGCGCGCACCGGCGACAGCGCGATCGTCGCGGGCTTCCCGGAGAACGGCGCGTACGACGTGCGCTCCGCCCGCGTGCGCGGCCGGATCAACGCCAACGGCCCGGACATCTACCACCGCGGCACGGTCCAGCGCGACGTCTACTCGCTCTACGCGACCGTCCGCCAGGGCAACTCGGGCGGCCCGCTGCTGACGCCCGAAGGGAAGGTCTACGGCGTCGTCTTCGCGAAGTCCCTCGACGACGCCGACACCGGATACGCCCTGACGGCGGACGAGGTGAGCGAGGACATCCGCCTCGGCCGCGCCGCCAACCAGCAGGTCGACAGCGAGGGGTGCGCCCTCTGAGGCGCGCCGAGAGGCCGGTTCCCCACCCATGCGTCTGACGATCCTCGGCGGCGGCGGCTTCCGCGTCCCCCTCGTGTACGGCGCGCTCCTGCGCGACCGCGCCGAGGGCCGCGTCACGCACGTCACGCTCCACGACCTCGACCCCACGCGGCTCACGGCGATCGCCCGGGTGCTGGCCGACCAGGCGAGCGGGGTCCCGGACGCGCCGTCCGTGACCGTGACCACCGACCTCGACGACGCGCTGCGCGGAGCCGACTTCGTCTTCTCCGCGATCCGGGTCGGCGGCCTGGAGGGCAGGGCCGCCGACGAGCGCGTCGCCCTCGGCGAGGGTGTCCTGGGCCAGGAGACCGTCGGCGCGGGCGGTGTCGCGTACGGCTTGCGCACGGTGCCGGTCGCCGCCGGCATCGCCCGGCGCGTGGCGCGCCTCGCCCCAGACGCGTGGGTCATCAACTTCACCAACCCCGCGGGACTGGTCACCGAGGCCATGGCCCGCCACCTCGGCGACCGCGTCATCGGCATCTGCGACTCGCCGGTCGGCCTCGGCCGCCGCGTCGCCCGCGTGCTCGGCGTCCCCGACCCGGCCCGGGCACGGCTCGACTACGTCGGCCTCAACCACCTCGGCTGGCTGCGCGGCGTGTACGCCGACGACGCGCCCGGCCGCGCGAACCTGCTCCCGGCGCTGTTCGACGACGAGCGCGCGCTGACCTCCTTCGAGGAGGGCCGGCTCTTCGGCGCGTCCTGGCTGCGCTCGCTCGGCTCCGTCCCCAACGAGTACCTGCACTACTACTACTTCAACCGTGAGACGGTCACCGCCTACCGCGAGGCGAAGCAGACCCGCGGCGCCTTCCTCCGCGACCAGCAGGCGCGTTTCTACGACGGCATGACGGACCGTACGTCGGGCGCACTGGCCGTGTGGGAACGTACCCGCGCCGAGCGTGAGGCCACGTACATGGCGGAGAACCGGGAAGCGGCGGGCGCCGGCGAGCGCGCCGCCGACGACCTGGAGTCCGGTGGCTACGAGTACGTCGCGCTCGCCCTGATGCGGGCGATCGCCCGCGACGAACACGCCACGCTCATCCTGAACGTCCGCAACGGCCTCGGTGGCGGCACGTTGCCGCTGCTCGACGAGGCAGCCGTCGTCGAAGTCCCGTGCCTGGTCGACGCCGACGGCGCCCGCCCCGTCGCCGTGTCACCGCTCACCGGCCACGAGGCGGGCCTGGTGGCCGCGGTCAAGGCGGTGGAGCGGTGCGTACTGGAAGCGGGGGAGAGCGGGTCGGCGCGGGCGGCGGTCAAGGCGTTCGCCCTGCACCCGCTCGTCGACTCGGTCGGGGTGGCGCGCAGGCTCCTCGACGGCTACCGCAGCGCGCACCCCGGACTCGGGTACCTCAGGTTCCAAGCGGAATAGTACGAATCGATCGGATGTCAGTCGCGAGGGTGACGCAGCCGCGCCGAGACCCAGCGGGCCCTGCGGCGGAGGATGCGCGGAATCCCGATCGCGCGGGAAGGCGGACCGTGGCCCTGATCCCGAGGACCGCCCCCTTCGTGGGTGCTCAGCGCCGTGGCGGAGCGGCGGTTGCGTGCTGCGTCACCGTAGTCGTGCGTCCAGCCCATACCCCGACGTTTGCCCGGGCCCCATGGTCCGTAATCGCCTTGGGGGCAGCCAATTGGCCTATGCGCGAGGCAATTGGCTGTTCGTAGGACAAGCGTTCCGGTGGGGCCTGTGGGCCGCCGGTGATCGGCGGCCGCCCGGTCAGCGGTCGGGCTCGGGGTCCTTCAGCCAGTTGACCAGCTCGGTCGAGAAGGCCGCCGGGTCCTCCTCGTGAGGGAAGTGCCCCAGGCCGTCGAACAGCCGCCAGCGGTACGGAGCTTCGACGTATTCGCCGGAGCCCGCCGCGCTGCGCGTGCGCATCACCGGGTCCAGCGAACCGTGCAGGTGCAGCGTCGGCACCCGTACGGGCCGCTTCATGCGCCGGTTGAACTGGATGCCGTCCGGCCGCGCCATCGACCGCACCATCCACCGGTACGGCTCGATCGAGCAGTGCGCCGTCGACGGGATGGACATCGCCCGCCGGTACACGTCGACGTCCTCGTCGTCCGGCAGCCGCGGACCCGACCAGTCCCGGATCAGCCGGCCGACCAACGCCGCGTCGTCGGCGGTGAGCTGACGCTCCGGCAGCCACGGCCGCTGGAATCCCCAGACGTACGAGCCGGCCCGCGTCTGCGACAGGTCGGAGAGCATGGCCGAGCGCCAGCGGCGCGGATGCGGCATGGAGGAGACCGCGAGGCGGCGCACCAGCTTGGGCCGCATCACGGCCGCCGTCCACGCCAGGTATCCGCCCAGGCCGTGCCCGACGAGCGCCGCGTCCGGCTCGCCGAGCGAACGCACCACGCCGGTGATGTCGAGCGCGAGGTTCGCCGGGTCGTACCCCCGCGGCGTACGGTCGCTGCCGCCGACGCCCCGCAGGTCCATCGCGACGGCCCGAAACCCGGCGTCCGCGAGCGCGGTCATCTGATGCCGCCACGTCCACCAGAACTGCGGGAACCCGTGCAGCAGCAGGACCAGGGGCCCGTCCCCGACCTCCGCGATGTGGAAGCGCGCACCGTTCGCCGCGACGTCGCGGTGCGTCCACGGGCCGTCGGGGCGTACGACGGAGGCGGGAGCAGCCGCGGGGACGGAAGGGGCGGCTGGTGCGGGCGCGGAAGCGGGGGCCGGTGCGACGGGGCCGGAATCTGGGGCGGTCATGTGGACGAGCGTGCCACAGCCACCGCCTTGTCACCGACCTGGCGCGGGTGGGGCTTGACGCCCTGGAGCACGGCCGCGGTCTGCTTGGCCGAGGCGATGCTCTTCTCCGGAGGCTTGACCTTCTTGAACTTCGTCACGGCCAGCAGCGCCAGCAGACCCGCCAGCAGCAGGAACGCTCCGCCGACGATCAGGAAGGACCAGGCGAGCCCGAGCCCCAGGTTGTGGATGCCGTACGCCGCGGCGAAGCTCAGCACCGGCAGGGAGAAGAGCGCGAACACCCCCGCGACGCCGATCGCCGTGCCGCCCATGCCGACGCGCTTGGCGTCCTGCCGCAGCTCGGCCTTGGCCAGGGCGATCTCGTCGTGCATGAGTGCGGACATCTCGGCCGTCGCCGAGGCCACCAACTGGCCGAGGCTGCGGTCGACGCTGTCGGCCGTCGCGGTGCGGGCGGGGTCGCTCATCGCTCTCTCCCTCTCCTACGTGTCTACGCTTCGCGTCCTACGCCGTCTGCGTGGTCCGCGCGGTCGGCGTGCTCCGTGTCATCTGCGTCTGTATCTGATGTCGAATCATGCCGGACTGTCGTCCTGACCGCTGGACGCCCCCGCGAGTTCCGCGAGCCTGCGGTGCTCGGCGGCCTTCGCGTCGTGGATCGCGGCCATCCGCAGGTGGTACTCGCGCTGGCCGTGCTCGTAGATGTCCGGAATGCCGTCCTGGTCCTCGTCGCGTTCCTCCTCCTCGACCAGCGCGCGGTACGTGCGTACCCGGAGCTTCAGCAGAATCCCGGAAAGCACGGCGGCGATCAGCGACCCGATGAGTACGGCGGCTTTGATCCGGCCCGTGAGCTCGGCGTCCCCGGTGAAGGCGAGTTCCCCGATGAGCAGGGAGACGGTGAAGCCGATGCCGGCCAGCGAGGCGACCGCGAAGACGTCCGGCCAGGCGAGGTCCTCGTTGAGCTCGGCCCTGGTGAAGCGGGCCGCCAGCCAGGTGCCGCCGAAGATGCCGACGGCCTTGCCGACCACCAGGCCGAGCACGACGCCGAGCGTCTCGGGCCGGGTGAACACGTCGCCGACCGCCTCGCCCGAGACGGAGACCCCGGCGGAGAAGAGTGCGAACAGCGGTACGGCGATGCCCGCGGACACCGGCCGTACGAGGTGCTCGATGTGCTCGCCGGGGGAGTGCGCCTCGCCGTCCTCACGCGTGCAGCGCAGCATCAGGCCCATCGCGACGCCGGCGATCGTGGCGTGAACGCCGCTGTTGTACATCAGGCCCCAGATCACCAGGGCGAGCGGCACGTACAGGTACCAGCCGCGCACCCGCTTGCGCAGCAGCAGCCAGAAGACGGCCAGACCCGCGACCGCTCCGCCGAGCGCGGCGAAGTCGAGGTCGCCGGTGAAGAAGACGGCGATGATCAGGATCGCGAACAGGTCGTCCACGACGGCGAGGGTGAGCAGGAACGCGCGAAGGGCCGACGGCAGCGAGGTGCCGAGTACGGCGAGTACGGCCAGCGCGAAGGCGATGTCGGTGGCGGTGGGGACGGCCCAGCCGTCCATGCTGCCGCCCCCGGCCGCGTTGACCACGACGTACACGAGGGCCGGCGCCACCATGCCGCTGAGGGCGGCGACGACGGGGAGCGCGGCGGCCTTGGGGTCGCGCAGTTCGCCGGCGACCAGTTCGCGCTTGAGCTCGATGCCCGCGACGAAGAAGAAGACGGCGAGGAGACCGTCGGCGGCCCAGTGCTGGACGGAGAGGTCGAGGCCGAGCGATCCGGGCCCGAGGTGGAAGTCGCGTACGGTCTGGTAGCTGCCGCTCAGGCCGGTGTTGGCCCACAGCAGCGCGGCGACGGCAGCCACGAGGAGCAGTACGCCGCCGACCGTCTCGGTGCGCAGCGCGTCCGCGACGAAGGTGCGCTCGGGGAGCGAGAGGCGTCCGAGGAACTTGCGGACGCCCGGCGGAGACGGTGGCGGCGGGTTCTGCGGGTTCTGCGGGTCGGTCGGGCGGGGCGCGGCCACGGGGAGGACCTCCGGTCGGTGGGCAGCATGGAGCACATTGCCGACCAGACTTCCCGGCGCACCTCTGGAGTTTTGACGCGTTCCTGACGCGGTCGACCACTCTACCGGTGTGCGCAAGGACGTAATCCGGTGGTCTGCACCTTACGAGCAGAACGCACGGAAAACGCCGAACGGGCACCTGGCGGGGTGCCGGGTGCCCGTTCGGGACGCTCATTCAAGGGGCGGAAGCCGTCAGTCCTCGCTGGACGCGCTCGGCAGCTTCGTCTGGATGAGGTCCATCACCGAGGAGTCGGTGAGGGTGGTCACGTCGCCCAGCTGCCGGTTCTCGGCCACGTCACGCAGCAGCCGCCGCATGATCTTGCCGGAGCGGGTCTTGGGAAGCTCGGCCACCGGGAGGATCCGCTTGGGCTTGGCGATGGGGCCGAGGGTCGCACCGACGTGGTCGCGGAGCTCTGCGACGAGCGTGTCCGTCTCGGACGCCGTACCGCGCAGGATCACGAACGCGACGATGGCCTGACCGGTCGTCTCGTCTGCCGCGCCGACGACCGCCGCCTCGGCGACGGACGGGTGCGACACGAGCGCCGACTCGACCTCGGTGGTCGAGATGTTGTGGCCGGACACCAGCATCACGTCGTCGACCCGGCCGAGCAGCCAGATGTCGCCGTCGTCGTCCTTCTTGGCGCCGTCGCCCGCGAAGTACTTGCCGGGAAAGCGGGACCAGTAGGTGTCGATGAAGCGCTGGTCGTCGCCCCAGATCGTACGGAGCATCGACGGCCACGGCTCGGTGAGGACGAGGTAGCCGCCGCCCCCGTCGGGCACCTCGTTCGCCTCGTCGTCCACGACGGTCGCGCTGATGCCGGGCAGCGCGCGCTGGGCGGATCCGGGCTTGGCGGCGGTGACGCCGGGCAGCGGCGAGATCATCATCGCTCCGGTCTCGGTCTGCCACCAGGTGTCGACGACCGGGGTCTTGCCCGCGCCGATGTTCTCCCGGTACCAGATCCACGCCTCCGGGTTGATCGGCTCGCCGACCGAGCCGAGGACGCGAAGGCTGCTCAGGTCGAACTTGGCGGGGATGTCGTCGCCCCACTTCATGAACGTGCGGATCGCGGTCGGCGCGGTGTAGAGGATCGTGACGCCGTACTTCTGCACGATCTCCCAGAAGCGCCCCTGGTGCGGGGTGTCGGGCGTGCCCTCGTACATGACCTGCGTCGCGCCGTTGGCCAGCGGTCCGTACACGATGTACGAATGGCCGGTCACCCAGCCGATGTCGGCCGTACACCAGTAGACGTCGGTCTCCGGCTTGAGGTCGAAGACGGCGTGGTGCGTGTACGCGGCCTGGGTGAGGTATCCGCCGGAGGTGTGGAGGATGCCCTTCGGCTTACCCGTCGTACCGGACGTGTAGAGGATGAACAGCGGGTGCTCGGCGTCGAAGGCCTCGGGGGTGTGCTCGGAGGACTGACGGGCGACGATTTCGTGCCACCACACGTCCTTGGCGTCGTTCCACGCGGTGTCCTGGCCGGTGCGGCGTACCACCAGAACGTGCTCCACCTGCGGGCACTTGGCGACGGCCTCGTCGATGGCGGGCTTGAGCGCGGAGGGCTTGCCGCGCCGGTAGCCGCCGTCCGAGGTGATGACGATCTTGGCGTCTGCGTCCTGGATGCGGGAGGCGACCGCGTCGGCCGAGAAGCCGCCGAAGACCACCGAGTGCGCGGCTCCGATCCGGGCGCAGGCCAGCATCGCGACGGCGGCCTCGGGAATCATCGGCAGGTACACGGCGACCCGGTCGCCCTTGCGCACGCCGAGCTCCACAAGGGCGTTGGCCGCGCGCGAGACCTCGTCCTTGAGCTCGGCGTAGGTGATCGCGCGGGTGTCGCCGGGCTCGCCCTCGAAGTGGATGGCGACGCGGTCGCCGTTGCCGGCCTCGACGTGGCGGTCGACGCAGTTGTACGCCACGTTGAGCCTGCCGTCGGCGAACCACTTCGCGAACGGCGGGTTCGACCAGTCGAGCGTCTCGGTCGGCTCGGTGGCCCAGGTGAGCCGCCGGGCCTGCTCGGCCCAGAAGCCCAGCCGGTCCGCCTCGGCCTGTTCGTACGCCTCCGCCGTGACGTTGGCGTTCGCGGCCAGCTCGGCAGGCGGCGAGAAGCGGCGCTCCTCCTTCATGAGGTTGGCCAGGCTTTCGTTGCTCACGACATCTCCCATTCCCAGGGCGTCCGATGTGTCCCGTGCCCTAGCTCATCAGTCCCGTGCCCGGGTGACAAGAGTCTTCCGGACATTGGTTTAGACCTGTGAGCTGCGGCGCGCGGCATCCGGTCCGTTCTTCGGCGGCGGCGTACGGCCCCTCCCCGCAGGGCGGTGCGAGGAGGGGCCATACGGTCTCACGTACGCGGAGCCCGGTCGGTTCAGGCATGCGGGACAGGCGCGTCGGACCGGGGGCCGCGGTACGGCCCCCGGTCCTCCTGTCCGTTCAGGCGCGCGCCCTTTCGAGGGGGCCTTCCGCCTGCGCACCCGCCCGCGTCGCATCCGCCCGCGTCCCATCCACCCGCGCATCCGACGCGGAGCTCTTCGCGCGTGCCGAGCTCTCCGGGTCCTCGACCGGACCGACCCGGTCGAAGACCGCGTCCGTCTCGCCGATCCGTACACCGTCCTGGAGCAGGTACGCCTGGGCCTCGCCGACGTGGAAGTACATGCCGTGCAGTTCGAGCGTGCCCTCGGCGAGCCGCCGCCGCACCGCCTCGTGCGTATGGAGGTGTTCCAACTGCTGGACCACGTTGGTCAGGCAGAGCTGCTCGACCGCGTCCGCCGGCAGCCTCCCCGAGATCCTCGCCCAGGAGTGTTTCCTGCTCCGCATCCGCTCCAGGCTGGGCGCGGCGTGGCGCAGCCAGCGGCGCAACGGCGTCCGGTCCGCGCCCGGCGGGGCGCCGGGCGGCGTGTTGAGCAGGGCCTGCATCGCACCGCAGCCCGAGTGCCCGCAGACGGTGATGGACTGCACCTTCAGTACGTCCACGGCGTACTCGATGGCCGCGCCGACCGAGTCGTCCGCGCTCTCCGCTCCGGGCGGCGGCACCAGGTTGCCCACATTGCGCACGGTGAACAGGTCGCCGGGGCCACTGGACGTGATCATGCTGGTCACGAGGCGGGAGTCGGCGCAGGTGATGAACAGCTGCGACGGCGTCTGCCCCTCACGTGCGAGCCGGGCGAGCTCCTCGCGCACCAGTGGTGCCGTATTGCGCTGGAACGCGCTCAGCCCGGTGGCGAGTTGCCCCCCGCTGCCGCCCTTCCGGCCCGGCGAGGCCGACGAGCGGGAGCCCGCGTGGTCGTCGCAGTGGTGGTTGCGCCACGGGGTCCACGGCCTGCAGCAGCTGTGCGCGGAGTGCCCGCCGCGGGAACCGCCGTCGCAGGCGCCGTCGGCGTCAGCTCCGGGACCGGCGAAGCGGTTGCCCGAACGTCCGGTGATCTCCACCCGGCCGCCGTGCGCGACGTGCGCGTCCTTCCAGTCCTGGAGAGTCTCGTACGCGGCGTGGTCCATGAACGACCCGTCCAGCTCCACGTGCGCCTGTGACCCCCGGGGCACCTGGTTCAGCGCCCGGCTCAGCCGCGGCACCGCCAGGAAGGTCAACTGGCCTCGCACGGCGATGCGGTGGACGCCGTCCGCAGTGGTCTCGGCCGTGATGTGCGTCTTCGCCAGCCGGTGGAGTGCCACCGCGACCGCCACCGCGACCCCCATCGCCACGCCTTCCAGCACGCCGAGGAGGACGACCCCGGCGACCGTCACCATGTAGACCAGCATCTCCCGGTGGCGGGAGGCACTGCGGATGCGCGTGATGCTCACCATCTGGAAGCCGACGAGCATGACCAGGGCGGCGAGCGCGGGCAGGGGAATCAGGTCGAGGACCGGTACGAGGAACAGCGCGGCCAGCACGATCCACAGACCGTGCAGCATCGTGGAGTGCCGGCTGACCGCGCCCGCCGACACATTGGCGACGCTGCGTACGGCGACCCCGGCGACCGGCAGTCCGCCGAGCGCGCCGGACACGATGTTGGCGGCACCCTGACCGGCCAGTTCGCGGTCGAGGTTCGAGCGCTTCACCTCTGCGGTCGGGTTCTTGCGGGCGGCCACCAGTTTGTCCACGGCCACGGCCGACAGCAGTGACTGGACGCTGGTGACCAGGGTGATGGTGAGCACGGCCGCGGCGATGCCGAGAACCGGGCCCTCGGGCAGCCCCGGCAGCGCGTGACTGCTCCAGGAGGGCAGGTCGACGTGCGGCACCTTCATCCCGGCCAGCCAGGAGAGCACGGCAGCGGCGGCCACGGCGACGAGCGCGGCCGGGACCGTCCGGGCGATCCGGCCCGTACGACCCGGAATGTGCGGCCAGGCGAGCAGTACGGCGAGCGTGAGGGCGCTGACGAGGATGGCCGGCCCGTGCAGGTTGGCCAGCTGGTGCGGCAGGTCGCGGACGTTGTCTACGGCGGAACTCTCTGGGTTGCCGCCGAGCACGATGTGCAGCTGGGCCAGGGCGATGGTGACGCCGATGCCGGCGAGCATGCCGTGCACGATCGCCGGGCTGACCGCGAGCGCCGAACGGGCCACGCGCACCAGGGACAAGGCGATTTGGGTCAGGCCGGCGAGGACGGTGATGGCGCAGGTGGTGCGCCAGCCGTATTGCTGAATCAGCTCGGCCGTCACGACCGTAAGCCCCGCGGCGGGCCCGCTGACCTGCAGGGGCGCCCCGCCGAAGCGGCCTGCGACCAGGCCGCCGACGGCGGCGGCGACCAGACCCGCCTGCAGGGGCGCGCCGGTCGCCAGGGCGATGCCCAGGGAAAGCGGCAGCGCGATCAGAAAGACGCAGATCGAGGCGGACACGTCCACCCGCGCCACGGGGAAGCGGCGGCGGGGGCCGCCGGGCGGGCTGTGCGGGCGCTGAAAGCGGGACGCCCCCGCGGGGGGCGCAGAGTGGTCGGTGCTGGTCGGGATGCAAGCAGTCATGGTTTCCCGTCTCCTCCGGGGCAGCGCGGTCGCGGAACGTGGGGACGCGGCCGTGGGTCACGGCGTGCAGCGGCGGGATTTCTCAACTCTCAGTAAATGAATGGTAATGCAGAGTAAAGAACTAATGAGGCGAATAGGGCTAAATGGCGCAACCTTTCATTCGTTTCGGTGAACCAGGATTTTGAGCGGCTTGTCATATCAATCCCTCGGTCGGGTCATGCGAAGTTTGCCCCGCTGTGCAGTCATTTCAGCGGATAAGCAGATAAGTCTGACGGAAGAGGGTGGGCGGAATGATGGCCGCCACAAAAAGGATTGCCTTCGGCTTCGCCGCCGTGGCCCTGGCCGGCGCACTCGCCGCCTGCTCGGGGCCGGGCGGCTCGGATGCCCCCGGCGCCCAGGAAGGCGCGCACGGAGCGAAGAAGGGCGCGCCCAAGGCGGCGGCGCCCAAGAGTGCGGTGCGCCTGATCGGCGACGGCTCGACGGCGTACACCGGGAAGCAGCCGCACGTGTCGCGGCCTCAGCGGCTGAAGCCCGGTCAGGAGCCCCCGCAGTTCGTCGTGTTCTCGTGGGACGGGGCCGGCGAGGACAGCCAGCGCCTCTTCTCGCACTTCCGCGAGGTCGGCAAGAAGTACAACGCGACGATGACGTACTTCCTGAGCGGCGTGTACCTGCTCCCGGAGGACAAGCGGCACCTCTACGACCCGCCGCAGCACTCCACCGGACGCTCCGACATCGGCTTCAACGATGTCGCGGGAATCAGCGACACCGTCGACCAGCTACGCGCGGCGTGGCTGGACGGCAACGAGATCGGGACGCACTTCAACGGCCACTTCTGCGGCAAGGACGGTGGCGTCGGCACCTGGTCCCCGGAGGAGTGGAAGAGCGAGATCGCGCAGGCCAAGGCGTTCGTGAAGCGCTGGAAGACCAACTCGGGCCTGAAGAACGCCAAGCCGCTGCCCTTCGACTACGACAAGGAACTCGTCGGCGCCCGCACCCCCTGCCTCGAAGGGCAGAAGAACATGATGGCGGCGGCCAAGGAACTCGGCTTCCGCTACGACTCCAGCGGCGTGGGCAAGCAGGTGTGGCCCAAGAAGACCGCGGGCCTGTGGGACATGCCGCTCCAGCTGGTACCGGTGCCCGGACGGGCCTTCGAGACGCTCTCCATGGACTACAACTTCATGGTCAATCAGTCGGGAACGGTCAAGGGCGACCCGTCCCGGCACCGGTACTGGGGCAACCAGATGCGCGACGGCCTGCTCCAGGCCTTCGACCGCTCGTACAACGGCAACCGCGCCCCGCTGATCATCGGCAACCACTTCGAGTCCTGGAACGGCGGCACGTACATGCGCGCCATCGAGGAGACGATCAAGACGGTCTGTGTGAAGCGGGACGTGCGCTGCGTCTCCTTCAGGCAGGTGGCCGACTGGCTGGACGCCCAGGACCCGGAGGTGCTGGACAGGATGCGCACCCTGGAGGTCGGCGAGGCGCCGAAGGACGGCTGGGCGTCGTTCCTCGCCGAGCGGCCGTCGGCCGCCCCGAGCGTCGGGACGGCCTCCCAGGTCAAGCGGGCTGAACGGCACTGACCTCCGCGAAGTGCTCCCCGAGGACGAAGGCGGGGTCGACCTGGGCAGCCAGGTCGGCGCCCGTCTTCGCGTTGCCCCAGCTCTCCGCGTTCTTCAGGTGGAAGTGCACCATCTGGCGTGTGTAGCGCTCCCAGTCGCGCTCCGCGTACGAGTCCTCGGCCGCGTTCTGCAGGGTCTGCAGGGCGAGGCGGTTGTCCGCCTCCAGGAGCTCGAAGCGGGACGGCCGGCCCTTCTCCATCGAGCGGACCCAGTCGGACGCGCGGACGGTGACCAGGAGGTCGTCGCCCACCTGCTCACGCAGGAAGTCGATGTCGTCCTGGCCCTGCACCTTGTTGCCGACGACCTTGAGCGACACGCCGAAGTCGCGGGCGTACTCCTTGTACTGGCGGTACACGGACACGCCCTTGCGGGTCGGTTCGGCCACCAGGAAGGTCATGTCGAAGCGGGTGAACAGGCCGGAGGCGAAGGAGTCGGAGCCGGCCGTCATGTCGACGACGACGTACTCGTCCGGGCCGTCGATCAGGTGATTGAGGCACAGCTCGACCGCCCCAACCTTGGAGTGGTAGCAGGAGACGCCCAGGTCGGACTCCGTGAACGGGCCAGTGGCCATCAGCCGGATGTCGCCGTCGTCCAGCGGGACGGTACGGGCGCACGCGTCGTACACCGGGTTGTCCTCGCGCACCCGGAGCAGGCGGGAACCCTCTCCGGGCGGGGTGGTCTTGATCATCGTCTCGGCGGAGGCGATACGGGGATTGGAGCCCCGCAGGTAGTCCTTGATGAGGGGCAGGTGCGCGCCCATCGCGGGCAGCGCCCCGGCCTGCGCCTCGTCGAGACCGAGTGCGGCGCCCAGGTGCTGGTTGATGTCGGCGTCCACGGCCATGACCGGGGCCTCGTTGGCGGTGAGGTGGCGGATGAAGAGCGAGGACAGCGTCGTCTTGCCGCTGCCGCCCTTCCCTACGAAAGCGATCTTCATGTTCACCAAGGGTAATCGCGTGATTGCTCGCCGTGCGCACGGGAGTGAGGAAGACCACTCCAAGGTGGGGTCCGTGCCGTGGGTGCGTAGGCTCCTTACCTATGAGTACGACTGCTGATCCACTCGCGGCGCTGGGCGCGCTGCCCGGCGTACCCGAGGCCGTGGACTCCGTACGCAAGGCCGTCGACCGGGTCTACGGACACCGCGTCATGCGGCGCCGCAGCAACGAGATCACCGCGGAGGCCGCCCTGCGCGGCGCGCGCGGGTCGGCGGCGCTCTCGGGCGCGGACTGGGCGCTGGAGGAGGTGCGCCGGCGTACCGACTTCAGCATCGACGAGGAGTCCCGGATCGTCGGCGCGGCGCTGCGCCTCACGGCCGAGGCCGGGCAGCTGTTGTCCATCTGGCGTCAGTCGCCGCTCCGGGTGCTGGCCCGGCTGCATCTGGTGGCCGCGGGCGGCGCCGGGGTGTCGGACGAGCTGGTGGGCCGGCCGAGGCTCGCGGGTGAGCCGGTGGACGAGCCCCTGGTCGAGCTGCCGCTTCCGGGCGCCGACGAGGTGGCGGGCCGGCTCGAAGGGCTCTCGGAACTGATCATCGCGGGCGGCTCCGCGCCCGCCCTGGTGGCCGCCGCCGTGGTGCACGGCGAACTGATGGCGCTGCGCCCCTTCGGCTCCCACAACGGCCTCGTGGCGCGGACCGCCGAGCGGATCGTGCTGATCGGCAGCGGCCTCGACCCGAAGTCCGTCTGCCCGGCCGAGGTCGGCCACGGGGAACTCGGACGCGCGGCGTACGTGGCGGCTCTGGACGGCTACGTCTCGGGAACGCCGGAAGGCATGGCGGCGTGGATCACGCACTGCGGGCGTGCGGTGGAGCTGGGGGCCAGGGAGTCGACGGCTGTCTGTGAGGCGCTTCAGCGCGGCGCCGCCTGAGCGGCCGCCGGAGCCCCTGCCGGCCGGACAAAGGGTTGCGGCGGTACCGGTGAACGGTACCGCCGCTGGCACGTCCGCCGAGTTACCATGCGTCCTCGAAATTTTGCCCATCAGGTCGGGTGCTTTGCCCGTCACCTGGTGCGGCTGGCCCGTAATCGACGGGTCGACGTCGCGTGGGTGCTCGTCTTCCGTGCTCGGTCCGTGGGGCCTTACTGCGTTGTAGGTCATCCTCTCGGATGTCCCTGGTCTCGCGGGCCGTTAAAACCTTTGTACTCCTGAAGCCGGGGAAGCGAAAGCCCTGGACGCACCTCTTTGCCTACCGGTTCAAATGCGGGCAAAAGTTTCATTTGGGCGGCGGTTCTTCCCGCGCCCTGGCCTGCGGCTGACGTACCAGACCAGACCCGCGGTGGCCGCGGCCGCTCCGACCGCCGCCGCCGCGACCAGTGCGGGCCGGGGCGGCATGGAGAAGGCGGGCAGCCGCTGCTTGAGGCGGACCGGTCGGCTGAAGACGAGAATCGGCCATTCCCGAGCGAGCGCCTCACGGCGCAGCGCCCGGTCCGGGTTGACGGCGTAGGGGTGACCGACCGACTCCAGCATCGGAACGTCGGTGGCCGAGTCGCTGTACGCGTAGCAGCGCGCGAGGTCGTACCCCTCGGACGCCGCGAGCTCCTTGATCGCCTCGGCCTTGGTGGGGCCGTACGCGTAGTACTCCACTTCACCCGTGAAGCAGCCGTCGTCGCCGACGACCATCCGGGTCGCCACCACGCGGTCGGCCCCGAGGAGCTCACCGATGGGCTCGACCACCTCCGCCCCGGACGTGGAGACGATCACGACGTCGCGGCCGGCCGTGTGGTGCTCCTCGATGAGGGAGGCCGCCTCGTCGTAGATGATCGGGTCGATCAGGTCGTGCAGGGTCTCGGCGACGATCTCCTTGACCTGCTGGACGTTCCACCCCTTGCAGAGCGCCGAGAGGTACGCGCGCATGCGTTCCATCTGGTCGTGATCCGCGCCGCCGGCGAGGAAGACGAACTGGATGTACGCGGTCCGCAGTGCGGCTCTGCGGCTGATCAGTCCGCCTTGATAGAAGGACTTGCTGAAGGTCAGCGTGCTCGACTTCGCAATGACGGTCTTGTCGAGGTCGAAGAAGGCGGCTGTTCGCGGCAAGGAGCGTTTTTCCACGAGGCGAGCATAGGCGCCCACCATTCGGCGTACGCTGTGGCGCGTGGGTTTGCCTGAGAAGGCTCTCGGGTACACCATGGAAGTCACGGATCGTTCGCGACCGTGCTACCCCGGTCCGACTCCTCCCCCCCCGAGTCGGCCGTGGAGACGACCCCCGTTCTCCCCCCCGACGGGGGTCGTCGCATGTCCGGATACTTTTTCGCCCTCCGGTTCGGATCATTTCTCCCCCTCTTGGCCTGCGGCCGCAGCGGCCTTCCACTCCCCAGACGCGTCACGCTGCGTAGTTGTTCCGCCGCTCTCCGGAAGTCACCGGTATAGGTGAGCGGGATATTCACAACCGGCGAGTTGTCCCCGGTTTTCCAGCAAGATCCACACGATTTCGGAGATCCCTCCACGGTGATTCCGTTCGCGAAGTTCGCGGACAGAAGGAATCGCAGGGAGAGGGGGCGGAGATCGTGGCCGGATCCAGCACACCCGACCGTCCGCAGGTCGCCGAGGCGCGGCAGGGCGGACCGCTGATCGTCACCGAGGACGTCGAGCTGCTCGACGATCTGCTGCGGCTGTGCGCCGCCGCCGGCGCGGAACCGGAAGTCCATCACGGGGTGCCCGAGCGCCGGGGCAGCTGGGAGAGCGCACCGCTGGTCCTCGTCGGCGACGACGCCGCCGAGCGGGTGCGCGGGGCGGTTCTCGGACGAGGGGGAGCGCGCCGCAGCGGCGTGATGCTCGTCGGCAAGGACCAGGACGACCCCCATGTGTGGCGCCGCGCGGTCGAGATCGGCGCCGACCACGTGCTGCGGCTGCCCGACGCGGAGAACTGGCTCGTGGAGCGCATCGCCGACGTCGCGGAGGGCGTGGGGCGGCAGGCGGTGACCGTGGGGGTGCTCGGAGGCCGGGGCGGGGCGGGGGCCTCGACGCTGGCGTGCGCCCTGGCGGTGGCAGCGGCACGCACGGGCCGGCGCACCATGCTCATCGACGGCGACCCCCTGGGCGGCGGGCTCGACGTGCTCCTCGGCGGGGAAGCCGCGGAAGGCCTGCGGTGGCCGGATTTCGCCGAGTCCAGAGGGCGGGTCGGCAGTGGCGCGCTGGAGGAGTCGCTGCCCGAATTGCACGCGCTGCGCGTGCTGAGCTGGGACCGGGGTGACCGCGTGGTCATCCCGCCGGAAGCGATGCGCGCGGTGCTGGCCGCCGCGCGAAGGCGGGGCGGAGTGGTGGTCGTCGACCTGCCGCGCCGGGTCGACGAGGCCGTGGCCGAGGCGCTGGCCCAGCTCGACCTCGGACTGCTGGTGGTGCCGGCGGAGCTACGGGCGGTCGCGGCGGCGAGCCGCGTCGCCTCGACCGTCGGCATGGTCCTGGGCGACCTGCGGGCGGTGGTGCGCGGACCGTACGCCGCGGGCCTCGACGAGGAGGCGGTCGCGGGGCTCCTCGGGCTGCCGCTGGCCGGCGAGCTGCCGGTGGAGGCGGGGCTGCTGGAGGCCCAGGCCGGCGGGACGCCGCCGGGCGGCAGCGCGCGGGGGCCGCTGGGCCGGTTCTGCACGGCGTTCTGGCAGCAGGCGCTGGCCGCGGGCGTTGTCTCGTGAGCGCGGGAATGCTGGACGCCGTACGGCGGCGGCTCGCGGAGAGCGGGGCCGAGCCGACACCGGCGCGCGTGGCCGCGGCGCTGCGGGCGCAGGGCCGGCTGCTCGGGGACGCGGAAGTCCTGGGGGCGGCCGAGAAGCTGCGGAGCGAGCTGGTGGGCGCCGGCACACTGGAACCGCTGCTCGCCGACCCCTCGGTGACGGACGTGCTGGTCTCCGCCCCCGACCGCGTCTGGGTGGACCGGGGCAGCGGCCTCGAACTGACCGAGGTCTCCTTCACCGACGCGGCAGCGGTCCGCAGGCTCGCTCAGCGGCTCGCTGCCGCGGCGGGGCGGCGGCTGGACGACGCGCGGCCGTGGGTGGACGCCCGGCTGCCCGACGGGACGCGGATGCATGCGGTGCTGCCGCCGGTCGCCGTCGGCTGCACCTGCCTGTCGCTGCGGGTGGTGCGGCCGAAGGCGTTCTCGCCGGCCGAGCTCGTCGCGGCCGGGACGGTGCCGCCCGGCGGCGACGCGGTGCTGCGGGCGCTCGTCGAAGCCCGGCTGTCGTACCTGGTCAGCGGCGGCACGGGCACGGGGAAGACCACCCTCCTCTCGACCCTCCTGGGGCTCGTCGGCGAGCGCGAGCGCATCGTGATGGCCGAGGACTCGGCGGAGCTGAGACCCGATCACCCGCATGTGGTGCGCCTGGAGTCGCGGCCCGCCAACCAGGAGGGCGCGGGGCAGGTCACGTTGCGGGACCTGGTGCGCCAGGCCCTGCGGATGCGCCCCGACCGGCTGGTGGTCGGGGAGGTGCGCGGGGCCGAGGTGACGGAACTCCTGGCGGCGCTCAACACCGGGCACGAGGGCGGGTGCGGGACCGTACACGCCAACGCGGCGACGGATGTCCCGGCGCGGCTCGAGGCGCTCGGTGCGGCCGCGGGCCTCGACCGGGCGGCGCTGCACAGCCAGTTGGCGGCCGCCCTCGCGGTGGTCGTGCATCTCGCGCGGGACCGGGACGGGTCGCGGCGGGTCGCCGAGATCCATGTGCTGGAGCGGGACCCGGCGGGGCTGGTGGTGACCGCGCCCGCGCTGCGGTGGGGCGCCCGTGCCTTCTCGTACGAACGCGGCTGGCCCCGGCTGCGGGCGCTGATCGGGGGTGCGGTGTGACCGGGGCCGGTGCGGCGCCGGTGTACGCGGCGGTGGTGTGCGCGGGGGTGGCGGCCTGGCTGCTGGCCGGGTGGGACGCGGATTTGCGGCGGGCGCGGCTGATGCTCGCGGGCGGGGGCGTGCAGCCCGGCGGCCCGGCGGCGCTGTGGGAGCGGCTGGCAGCGGCTCTACAGGGGCGGCTGGGGCGCGAGTGGCTCTGCGTGCCGGTCGCGGTGCTGCTGGCCGTACTGGGCGAGTCGGTGCTGCCGTGCGCCGCCGGAGCGGTGGCGGTGCCGCTGGTGAGACGCCGGCTGCGGGCCGTGGAGCGGCGCCGGGAGCGTGAACGGCGCGCGGACGCGGTCGTCGGGCTCTGCGGGGCGGTGGCGGGTGAACTGCGTGCCGGGAGGCAGCCGGGACAGGCACTGTTCGCCGCCGCGGGCACCGGCGGGCTGGGCGCCGCGGAGGCCGAGGTGCTGGCCGCGGCGCGGTTCGGCGGGGACGTGCCGGATGCGTTGCGCCGGGCCGCTCGGGAGCCGGGGGCGGACGGGCTCGCGGGGGTCGCCGCGTGCTGGCGGGTGGCGGTGGACGGCGGCGCCGGTCTCGCGGCGGGACTCGACCGGCTGGAAGGGGCGCTGCGGGCCGAGCGGGACCAGCGGGAGAACCTCCGGGCCCAGCTGGCGGGCTCCTGGGCCACGGTGGCGCTCCTGGCGCTGCTTCCGGTGGCCGGACTGCTGATCGGCAGCGCGCTCGGAGCCGCGCCGCTGCGGGTGCTGCTGCACACGCCGGCCGGGCTCGGGTGCCTGCTGGTCGGCGGATTGCTGGAGGGCGCGGGTCTCTTCTGGGCCCGGCGCATCGTACGGCGGGGGGAGGGCTCATGAGCGCGGAAGTTGTCCACAGGCTGGGGGCGGCGGTGTTCGTCGCGGCCGCGGCGGTGTGGCTGGTCCTCGCGTGGGCGGGGCGACGGCGGGAGAGGCTGCTGCGCGATCGGCTCGCGGCGCTGGTGGCCGTGAACGGTGCGGGAACCACTGGGCCGCGTTTCGGACGCTGGTGGCGGTGGAGGCCCGAGTACGGAGGCCGCGTGCTGCGCTGGGGGCCGCCGCTGGGAGCGGCTGTCACCACGTATGTGCTGCTCGGCGGGCTGCTCGGCGGCGCGCTGGGGGCGGTCGGGGCGTACGCGCTCGCAAGGTGGCAGCGCGGGCGGCCGCAGTGCGACCACCGCCCGGTCGACGCGCGCCAACTGCCGTTGGCTGCGGATCTTCTGGCGGCCTGCATCTCGGCGGGCGCGGGCCCCCGCGAGGCGGCGGAGGCGGTCGGGGACTCGCTCGGCGGCCCCGTGGGTGAGCGGCTGGCCCGTACCGCCGCCGAGCTCCGGCTCGGGGGCGAACCCGCGGACGCGTGGGCCCGGCTGGCAGCGATACCGGGCGCCGGCGGGCTGGCCCGCTGCCTGGAACGGGCGGCAGCCTCCGGGGCTCCGGCGGCCGAACCCGTTACCCGGGTGGCCGAGAGCCTCAGGGCCGAGAGGGCGCGGGATGCGTCTGCCCGGGCCCAGCGGGCGGGCGTGCTGATGGTGGGGCCGGTCGGGCTGTGCTTCCTGCCCGCCTTCCTGGTGGTCGGAGTGGTGCCCGTGGTGATCGGCCTGGCGAGCGGACTGATGAACGGCAACTGACCTTGAACGGCGACTGACCTTGCACGGCAAATGACCGGCAAGTGACCTGAACGGCAAGTGACCTCGGGGGTCGACATGCGGATGTGGAACGTGACGCGGGCGCTGGCGCGGGGCTTCGTGCGGAGGGCCGCAGGCGGCGGGGACGCGGGGATGACGACGTCGGAGTACGCGATGGGCACGATCGCCGCCTGCGGCTTCGCGGCGGTGCTCTACAAGGTGGTGACGAGCGACATGGTCTCGTCGGCGCTGCAAGCGGTCGTGGGGAGGGCGCTCGATGTGCCGTTCTGAGACCGGGGGGCGCGGGGACCGGGGATATGTCACGGCGGAGGCGGCCGTGGTGGTCCCGGCGCTGCTGCTCTTCACCATGGCCCTGGTGTGGGCTCTGATGGCGGTCGCCGCGCAGATCCAGTGTGTGGACGCGGCGGGAACGGGCGCGAGGGCAGCCGCTCGCCAGGAGTCGCGGGAGGAGTCGGTCGCGGCGGCCCGGCAGGCGGCCCCGAGCGGGGCGCGCGTCACGGTGACTCGCGAGGGCGGCCTGGTCCGTGTGGTCGTCGAGGCCCCCGCGCCGGCCCTGAGCGCGTTGCCGCTGATCCTGCGAGCAGAGGCAGTCGCGCGGGCCGAGGAGAGCGTGGAGGTGGCGGCGTGAGCGGGGCGCGGGGCGGCGGGGCCGGTGGCTGCGGTCGCGCCCTTCTGGCTCGCACGGGCGGCGGAGGGGAGGGTCGGCGGGGTGGTCACCGTCGGTGGGCCGAACGGGGGATACCTGCCGACCGGGGGTCGGCGACCGTGTGGGCGTTGGGGGTGGTGGCTGTGCTCGGGGTGGTGTTCGCCGTGGTGCTGGCGATGGGGCAGGCGGTCGTGGCCCGCCATCGGGCCGGGAGCGCCGCGGACCTGGCGGCGCTCGCGGCGGCGGGCGTATGGATGCGGGGTGAGGCCACCGCGTGCGGTGAGGCGGCCCAGGTCGCCGTGGCTCAGGACGCGCGGCTCGTGAGGTGCTCCGTGCGCGGGGAGGTCTCCGACGTGACGGCGGAGGCGGCCGCAGGGCCGTACAGAGTGGCTGTGAGGGCCCGCGCGGGGCCGGCCGGTCCCAGCGGATGACCGCGGCACCCACGGGCTCTGAGCGGCCCCAGGGAGCTTCCCGGGCATCCGAGGCGTCCGGGGCGTCAGGAGGCGTCCGAAGCCTCGGGGGCGTCAGGGCCGCCCGGGGCGTCCGCGCCGCCCGGGCAGTCCGGGGGGTCCGCCGCCGAATCGGCGGGCGCGGTGTCGTCGGACGGTTGGGGGGCACCTCGCAGGAGGACGGTCAGGAGGCGGACGGCGGCGCGCTTGTTCAGCGGGTCGTTGCCGTTGCCGCACTTCGGCGACTGGATGCAGGAGGGGCAGCCGGCCTCGCACTCGCAGGAGGCGATGGCCTCCCGGGTCGCGGTCAGCCACTCCCGGGCCGTGTGGAAGGCCCGCTCCGCGAAACCCGCCCCGCCCGGGTGGCCGTCGTACACGAACACCGTCGGCAGCAGCGTGTCCGGGTGGAGCGGGACCGAGACGCCGCCGATGTCCCAGCGGTCGCAGGTGGCGAAGAGCGGCAGCATGCCGATGGAGGCGTGCTCGGCGGCGTGCAGGGCGCCGCCGAGCTGCTCGGGCCCGACGCGGGCGGCGTCGAGCTGGTCCTCGGTCACCGTCCACCAGACCGCGCGGGTCCGCAGCGTCCGGGGCGGGAGGTCGAGTTTCGTCTCGCCGAGCACCTCGCCGGTGATGAGTTTGCGCCGGAGGAAGGAGACGACCTGGTTGGTGACTTCGACCGAGCCGAAGCACAGGCGGCCCTCTCCCCAGGGGATCTCGGTGTCGGTCTCCAGGACCGAGATGGCGGTGGTGTCGCGGGCGGTCGTGGAGTACGGCGGGTTCGCCTCCTCGACCAGGGCGACGGCGCCGTGCGGGTCCTCGAGGTCCAGGTGCCGGACCAGGTACGTACGTCCCTGGTGGAGGTGGACCGCGCCGTCGTGGACGGAGGCGTGGGCGGCCGATGCGTCGACCGTGCCGAGCAGCCGGCCGGTCTGCGCCTCGACGATCTGGACGGGCCGGCCGCCCTGGCCCCGGATGTCGGCGAGGTCGGCGGCCCGCTCGCGGCGGGTCCAGTACCAGGACCTGCCCCGGCGGCGGAGCAGGTTGGCCGCCTCCAGCTGCGGCATCAGGTCCGCGGCGGCCGGGCCGAAGAGCTCCAGGTCGGCATCGGTCAGCGGGACCTCGGCCGCGGCGGCGCACAGATGGGGGGCCAGCACGTACGGGTTGGCGGGGTCGAGGACGGTTGATTCCACCGGCTGGCGGAACAGGGCCTCGGGATGATGGACGAGATACGTGTCCAGGGGGTCGTCGCGCGCCACGAGCACCGCCAGGGCGCCCTCGCCCGACCGGCCGGCCCGCCCCGCCTGCTGCCACAGCGAGGCGCGGGTGCCGGGGTACCCGGCGATGACGACGGCGTCCAGTCCCGACACGTCGACGCCGAGTTCGAGAGCGGTCGTCGCGGCGAGGCCGAGGAGCTCGCCGGAGTGCAGGGCGCGCTCCAGGGCCCGGCGTTCTTCCGGGAGGTATCCGCCTCGATAGGCGGCGACCCGGGCCGGCAGCGAACGGTCGACGGCGGCCAGCCGTTCCTGGGCGATGAGGGCGATCAGCTCCGCGCCGCGCCGGGAGCGCACGAAGGCGACCGAGCGGACCCCCTGCACGGTCAGGTCGGTGAGAAGGTCGGCGGTCTCCGCCGTGGCGGTCCGTCGTACGGGTGCGCCCTTCTCGCCCTGCAGTTCGGTCAGCGGCGGCTCCCAGAGGGCGAACACCAGTTCCCCGCGCGGAGAGGCGTCGTCCGCCACCTGGCGGACGGGCACGCCGGTCAGGCGGCCCGCGGAAACGGCGGGTTCCGCCGAGGTGGCGGAGGCGAGCAGGAAGACGGGATTCGCCCCGTAGCGGGCGCACAGGCGGCGAAGCCGGCGGATCACCTGGGCGACGTGGGAGCCGAAGACGCCGCGGTAGGTGTGGCACTCGTCGATGACGACGTAGCGCAGGGCGCGCAGGAAGGAGGCCCACCGCGGGTGGGAGGGGAGGATGCCGAGGTGGAGCATGTCCGGGTTGGTGAGGACGTAATTGGCGTACTGACGTACCCATTCGCGTTCCTCCACCGGCGTGTCGCCGTCGTACACCGCCGGCCTGACGGCGTTGCCCAGCGGCGCCGCGAGGGCCTTGACCGCGCGGCGCTGGTCGGCCGCGAGCGCCTTGGTGGGGGCGAGGTACAGGGCCGTCGCACCGCGCCCGTTCGCGGCCTCGGAGCCGTCCAGCAGGGTGGTCAGGACGGGGGCCAGGTAGGCGAGCGACTTCCCGGACGCGGTGCCGGTGGCGATGACGACGGACTCGCCGTCCAGGGCGTGCTCGGCGGCCAGCGCCTGGTGGGTCCAGGGGTGCTCGATCCCGGCGTCCCGGATCGCGGCGATCACTTCCGGGCGGATGCGGTCGGGCCACACTGCATGAGACCCCGCGCGCGGGGGCAGGTGCTCCGTATGAGTGATGCGCGAGGACCGGCTCTCGCCTGCGGTGAGCCGGTCGAGGACCGTGCGGGGAGCGGGGCGCGCGCCCGCGTTCTCCCCGGGTCTGCTGGGACGGTGATTCTTGGCCATCGGCACCGAGTGTGTCACTGGCGTGACGGACAATGGTTCCAAGGCATCGTGCATGCCTGCAGGTAAGTGATTGAATGCCATCGCGGCTGGCGTTCCGTCCTCTGGCTCCGCCGGGGAGACCTCAGGGGGGCGGCCGCTCGATAGCAAGGTGCTGGAGGATCCGTGGACCTGTCCCTGTCGACTCGCAACGTGTCTGGACCTGGTGGCGACCGTACGGTCGTCGAGGTCGGTGGCGAGATTGATGTGTATACCGCGCCGAAGCTGCGCGAGCAGTTGGTCGAGTTGGTGAACGACGGCAGTTACCACCTGGTCGTCGACATGGAGGGCGTGGACTTCCTCGACTCCACCGGACTCGGCGTGCTCGTGGGCGGACTCAAGCGCGTCCGGGCCCATGAGGGCTCGCTGCGACTGGTCTGCAACCAGGAGCGCATTCTCAAGATCTTCCGGATCACGGGACTGACCAAGGTGTTCCCCATTCACACCTCGGTCGACGAAGCCGTCAACGCCACCGACTGACGGCTTCCGGGAGACCGGAAGCAGGAACAGGGGCACCGGGCCGAAAGCCCGGGCCCCTGAGAAGCACGCCCGTACGTCCGAGGGGGACCGCAGATGGCCACCGTTGAACTCCGATTCAGCGCTCAGCCCGAACACGTCAGGACGGCCCGCCTGGTGGCGGCCGCCGTGGCGCGCCGGGCCGGGGTGGACGAGGCGGTGCTGGACGAGGTCCGACTCGCGGTCGGCGAAGCGTGCACCCGTGCGGTGGGACTCCACCGCAGCAACGGCATCTCGGCTCCGGTCCGGGTCGCGCTGACCGAGGAGGAGAAGTCGTTCTCCATCGAGGTCGGCGACGAGGTGCCCGGTTCGGGCGGCGGCGCGGCCGGATCGGTCCCCGGGGTGCGCAGCACCACGGGGCCCGGGGCGGAAGCCGGCGCCGGTCCCGATGCGGACGCCGACGCGGACGGTGAGGACGAGATGGGGCTCGCGGTCATCAGCGGCCTCGTCGACGATGTCGAAGTCGTCACCGGCGTGTCCGGTGGGACCATCCGCATGACCTGGCCGACGACACCGGCGGCCGTTTCCCCCTGACGGCCCGCCGTGTCCGAGCGGACAGATCTTTTACGTGAGACCCTGCTGAGCAGGGTCTTTCGTATTTCCCCGGATCTATTTCGGAGATCGTTGCGAAATCGCGAATGCGTTGGCCCCGTTACGGCGTTCGAGGGGATTGCGGCAACGCGATCATTTGCTGAGAGGCGCGCGAAGGTCAATTGGGTTCGCGGCGCTCTGTTTTGATCAGGTTCCGCTCCCTACAATCCGTCCACATCTTGAGCTCTGAGCGTCAAGGAGGACGAATGGCGGGGCTCTTCACATCGGATCAGCTGGACCATCCCTCTACTCTCGCGGCGGCGGTACTCACCGACGAGAACCGGATCATCGTGATCGTCGTCGCCGTAGTGGCACTGGCGGCACTGGTCGTCGCACAGCTGCTGGTACGTCAGGTACTGGCGGCCGGCGAAGGCACCGACAAGATGAAAGAGATCGCGGCGGCGGTGCAGGAAGGCGCGAATGCCTATCTGGCCCGCCAGTTGCGCACACTCAGCGTATTCGCCGTCGTGGTGTTCTTCCTGCTCATGCTGCTTCCGGCGGACGACTGGTCGCAGCGCATCGGACGTTCCGTGTTCTTCCTGGTCGGCGCTCTCTTCTCGGCGGCGACGGGTTACATGGGCATGCGGCTGGCGGTACGCAGCAATGTGCGCGTGGCGGCCGCCGCGCGTGAGGCCACTCCGGCCGAGGGCGAGCCGGAAAAGGATCTGACGGCCGTCTCGCACAAAGCGATGAAGATCGCTTTCCGTACGGGTGGCGTGGTCGGCATGTTCACCGTGGGCCTCGGCCTGCTCGGCGCCGCCTGCGTCGTCCTCGTCTACGCGGCCGACGCTCCCAAGGTGCTGGAGGGTTTCGGACTCGGCGCCGCGCTCATCGCGATGTTCATGCGAGTGGGCGGCGGCATCTTCACCAAGGCCGCCGACGTGGGCGCCGACCTGGTCGGCAAGGTCGAAAAGGGCATCCCGGAGGACGATCCGCGCAACGCCGCGACCATCGCCGACAACGTGGGCGACAACGTCGGCGACTGCGCGGGCATGGCGGCCGACCTCTTCGAGTCGTACGCCGTGACGCTCGTCGCGGCACTCATCCTCGGCAAGGCCGCCTTCGGCGACGCCGGACTGGCCTTTCCGCTGATCGTTCCGGCGATCGGCGTGGTCACCGCGATGATCGGCATCTTCGCGGTCGCCCCGCGGCGCGCCGACCGCAGCGGAATGACCGCCATCAACCGCGGCTTCTTCATCTCCGCCGCGGTGTCCCTGGTCCTGGTGGCGGTGGCCGTGTTCATCTATCTGCCGTCCTCCTACGCCGATCTGGACGGCGTGACCGACACGGTCGTCCAGGGGCACGGCGGCGACCCGAGGGTGCTGGCGCTCGTCGCCGTCGCCATCGGCATCGTGCTGGCGGCGCTGATCCAGCAGCTGACCGGCTACTTCACCGAGACGACCCGGCGCCCCGTCAGGGACATCGGCAAGTCCTCGCTGACGGGCCCCGCCACCGTCGTCCTGGCCGGCATCGCCATCGGCCTGGAGTCCGCCGTCTACACGGCGCTGCTCATCGGGCTCGGCGTGTACGGCGCGTTCCTGCTCGGGGGTACGTCGGTCATGCTCGCCCTGTTCGCGGTGGCGCTGGCCGGCACCGGCCTGCTCACCACCGTCGGCGTCATCGTCGCGATGGACACCTTCGGCCCCGTCTCGGACAACGCGCAGGGCATCGCAGAGATGTCGGGCGACGTCGAGGGCGCCGGAGCGCAGGTCCTCACCGACCTGGACGCCGTCGGCAACACCACCAAGGCGATCACCAAGGGCATCGCCATCGCCACCGCGGTCCTCGCGGCGGCGGCGCTCTTCGGCTCGTACAAGGACGCCATCGCCACGGCGCGCGACGACGTCGGGGCGAAGGTGAGCGAGCTGGGCCTGCAGATGGACATCTCGCAGCCCAACAACCTCGTCGGCCTGATGCTCGGCGCCGCGGTCGTCTTCCTCTTCTCCGGGCTGGCGATCAGCGCGGTGTCCAGGTCGGCCGGCGCGGTGGTCTTCGAGGTGCGGCGGCAGTTCCGCGAGCATCCGGGGATCATGGACTACACGGAGAAGCCGGAGTACGGCCGGGTGGTCGACATCTGCACCAAGGACGCGCTCCGCGAACTGACCACGCCCGGTCTCCTCGCCGTGCTGACGCCGATCGCGGTCGGCTTCTCGCTCGGTGTCGGCGCGCTCGGCGCGTTCCTCGCGGGCGCCATCGGCACCGGCACGCTGATGGCCGTCTTCCTCGCCAACTCCGGCGGCGCGTGGGACAACGCCAAGAAGCTCGTCGAGGACGGTCATCACGGCGGCAAGGGCAGCGAGGCCCACGCCGCGACCGTCATCGGCGACACGGTCGGCGACCCGTTCAAGGACACCGCGGGCCCCGCCATCAACCCGCTGCTGAAGGTGATGAACCTGGTGGCGCTGCTCATCGCCCCCGCGGTGGTGCAGTTCAGTTACGGCGGCGACGCCAACGCCGGGGTGCGGGCGGCGGTGGCGGCGCTGGCCATCGGCGTCATCGTCGGCGCGGTGTACGTGTCCAAGCGGCGCGGGATCGCCGTGGGGTGACGCGGACGACTCGGCGCCGGCGCCGTGCGGCCGGCCGGAACCGGCAGATCTTCGGGCGCCGGCGAACATCGTGTCGTCGTACACGTAACACCGGTTCAGAAGGCGGGCGGGCGGCGCGTACTGACGCGGCGTCCGCCCGCCGAGCACGGTGTTCAGCGGCGTGTCGTGAGGTGTCTCTCCCTTGGTTCAAATGGCTTCAAAAGCGCATGGACCGGACGTATGACATGCTGATGTCGCCCACTTGGCGTGTATGTTCCGGGGCCGAGAGCCTTGGAAGGGACCAATCCGGTGAACAAGAAGTTTGCGGCCGCACTGTCCGGCGGTGCGGTACTGACAATGGCGCTGTCCGGCTGCAGCAGCGACGACAGCGACGACAAGGTCAACGACTGGGCGAAGACGGTCTGCGACCAGGTGCAGCCCCAGTTGAAGAAGATCTCGGACGCCAACACCTCCATCCAGCGGCAGACGGCGGACAACAGCAAGCCCGCCGACGTCCAGAGCACGGACTCCCGCGCCTTCCAGCAGATCTCCGACGCTTACAAGGCCATGGGCGCGGCCGTGGACAAGGCGGGCGCCCCGCCGGTCGAGGGCGGGGAGACCACTCAGAAGGAAGCGGTCAAGGAGCTCAACGACTCCTCGGCGGCGTACGCCGGCCTCAAGAAGCAGGTCGACGGGCTCGACACCAAGGACCAGGCGAAGTTCGCCGACGGCCTCAAGGGCGTCGCCGACGAGTTGAGCAAGATCAGCAAGAGTGGCGACCAGGCGCTCCAGAAGCTCCAGTCCGGCGAGGTCGGCAAGGCGATGGCCAAGCAGCCCGGGTGCCAGAAGCCGGGCGCGACCTCCGCCTCGCCCGACGCGAAGGCGTAGTCGCCGCCGGGGAGCCATGTCGCCGCTGACGCGGCCCCGTTACGGCGCGAACGGCCCTGCCGCGCGGCCCGGAACCCCGAAGAGGGCCGGGCCGCGCGGCTTTTGTCAGTGGGAGCGGCGACAATGGCCGGGTGAGTACGACCAGCCTCCCCGCGAGCCTCCCCGCGCCCGAAAGCTCCGCCCGACTGCGCGACGCGCTCCTCGCAGCCGACTTCACCGCCGACGGGCTGCTGGAGCTGCTCGGCGCGCCCGCGTACGCCGCGCTCGCCCGCAGCGAGACCGTGCCCGCCCTGCGGGCCACCCGGGGCGGCGGCCCGCTCGAAACGCTCGTACGGCTCTTCCTGCTCCAGCAGGCCGTGCCGGCCGACCGCGCCGGCGCCGTCCTGCCCCTGGAGCAGTGCCTGGCCGACGGCTGGCTGGTGCGCGAGGGGGCGGACGGCGGCGACGGCGTGCCGGGGGGCGTACGGGCCACCGTGGACGTACGCCCGTACGGCGGTGAGGAGGGCCAGGACTGGTTCATCGTCTCCGACCTCGGCCGCGCGGTCGGCGGCGCCGCAGGCGCGGGCACCCGCGACGAGGGCGTCGTCCTCGGAGTCGGCGGCGCGTCCACCACGCTGGCCGGGATCACCGTCCGTACGCCGGTCTCCAGGGCTCTCGACCTCGGCACCGGGTCCGGCATCCAGGCGTTGCACGCGGCGCAGCACGCCGTGCACGTCACCGCCACCGATCTCAACCCGCGCGCCCTGCACTTCACGCGTCTGACGCTCGGTCTCTCCGGGGCGCCCGAGGCGGACCTTCGTGAGGGCTCGCTCTACGAACCGGTCGGCGAGGACACGTACGACCTGATCGTGTCCAATCCGCCGTTCGTCATCTCGCCGGGTGCGCGGCTGACGTATCGCGACGGCGGGATGGGCGGGGACGATCTGTGCCGCACGCTCGTTCAGGCAGCGGGGGAGCGCCTGAACGACGGGGGGTACGCGCAGTTCCTCGCCAACTGGCAGCACGTCGAGGGCGAGGAGTGGCAGGAGCGGCTGCGCTCCTGGGTGCCGCGCGGATGCGACGCCTGGATCGTGCAGCGCGAGGTCCAGGACGTCACGCAGTACGCCGAACTGTGGCTGCGCGACAGCGGCGACCACCGCGCCGACCCCGCGGAGTACGCCGCGCGCTACGACGCCTGGCTCGACGAGTTCGAGGCCCGCAAGACCAAGGGCGTCGGCTTCGGCTGGATCACGCTGCGCAAGTCCGGCGCCGAGGACCCCTCGATCACCGTCGAGGAGTGGCCGCACCCTGTCGAACAGCCGCTCGGCCCGGTCGTACGGGCCCATTTCGAGCGCCAGGACTACCTGCGGGCGCACGACGACGCGGCCCTGCTCGCCGGTCACTTCAAGCTGGCCGACGAGGTCGTGCAGGAGCAGATCGGTCTGCCGGGCGCGGAGGACCCGGAGTACGTGGTGCTGCGCCAGAACCGGGGCATGCGGCGTGCGACGAAGGTCGACACGGTCGGCGCGGGCTTCGCCGGGGTGTCCGACGGATCGCTCAGCGCGGGCCGCATCCTCGACGCCATCGCGCAACTCCTGGGGGAGGACCCGGTGCTGCTGCGGGACCGCACGCCCGAGGCGATCCGGCTGCTGGTCGAGCAGGGCTTTCTGGAGCCGCTGGACTGAGCCGCGGCTCGGGCCCCCAGCGGGGCCGCACACGGACCCGAGCCCGCGCGGCCCTGCCGCCCCCGCCGCGACCTGCCGCCTGCCGCCCGCCCATCGCCCCCAGCCGCCCACGCGCCGTTCACCACCGGTTCGTGTCCTGGCCGCCGGGTGGTGTCCCGGGGCTGCGAGCCTCACCGTCCGGGAGAGCCGGTGGGGCGAGGCGAGGGTGAGGGGTACGGGGATGGAGAGCGGGCCTGCGGTTTTCGCCGGAGCGGCGTTCACGGCGTTCGGAGCCGCGCTCCTGTGGTGGACAGGGGCGCGCGCTCTGCGTCGCGCGCCGGTGGCGCACGGAACGAGCCCCGTGACCTCCTTCGCGCTGGCCACCGCGTTCGGCGCGGCGTTCGTCGTTCTCGGAGTGTGGTGTTTCGGCCGGATCTGATCGGAAGAGATCCACACGGCATCTCCACGAGGTCTTCAGGCAGGTCCCGCGGCGGCGGTCGGGCGGTCCGGGCGGCAGGAATGCCGGGAGTCGGGTTACCGTTCGAGTGGCCGTTGCGGGCTTTTGCCGTTTGACACGGGGACGGGTTGTACCGTCACACTCCGCAGCGTCACGTACGGACCACTGAGTGTCGACCGGAGAGAAGAGCCAAGTTGTCCCCGACCAGCGAGACCGCACACGGCGGCCGCCGACTCGTCATCGTCGAGTCGCCCGCCAAGGCGAAGACGATCAAGGGCTACCTCGGCCCTGGTTATGTCGTCGAGGCGAGCGTCGGGCACATCCGCGACCTCCCGAACGGCGCCGCCGAGGTGCCCGACAAGTACACGGGCGAGGTACGCCGCCTCGGCGTCGACGTACAGAACGACTTCCAGCCGATCTATGTCGTCAATGCCGACAAGAAGTCGCAGGTCAGGAAGTTGAAGGACCTCCTCGCGGAGTCCGACGAACTCTTCCTCGCCACCGATGAGGACCGCGAGGGCGAAGCCATCGCGTGGCACCTCCTGGAAGTGCTGAAGCCCAAGGTCCCGGTCCACCGGATGGTCTTCCACGAGATCACCAAGGACGCGATCCGCGAGGCCGTGTCCAATCCGCGCGACCTCAACAAGCCCATGGTCGACGCCCAGGAGACCCGCCGCATCCTCGACCGTCTCTACGGTTACGAGGTCTCGCCGGTCCTGTGGAAGAAGGTCATGCCCCGGCTCTCCGCCGGACGTGTCCAGTCCGTCGCCACACGGCTCGTCGTCGCCCGGGAACGCGAGCGCATCGCTTTTCGTTCTGCTGAGTACTGGGACCTGACCGGCACGTTCTCCACGGGACGCACCGGTGACGCCTCCGACCCGTCCTCTCTGGTCGCCCGCCTGACGACGGTCGACGGCCGGCGTATCGCCCAGGGGCGCGATTTCAACTCCGTGGGACAACTCAAGAGTGACGTCCTTCACCTCGACGAGGCGAACGCCCGCGCCCTGGCCGACGCCCTCGCCGACTCGCCGTTCGCCGTCCGCTCGGTCGAGTCGAAGCCGTACCGCCGCTCGCCGTATGCGCCCTTCCGTACGACGACCCTTCAGCAGGAGGCCTCGCGCAAGCTCGGCTTCGGTGCGAAGTCGACGATGCAGGTCGCGCAGAAGCTGTACGAGAACGGCTTCATCACCTACATGCGTACGGACTCCACGACGCTGTCCGACACCGCGGTCCAGGCGGCCCGCGCCCAGGTCACGCAGCTGTACGGCGCCGAGTACCTGCCGGACAAGCCCCGCACGTACGCCGGCAAGGTCAAGAACGCGCAGGAGGCGCACGAGGCCATCCGCCCCTCGGGCGACCGCTTCCGCACCCCGGCCGAGACGGGTCTGAGCGGCGACCAGTTCCGCCTGTACGAGCTGATCTGGAAGCGCACCGTCGCCTCCCAGATGAAGGACGCCGTCGGAAACAGCGTGACGGTGAAGATCGGCGGCCGGGCGAGCGACGGCCGGGACGCCGAGTTCTCCGCCTCCGGCAAGACGATCACCTTCCACGGCTTCATGAAGGCGTACGTCGAAGGCGCCGACGACCCCAACGCCGAGCTGGACGACCGGGAGCGCAGGCTCCCGCAGGTCGCCCAGGGCGACGCGCTCACGTCCGAGGAGATCTCGGTCGACGGGCACGCCACCAAGCCCCCGGCCCGTTACACCGAGGCCTCGCTGGTCAAGGAGCTCGAAGAGCGCGAGATCGGCCGCCCGTCGACGTACGCGTCGATCATCGGCACGATCCTCGACCGCGGGTATGTGTTCAAGAAGGGCACGGCGCTCGTGCCGTCCTTCCTGAGCTTCGCCGTGGTCAACCTGCTGGAGAAGCACTTCGGCCGTCTCGTCGACTACGACTTCACGGCCAAGATGGAGGACGACCTCGACCGCATCGCGCGCGGCGAGGCCCAGGCGGTGCCGTGGCTGCGGCGCTTCTACTTCGGTGAGGGCGACGCCGGTGCCGGTGTCGCTCCGGGTGGCGCGGCGGACGCCGGCAACGGCGACGGCGACCACCTCGGCGGTCTCAAGGAGCTCGTCACCGACCTCGGCGCGATCGACGCCCGGGAGATCTCCTCCTTCCCGGTCGGCGAGGGAATCGTGCTGCGGGTGGGCCGCTACGGCCCGTACATCGAGCGCGGCGAGAAGGACGAGGAGAACCACCAGCGCGCCGACGTGCCGGAGGACATGGCGCCGGACGAGCTGACCGTCGAGTACGCCGAGGAGCTGCTGGCCAAGCCGAGCGGCGACTTCGAGCTGGGCACCGACCCGGAGACGGGCCGCCAGATCGTCGCGAAGGACGGCCGGTACGGCCCGTACGTCACGGAGATCCTCCCCGAGGGCACTCCGAAGACCGGCAAGAACGCCGTCAAGCCGCGCACGGCCTCGCTCTTCAAGTCGATGGCCCTGGACACGGTGACACTGGAGGACGCGCTCCGGCTGATGTCGCTGCCGCGCGTCGTCGGCACGGACGCCGAGGGCGTCGAGATCACCGCGCAGAACGGCCGGTACGGCCCGTACCTCAAGAAGGGCACGGACTCGCGCTCCCTGGAGACCGAGGACCAGCTCTTCTCGATCACGCTCGAAGAGGCGCTGGCGATCTACGCCCAGCCCAAGCAGCGGGGCCGGGCGGCCGCCAAGCCGCCGCTCAAGGAGCTCGGCACCGACCCGGTCAGCGAGCGTCCGGTGGTCGTCAAGGACGGGCGCTTCGGGGCATACGTCACCGACGGCGAGACGAACGCGACCTTGCGGACCGACGACAGCGTGGAGGCCATCACCCCGGAGCGGGGTTACGAGCTCCTCGCGGAGAAGCGCGCCAAGGGCCCGGCGAAGAAGAAGACCGCCAAGAAGGCCCCGGCCAAGAAGGCCACGGCGAAGAAGACGGCCGCCAAGAAGACGACCACGGCGAAGACCGCCGCGGCGAAGAAGACGGCGGCCAAGAAGACGACGACGGCCAAGACGACCGCCGCGAAGACCACCGCCGCCAAGAAGACGGCGGCCAAGAAGGCTCCGGCGAAGAAGGCGACGGCCTCCAGCGCCTCGGCGCCGGCTGCCGAGGACTAGGCGGCGGCAGGAACACGCGGCCCCCGGTGCCTCTCGGCGCCGGGGGCGTTCCTGTGCGGGCGTCCGTATGGTCCGTGAGCAGACGTTTGTTCGGGCGGGCCTCCGGTGAGTGCCGGGCTCCGGATAGGCTGGGCGGATGACGCGAGCCGAGCAGCCAACGGTCGTGAGCCCCAGCTCCGACGCACTAGCCGCAGACTCACGCGAGCGAGCCGTACGCAGTCTGCTGCGCCTGCCTCCGCTCAGGCGGTTGTGGAGCGCACAGCTCGTCGGCAACACCGGCGACGCCCTCGCCCTTCTCGTGCTGCTGTTGCTGTCGCTCCAGGCGGCGATCTCGGAAGGGTCGTTCGGCGGTGGTTATCGCGGTGCGGCGTTCGCGGTCGCCGCGGTGTTCGGGGCTCGGATCCTTGCCACCTTCCTCTTCGGAGCCCTGCTTCTGGGCCCGGTCTCCACGCTGACCGGACCGTCGGGCCCCCTCGACCGACGCTGGACGATGATCGGCGCGGACGGGCTGCGGCTCGCCCTCCTCGTCGTCGCCCCGCTGTGGATCGACTGGACCCCCGGCCAGGCCCAGGCCGTACTCCTGAGCACGGTCTTCGTCGCCGGCGTAGCCGAACGGTTCTGGACGGTCGCCAAGGAGGGCGCGGCTCCCGCGCTGCTGCCCCCGCCGCCGCCGGAGGGCGCGACGGTGCGTCCGCTGCCGGACCACCTGGACGCGCTGCGCCGGCTGTCGCTGCGTACGACCTTCGCCGCGCTTCCCGCGGCCGCCGCGGTACTGCTGTCCGCGACGCTGGTCGGCAACCTGCTCGGATCCGGCATCGCCTGGTTCACGCAGCACCAGGCGGCCCTCGGGTCGTACGTCGCCGCGGGCCTGTTCGCCGCCTCCGTGTCCACGCTGTACTTCCTGGAGCTGCCCGACGCGCAGACGCCCCGCGCGCGCTCCCCGCTGGAGGGGCTGCGCCGGCCCAAGACCGGCACGGGCGTCGACACGGGGCGTACCGGCGCGATCCGGCTCATCGTCCTGGCCTGCGCCTCCGTCGCCGGGGCGACCGCCGCCGCGGCAGCGGTCGCCGTACTGCACGCGAAGGACCTCGGCGGCGGCCCCGTCACCTTCGCCCTGCTCTTCCTCGGCCTGACCGGCGGCACCGTGCTCGGCATCCGCAGTGCGCAGAAGGTGCTGCCCACACTGTCGCGGCGGCGTCTGCTCGCGCTCGCGATCGCCGTCACCGGCGTCGCGCTGCTCGCCATGGGCCTTGTGCCCGACACGGCGACCGTACTCATGATCACGCTGCTCGCCGGCTTCTGTGCCGGCGTCGCCGCGAACACCGGCCACACCCTGCTCGACCAGGAGACCGAGGACTTCCGTCGGGCGCGCACCATCGAGCACCTCCAGGCCGTCGCCCGGGTCGCCATCGCGCTCGGCGCGGTCGTGGCCCCGGTGCTCGCCGCCGCGATCGGCCCGCACCGCCTGGCCAACGGCAGCTTCGTCTTCGCCCACGGCGGCGCGGCCTTCACGCTGATGCTCGTCGGCGCGCTGCTGCTGCCGGTGGCCGCGCTCGTGCTCGCCAAGGCGGACGACCGCCAGGGCGTACCGCTGCGCCGCGATCTGCGCGAGGCGCTGCGGGGCGGCGAGCCCGACCAGGCGCCCGCCGCGACCGGGTTCTTCATCGCGATGGAGGGCGGCGACGGAGCGGGCAAGTCCACCCAGGTCGAGGCGCTCGCCGAGTGGATCCGCAACAAGGGCCACGAGGTCGTCGTGACGCGCGAGCCGGGCGCCACGCCGATCGGCAAGCGCCTGCGTTCGATCCTGCTGGACGTGTCGAGCGCGGGGCTGTCGAACCGCGCCGAGGCGCTGCTGTACGCCGCCGACCGCGCGGAGCACGTCGACTCCGTCGTGCGTCCGGCGCTGGAGCGCGGCGCCGTCGTCATCACGGACCGGTACGTCGACTCCTCCGTGGCGTACCAGGGAGCGGGCCGCGACCTCTCGCCGACCGAGATCGCCCGTATCTCGCGGTGGGCGACGGACGGGCTCGTACCGCATCTGACGGTACTGCTCGACGTGTCGCCGGAAACCGCGCGCGAACGGTTCACGGAGGCCCCGGACCGGCTGGAGTCGGAGCCGCCGGAGTTCCACACGCGCGTGCGGCACGGTTTCCTGACGCTGGCCGCCGCCGATCCGGGGCGTTACCTGGTCGTCGACGCCGGGCAGGACCCGGAAGCGGTCACCACGGTCGTACGCCACCGGCTGGACCGGATGCTGCCCCTGTCCGACGCCGAGATCAAGGCGCGGGAAGAGGCGCGGAAGGCCGCCGAGGAGGAGGCGCGGCGCAAGGCCGAGGAGGAAGCGGCGCGCAAGGCGGAGGAGGAGCGGCTGGAGCGCGAGCGGCAGGAACAGCTCGCGAAGCTCCGGGCCGAGGAGGAGGAGCGCAAGCGCCGCGAGATCGAAGAGGCGCGGCAGCGCGAGGCCGAACGGCAGGCGGAGGAGGCCCGGCGCCGGGCCGAGGAGGCGCGCCGGCTGGCCGAGGAGGAGCGGCTGCGCCGCGAGGCCGAGGAGAAGGCGCGGGCCGCCGAGCAGGAACGGCTGCGCAGGCAGGCCGCCGAGGAGGCCCGGCTGCGGGCGGAGGCGGAGGAACGCCGCCGCGAGAAGCAGCGCAGGGCGGAGCAGGCGCTGCTGCGGGCGGAGGAGGCGCGTCGGCTCGCGGAGTCGGCGGCGGCGGCTTCCGCGGCCGCGGCGGAGGCGGAGCGCGCGGCACGGCCGCAGGCGCCCGAGTCGCCCGCTCAGTCGCCTTCCGTGTCGCCGTTCCCACCCGCGTCGCCGTCCCCGTCCCCGTCCGCGTCGCCGTCCCCGTCCGCGCCGCCCGCCCCGTCCCCGTCGCCGTCCGCGTCGCCCTCCCCGTCGCAGTCGGCGGCCCCGTCGGATGCCGAGCTGACCGTGCCCACGCCGGTCGTGCGCCCGGACGAGGTGACGCAGGCGGTGGAGCGGCCGCGCGTCGACATGCGCAAGGAGGAGCCGCGTCGGGCGTCCGCGGAGTACGCGACCGACGACACGGCCGTGCTGCGGCCGGTGCGGGACGCGGCGCCCGCAGAGGAGACCGCCGTACTGCCGTCCGTACGGGAGGAGCCGTCGGACCGGGTGCCTCCGGGTTTCTTCCGCGACGAGCGGGCCACGGCCGGCGACGACGCGGGTGACGCCGGCAACGACCGCACGCGGGAAATGCCGTGGCTGGATCCGGAAGCGGCGCATCCGACCGCGGGTCAGAACGCGCGCGCGGCGCGCCGGCGCTCCGACTGGGCGGAGGAGACCCCGCTCGACGACCTGCCCTCGCTGGCGGACGAGCTGCTCGGCGGCCGGGACGCGGACGAGGACGACGGCGGCCGGCGGGGGCGGGGCGGCCGCAGGTAGGCGGTCGTGCCGAGCCGGGCATGCCCCGGCTCGGCACGGTGTCGCCGTCACGCCGGCGCGACCCCGGTTCGCGGCACGCGTGCGGCCCCCGGCCCGGACATCCGGGGCGGCCGGGGCTCGGCGGGCGTCGATGTCAGTGGGGTCGACCACAATGGGGGTCGTCGGAGTTCGAGAACGTGAGTACGCAGGCAGCGGCGCAAGGGCGCGGCGGAGGCGGTAGCACCATGGCCGTATGGGACGACCTGGTCGGGCAGGGGCGGGTTCAGGCGCAGTTGGCCGCCGCCGCGCGGGACGCAGACGGCCTCGTCACCGCTGTCGCGGACCGGTCGGGGGCCACCCCCGCCCCCGCCGCCTCCAGGATGACGCACGCCTGGCTGTTCACGGGGCCCCCGGGCTCCGGGCGGTCCACCGCCGCCCGCGCGTTCGCCGCGGCTCTGCAGTGCGTCGGCCCGGACCGTGCGCTGGGCGGCGAGCCGGGCTGCGGATTCTGCGACGGTTGCCACACGACTCTGGTCGGCACGCACGCCGACGTGGAGATCGTCCGCACCGACCAGCTGTCCATCGGCGTGAAGGACACCCGGGAGCTCGTCCGGCGGGCCCAGCTGTCGCCGGCGGGCGGCCGCTGGCAGGTCATCGTCCTTGAGGACGCCGACCGGCTCACCGAAGGCGCCGGGAACGTGCTGCTCAAAGCCATCGAGGAGCCCGCTCCCCGTACGGTCTGGCTGCTCTGCGCGCCGTCCTTGGAGGACGTCCTTCCGACCATTCGGTCCCGCTGCCGTCACCTCACCCTGAGCACGCCGTCCGTCGACGCCGTCGCGGACGTGCTCGTACGGCGTGACGGGATCGACCCCGCGACCGCCGCGACCGCCGCCCGCGCCACCCAGGGCCACATCGGGCGGGCCCGCCGGCTGGCCACCGACGAGCGCGCGCGGGCGAGGCGGGCCGTCGTCCTCAAGGTCCCGTTGCGCGTCGCCGACATCGGCGGCTGCCTCAAGGCGGCGCAGGAGCTGGTCGACGCGGCGGGTGAGGACGCCAAGCAGGTCGCGGAGGAGATGGACGTCAAGGAGACGGACGACCTGAAGGCGGCGCTCGGCGCGGCGTCGGGCGGCCGTATGCCGCGCGGCACGGCGGGCGCGATGAAGGAGCTGGCCGACCGCCAGAAGCGCCGCTCGACCCGTACGCAGCGCGACAGCCTCGACCTGGCGCTCAGCGACCTCACCGGGTTCTACCGCGATGTGCTCGCGCTCCAGCTCGGCTCACGGGTCGCCCTGGCGAACGAGGACGTACGGGACTCCCTGGACCGTATCGCGCAGAGTTCGACGCCCGAGCGCACCCTGCGCCGGATAGAGGCGATCATCGCCTGCCGCCAGGCCCTGGACCGCAACGTCGCGCCGCTGCTCGCGGTGGAGGCCATGACGGTGGCCCTGCGCGCCGGCTGACCCGGCCGCGGGGCCCTGCGCGCGCTGCGCCCATCCGCCCGCCCGGCCGACCGGCGCGTCCGTACCGCTGGTGTCCGCGAGGCGCGCGGGTCCGTACCGTTTGTGTCCGCGAGGCGCGCGGGTCCGCACCGCTTGTCTCCGCGATGCCCGCCAGGCCCGTGCACCCGCCGCGGTTCGCCCCCGGGCGTCCCCGTGCGGCGCGCGGTACGCCGCCCCGGTTGACCGGATCACTCGTACGAGCCGTCGAGCGCACAATCCGTCACCTCCGCACTACGCTCCGAGGATGGACACCAGGCATCTGATCCGGATCTCTGCCACAGCCCTCGCGACAGCCGGGCTGCTCATCTCCGGCTGTTCGTCGGGGGGTTCCTCTCCGAGTGCCTCGGCGTCCGCGCCGCCGGCGGCGGTCCCGGCCGCTCTGAAGACGTACTACGCGCAGAAGCCGGCCTGGCGCGAGTGCGGTGTCTCCGGTTTCCAGTGCGCCACGCTGAAGGCCCCGCTCGACTACGCGGAGCCGGAGCGGGCCGACATCAACCTGGCCGTGTCCCGGAAGAAGGCCACCGGCCCCGGGAAGCGCCTCGGCTCCCTGCTGGTCAATCCGGGCGGCCCGGGCGGCTCGGCGGTCGGCTACCTCCAGGCGTACGCCGCGATCGGATATCCCGCGCAGGTCCGCGCGCGGTACGACATGGTGGCCGTCGACCCGCGCGGCGTGGCCCGCAGCGAACCCGTGGAGTGCCTGACGGGCCAGGAGATGGACGCGTACACGCAGGTGGACCAGACCCCCGACGACCGTCGGGAGACCGGCGCGCTGGTCACGTCGTACCAGAGCTTCGCCGCCGGCTGCCAGAAGCGCTCGGCCGCGCTTCTCCCGCACGTCTCCACCGTCGAGACGGCCCGCGACATGGACATCCTCCGCGCGGTCCTGGGCGACCGGAGACTGAACTACGTCGGGGCGTCGTACGGGACCTTCCTCGGCGCGACGTACGCCGAACTCTTCCCCGCCCGCGTCGGCCGGCTCGTGCTCGACGGCGCGATGGACCCGTCGCTGTCCGCCCGCGACATGAGCCGTGACCAGACGGCCGGCTTCGAGACCGCGTTCCGCTCGTTCGCCGCAGACTGCGTCCGGCGCAAGGACTGCCCGCTGGGCACCGGAACGCCGGCCGAGGCCGGCAAGCGCCTGAAGGGCTTCTTCGCCAAGCTCGACGCGAAGCCCGTACGCACCGGCCAGAGCCGCCCGCTCGGCGAGTCCCTCGCGACCACGGGCGTGATCGCCGCGATGTACGACGAGTCCGCCTGGGCGGAGCTGCGCACCGCCCTCACCCGTGCGTCGGGCGGCGACGGCGCGGCACTGCTCGCCCTGGCCGACAGCTACTACGAGCGCGCCGACGACGGCAGCTACCAGAACCTCATGTACGCCAACGCCGCCGTGAACTGCCTGGACCTCCCCCCGGCCTTCACCGGCCCCGACGACGTACGCTCCGCCCTCCCCACCTTCGAGAAGGCGTCCCCGGTCTTCGGCAGGGGCCTCGCCTGGGCGTCCCTGAACTGCGGCTACTGGCCGACGAAGGCGACCGGTACCCCGCACCGCATCGCGGCGAAGGGCGCCGCGCCGATCGTCGTGGTCGGCACCACCCGCGACCCGGCGACCCCCTACAAGTGGGCCCGCTCCCTGGCCGGCCAGCTGGCCTCCGGCACCCTGCTGACGTACGAGGGCGACGGCCACACGGCGTACGGCCGGGGCAGCGACTGCGTGGACACCGCGATCAACACCTACCTCCTGGAGGGCACGCCCCCGAAGAACGGCAAGAAGTGCTCCTGACCCGGCTCGACCTGGCTCTGACCTGCGCGGATGTGTGCCGCGCTGGGCTGTGCGGAGCACCCCTGGAAACTGTGTAGACTTGTGCCCGCTGCTGATCGCACCATGGTGTCGGCAGCGGCGCCGCCTTAGCTCAGTTGGCCAGAGCAACGCACTCGTAATGCGTAGGTCTCGGGTTCGAATCCCGAAGGCGGCTCTGTGGAAGCCTCAGGACTCACTCGCCGTGACCTGGGGCTTTTGCTTTTCCCGGCGATGGCGGGCTCGGGGGCGGGCGCGTCAGGGGGCGGGGACCGTCGTCGAGGATGCCGGTCTAAGGGGTGACGGTCCAGTGCGGCCAGCGTCACCTCGACCGCCCAGTCCTGCTCCGCGCCGCGGCGGGAGAGCAGCAGGGCGCCGGGGGACTCTCACGGGTGCTGCGGATCGGCTGGTCCGCTCACCCTCCAGACGGCGCAGACGCGGTGGGAGGCACCGATCCCGACGGTGCTGATGTGCAGTCCCCAGTGAACTGGCGGCATGGTGCTTCCCCTGCTTCCTGGGCGGCATCCTCCTGGGCGGCGCCGCTCAGCCGCACGACCGCCGTCCCCGTGTTCTCTCCTCGCAGCATCCCCAGGAACGCGTTGACGGCCTGTTCGAAGCCGTGGGAGACACTGAGGCGGTCGGTGATCCGACCCCCCCGCCACCGGCGGCAGGGCCAGCAGTCGTGATGCCCCAGCTGAAACCCATCGCTCGGGTGGCGAGCCTGATCAGGTCGCCGGGGCGCAGCCGGCCGGCGGCTACCGGGGAGGGCCCGCGGCTTGCTCATTTCTGGATCCCCCCACGTTTTGCTGGGCCTGCTTACCGGGCCTGCGTACTGGACCTGCCTGTTCCGGCCCGCGAAATGAATCATGCGTCCTGCTTGGGGGCGGTGAAAGGGAAACAGGGAGCGTGATCGTGCAGCACAGAGACCTGATGGAGAGTCAAGGGCGGCCGTCAACGGACGAAACCGGCCACACTTCCCTGCCGTGCGACACGCGGGTTCAGCGGGCCGGTCGGCGGGTACCCGGCGAGGCGCTGTCACAGGTGCCCGTACGCGCGGTCACGCGGGGAGCGGCGCAGTTTCCTCTTCTGCGGTGCGGGTCATAGCTGTGACGTTGCCCCCACACGGTTGGAGAACAGATGAGCGAGAAGAACCCGGTGAAAGCGGCCGCGGAAAAGGCCGTCGACGCGCTGCGCGGCGACGGTGGTCCGCCGGACGGCATCCCGGGCAGGCCCGGAGCGCAGTCGCCGCCGGTCGACGAGCCGACCGAAGTACGGGAGCCGCTGCCGCCCAAGCCGGACCAGCGGGGACCCGAGACGGTCGGTCCGACCGGCAGGCCCACCGGTGCGGCGCAGGCCGACCTGGCTCAGGCGGGCGCGTACCTGACCACGGCCCAGGGCGCGCGGCTGTACGACACCGACCACTCCCTGAAGGCAGGCGCCCGGGGGCCGGTCCTGCTGCAGGACCATCATCTGCGTGAGAAGATCACGCACTTCGATCACGAGCGCATCCCGGAGCGGGTCGTCCACGCGCGCGGCGCCGCGGCGCACGGGATCTTCCAGGGCTACGGCACGGCGGCGGGGGTCACCAAGGCGGCCTTCCTGGGGAAGGGCGTAGAGACGCCGGTGTTCGTACGGTTCTCGACCGTCCTCGGCTCGCGCGGCTCCTCCGACACCGTCCGGGACACCCGCGGCTTCGCGACGAAGTTCTACACCGAGGAGGGGACCTTCGACCTGGTCGGGAACAACATCCCGGTCTTCTTCATCCAGGACGCGATCAAGTTCCCGGACATCATCCACGCCGGAAAGCCCCATCCGGACCGGGAGATCCCGCAGGCGCAGAGCGCACACGACACGTTCTGGGACTTCGTCACGCTGCACACCGAGGCCACCCACCACACCCTGTGGAACATGTCGGACCGGGGCATTCCGCGTTCGTACCGGATGATGGAGGGCTTCGGCGTCCACACCTTCCGGCTGGTCAACGCCGAGGGTGCGACGACGCTGGTGAAGTTCCACTGGAAGCCCAGGCTCGGCGTGCACTCGCTGGTGTGGGAAGAGGCGCAGCTCGTCAACGGCATGGACCCCGACTTCCACCGCCGGGACCTCGCCGACGCGATCGAGGCCGGCGCGTACCCGCAGTGGGAGCTCGGCATCCAGACCTTCCCCGACACCCCTGAGCAGGTCTTCGAGGGCATCGACCTGCTCGACCCGACGAACATCGTCCCGGAGGAGCTGGCGCCCGTACAGCCGATCGGGCTGCTGACCCTCAACGCCAACCCGTCGAACTTCTTCGCCGAGACCGAGCAGGTCGCCTTCCACCCCGGCCATCTCGTGCCCGGCATCGACATCACCGACGACCCGCTGCTCAGCGGACGGCTCTTCTCGTACCTGGACACCCAGATCAGCCGGCTCGGCGGGCCCAACTTCGCCCAGATCCCGATCAACCGCACGCACGCGCCGGTCAACGACATGCTGCGCGACGGCATGCACCAGACCGCCGTGCACCGGGGAGCGGCCCCCTACCGGCCCAACTCGCTCGACGGCGGCTGCCCGTTCCTTGCGGGACCGGACACCGGCGCGTACATCGAGGTGCCCAGGGAGGTGCCGGCGGCGAAGAAGGTGCGAGAGGCGCCCGCCTCCTTCGCGGACCACTTCAGTCAGCCCCGGCTGTTCTGGCTCAGCATGACGCCCGTCGAGCGCGAGCACATCATCGCGGCGTACACCTTCGAGCTGAACAAGTGCTACGAACAGGCCGTCAAGGAACGGGCGTTGAAGGTGCTCGCCAACATCGACCCGGAGCTGTGCGAGCAGGTGGCGGCGGGCCTCGGCCTGCCGGCGCCCGCCGCCACGGTGTCGCTGACGACCCCCGAGCCGAGTCCGGCCCTGTCCCAGCTCGGGCAGACCTGGCCGCTGGACGGGCGCATCATCGGGATCGTGACCGACGCCGAGGGCGATCTGGACGGGGTGCGGACCGTACGCCAGGCAGTGCTGGACGCCGGGATGGTCCCGCTGGTGATCGCTCCCGCGGGCGGCAAGCTGGAGGACGGCGGCGAGCCGGTCGCCGTCCAGCGCACCTATGTCACCGCGCGGTCGGTCGAGTTCGACGCCCTTCTGGTGGCGGGCGTGCCCGCCATCGGAAGCGACGCGTCCGGGGCGCGGGACGCCAAGGCGGCCGAGGCGGTGGCGCCGGCCGGGGCGGCCACCGATCCGCGCGTGCAGCTGATGCTGCTGGAGGCGTTCCGGCACGGCAAGGCCATCGGGGGCTGGGCGGGCGCCGAACGGGTGCTGGAGTCCGCGGGCATTCCCGTCGGCGCGCCGGGCGTGGTGACGGCCGGCAGCGGCACGGCGGTGCTGGGGCAGCTCACGCAGTTGCTGGGGCAGCACCGGGTGTGGGAGCGGTTTCCCATCTCCGTATGACGGCTGACGCCTGAAGGGCGACGCCCGCACCGGCGGGTGACCGAGCGCGGTCGCCCGCCGGTGGCGCGTCGGTGCGGTCGGTGTGGTTCGCTTGGGCCTCGCAGAGGAACGGGCGCGGACAGGCGGCGGGGGCAAGGCAGTGGGGTGGCCGGACGTCGACGGGGACACGGCCCTGACCATCAAGGTGCCGGAGGCCGACCCGTTCGTCAGGACCGGGATTCCGGCCCATGTGACCGTGCTCTACCCGTTCCTGCACGTGAGCCGGATCGACGGCCCGGTCCACCGCGAGCTGCTGGACCTGTTCCGCTCGTACGACCCCTTCCCGCTGACGTTCGCGGGGTTCGGGCGGTATCCGGGCGTCCTCTTCCTCGACCCGTGGCCGGCCGACCCGGTACGGGCGCTCACCAAGGAACTCACCGGGCGGTGGCCGGAAGCGGTGCCGTACCGGGGCCTGTTCGGCGAAGGACTCGACCCGCATCTGACGCTCGCCAACCACGAGGGACCGGACACCTGGGAGCGCGCGTACGACGCCCTGGAAGCGGAGTTCGCCCCCGCCCTGCCCGTGACGTCGCGCGTGGAGACGGTGCAACTGATCGTCCGGGAGGACGGGCGCTGGCGGGATCGTACGGCGTACCGGCTGGGGGGCGACGGCGCGTGAGCGTTACGCCGCGCCGCTCGCCGCACCCTTGCCCGCGGTGTCGTCCAGCACCACCGACCGGGTGAGGTTGCGGGGCTTGTCGGGGTCGTAGCCGCGGGACTCGGCGAGGGCGACCGCCAGTCGCTGGGCGCGGATCAGGTCGGCCAGCGGGTCCAGGGCGCCGGCGGCGGTGGCCCGGGACTCGGCCGTCAGCGTGCCGCCGACGCGGGCGACGTCCTCCGCGAGGCCGTCGGGCAGCGAGCCGAAGACCCACGCCACGCGGCCGGGGCCGGTGATGCTGATCGGGCCGTGCCGGTACTCCATCGCCGGGTACGCCTCGGTCCACGCCCCCGCCGCCTCGCGCATCTTGAGCCCCGCCTCCAGGGCCAGCCCGTACGTCCAGCCGGTGCCGAGGAAGGTGAACTGTTCGGCGCCGAGCACCTCGGCGGGCAGCGGCGCCGTGAGCGCCCGCTCGGCGTCCCCGATCGCCTCGGAGAGGGGGCGCAGGCCGGACACGAGCGCGCCCTCCGCCTCCAGGTGGGCGCGCAGCAGCGCGAGGACGGTGGTGGCGAAGCGGGTCTGCACCACTGACTCCTCGTCGGCGAAGTCCAGGACGGCCACGGCGTCCGCCGCCTCCATGACGGGCGTGGCGGGGTCGGCGGTGATCGCGCCGGTGGGCACCGCCCCCTTCACGCGCCGGAGTACCTCCAGGACCTCGGTCGTGGTGCCCGAGCGGGTGATCGCCAGGACGCGGTCGTAGCCGGTGCGGTACGGGAACTCCGAGGCGGCGAACGCGTCCGTCTCGCCGTGGCCGCCGCTCTCGCGGAGCACGGCGTACGCCTGGGCCATGAACCACGAGGTGCCGCAGCCGACGACGGCGACGCGCTCGCCCCGGCGCGGCAGGGCGTCCGCGTGCGAGGAAAGCGTCGTGGCCGCCCGGCGCCATGTGGCAGGTTGGGAGGCGATCTCGACCGCGGTGCGGGAGGCGGCGGGGTGAGGGGCGGCGGTGGCGGTCGGGTCTGCCGTGGGCTCTGCGGTGGGCATGCAACGAACTCCCATATGATTGAAACTGCTCGGAGGGCGGGCATTCCAAGCAGATTCGAGCGTTGCCCGCCATGGGGCGAAGTATTCACCAAGCCGAACGCCCCGTCCATGTCGTGAAGGAGTCCGACCGCATGTCGAAACACGAGCGGTGGAGCGCGCTGTTGGAGCTGCTGGCCGCGGAGGGCAGGCTGGAGGTCGAGGAGGCCGCGACCACGCTGGAGGTGTCGGCCGCGACGATCCGCCGGGACCTCGACGAGCTGGCGGAGCAGCAGATGCTCGTGCGGACGCGGGGCGGGGCGATCGCGCACGGCGTGTCGTACGAACTGCCCCTGCGTTACAAGTCCTCGCGCCACGCGTCCGAGAAGCAGCGGATCGCGGCGGCCGCGGCGGATCTGGTCGCGGACGGGGACGTGGTCGGCCTCAACGGCGGTACGACGACCACGGAGGTCGCGCGGGCGTTGGCGCTGCGGGCGTCGGCGGCCGGCTCCGCCCCCGGCGGGGGTCCCGTGCTGACCGTGGTCACCAACGCGCTGAACATCGCCGGTGAGCTGGCCGTACGGCCGCAGATCAAGATCGTGGTCACGGGCGGGGTGGCGCGGCCCCAGACGTACGAGCTGGTCGGCCCCCTGGCCATGGGCGTGCTGGGCGAGGTCGTACTGGACGCGGTGGTGCTCGGTGTCGACGGGGTGGACCCGGAGCTGGGGGTGATGGCGCATCAGGAGGACGAGGCGAGTGTCAGCCGGCTGTTCGCGGAGCGCGCGCACCGGGTGATCGTGGTGACGGACTCCTCGAAGATGGGGAGGCGGGCGTTCGCCCGGATCTGCGGGCTGGACCGGATCGATGTGGTGGTGACGGATTCCGCGATCACGGCCGAGGCCACGGCCCGGCTCACGGAGGCCGGGATCAAGGTGATCGCTGTCTGAGGTCCCCGCGGGGAAGCGTCCGCGACTCGGGGGCGGGTCTTCGCGGCCGCGACGGTCGCCGGACGGGCTGATCACGACCGCGCCGGTTGCCGGGCGAGGGTGGCTGCGAGCCCCACCCGGCAGACCGCCGCGGTCCCGTTACGGCGCGAGGGCCATGGCGAAGATGTGAATGTTGGCGTTCGCGGGCAGGACCACGAACTCCACCGTCTTCGCCGGATCCAGCGGCACCGCGTGGGCGAACACGCGGTACTTCACCGTGGCGTTGCCGTATCCGTCCTGCCGGTTGCGGCCGTCCGTCGACCTGACCAGCGTCGCGCCGTGCGCCGTCTCCGGGTCGAACGACCAGTTGGGGAAGCCGAACGTGCCCGTACTGGAGGAACCGTCGGTGTAGTGGACGGTCGCGCTGCCCGTCGCGGCGCTGGTGACGCCGGACCCGAGGAACACGAGCCTGGCGCCCTTGCCGCCCAGAGTGATCGCCTGTCCGCCGCTCGCCACGTTGTCCTTCGTGCCGGCCGGCACGTCCGGCCAGGTCAGCTTCGCGCCGAGCGCGTCGACCGTCGCCCCGGGCGTCAGGCCCACCGCGGCGAGCTTCTGCGCCGAGAAGCTGTTGCCCTCACCGTCGTAGTCGCCCGCCTTCGTCGCGGACTCGTCGGTGATCGCCACGTTGTTGTACGCCGCCGCCAGGTTCGGCTGCGGGGTGCCGGACCGCTCGGACCGCGTGCCGGTCGCCGTGCCCTCGCCGTCGCCGCCCCGGTACGCGGCGGTCGCCGTGAACGTACGGATCACGAAACCGGAGCGCTTCTCCGGCACCTGGATCCGGAACGTCGTATCCGCCGTGGCGCCGGACGCGAGGGAGCCGTCGACCGTGCGCACGGCAGGCTGGACCGCCCAGCCCACCGGACCGGCGAACGACACCTTCAGTGAGCGCATGCGCTGCGGGCCCGCGTTCCTGACGGACACCTTCACCGTCGAGACGGCCGGACCGTCGAGGTCGACGGGCGAGATCGTCACCTCGGTCCGGGCCGCCGCGGCGGTCCCGGGGCCGGGCGCGGCCGCCGCCTGGGCGGGGACGAGCAGCACCGCGCCCGCCACCGCCGCGGCCAGGGCTCTGAGGGGAGTGGTCAGACGTGCCGAGGCAGATCTCATGGCCTGCTCCTTCGCGTGGGGGCGCGTCCGACGGGCGGCGGACACGGGGGGCCGGCGTCGCGGGGGTGCGGGGATGCGGCGCACCGGGGGTTCACGAGACGGGAGGCATCTCGGTCGTGCGCGAGTCCAGGCCCGAGCGCAGGTTGACCCAGCCGCCGCGGGTGAAGTCCGGTATCGCCACCGGCCGCCCCTTGTCGGCCAGCGACATGACGCTCAGCGGAACCGGTGAACACCAGGCGGCCGAGTCGTACACGTCGATGTCCGGGACCAGCCCCGCCCGCATCGTCTGCACCGTGCGCCACTGGAGTACGTAGTCCATGCCGCCGTGGCCGCCGTTGTTCGCGGCGTCGTCGCCGATCTTCTTCCACAGCCAGTGGTCGAACTCCTTGCGGTACGTGTCGAAGTCGCGCCAGGAGTGGCCGCCGTGGTCCGGCTCGACGTAGATGCGGCCGCCGGTCGCCGACGTGCCCGCGTAGTCCTCGAAGATCCCGCGCGTGCCCGCGAGGGAGTTGATGCGGCTGTAGGGGCGGGGCGAGCTCACGTCGTGCTCGGCCCTGATCGTCCGGCCCTTCGCCGTCTCGATCGCGCAGGTGACGAGATCCCCGTTGACGTACGTCTCGTTCCACGACGGGTGCGACCGGGGGACGAAGCGCTCGCGGTAGTCGGCGAGGCCCTTCGGCGCGGTCGCCGTGGCCTTCAGCGTCGTCATCCGGTCGCCGCGGTTGATGTCCATGGCCGCCGCGATCGGGGCAAGCCCGTGCATGGCGTAGAAGGACGCGGTGCTGCGGGTGTGCCAGAGCCGGCGCCAGGAGTCGGTGTAGTACGTGTTCGAGAAGAGCAGGGCGCGCAGGTCGTGCAGGTAGCCGCCGTGGCCGTTGGTGATGTCGCCGAACAGGCCCTCGTGCGCCGCCTTGAGCATGGCCAGCTCGTTGCGGCCGTAGTTGCAGTTCTCGGCCAGCATGAGGTTCTTGCGGGTGCGCTCCGAGGTGTCCACGAGGTCCCACAGTTCACGCAGCTCGGTCGCGACGGGCAGCTCGACGACGGCGTGCTTGTCCGCCAGCAGCGCGGCCTTGCCCTGCTCGTAGTGGAACTCCCACGGCGTCGCGATGTACACGAGGTCGATGTCGTCGCGCTTGAGCATCTGCGTGTACGAGTCCTCCGAGCCGCCGAACTCCGCCGGGCGCTGCTTGCCCTTCGCGACCAGCTGGTCGGCGGTGCGCTTGGCGCGGTCGGCGCGGATGTCGCAGACGGCGGTGACGACGCAGCCGGGCACGACGGACCAGCCCGTGGTCATGCCGGAGCCGCGGTTGCCGAGTCCGATCACGCCGACGCGCACGGTCCTGTAAGGCTTGAACGGAACGTTGATCATCGACTTCTGACCCGGCCTGCGTCCCGGTGTCGCGGCGGAGCCGGCGCTCGCGCCGGCAGCGGCGGCCGGGGCCGCCGACGCACTCCCGGCCGATCCGGTCCCGGCGGCGAGCGACGCTCCGGTGGCCAGCGTCCCTCCCAGGAGCAAGCGACGTGAGACTGCGGGGATTTCGGGCATACGAGACGCTCCTCGACACGTGACCGGCATCACTTCCCTGGCGGGGTCGACTCTCGCTGGATCGCCAGTTACATGTCAATAGGTGCTCGCGGGAAGCGCGTTACGAACAGAATCAAGCATTCGGGGGGCGCGAGGTCGCCGGGCGACGGTGCACCCAGGTACACCAGCCACTCGGTGTGTACGGCCATCGGCACGGCCGCCGCGCGTTCGTAGCGTCGTTTCCCGACGGCACATCAGGTGCCACGAGGGAGTGATGAGGATGTTCCGCCGTACGCAGCAGGAGCAGATCCGCAGGGCGGCCACTGCCCTGCGGCTCGTGTCCGTCAGCAAGGTCTACGGGACGGCGGACAGCGCCGTGACGGCGCTCGACGCGGTGACGCTCAGCCTGGGGGCCGGGACCTTCACCGCCGTCATGGGCCCCTCGGGATCCGGGAAGACGACCCTGCTCCAGTGCGCGGCGGGGCTCGACCGGCCGGACAGGGGCAGGTCGTCGTCGACGGCGAGGAGATGACCGGCGGGCACGGAGGCCGAGCTGACGAGGTTCCGGCGACAGCGGATCGGCTTCGTCTTCCAGCAGTACAACCTGCTGCCCACCCTCACCGTCGAGCAGAACACCGTCCTCCCGCTCAAGCTGGCCGGCCGCCGCGTCGACCGCGAACGGGCCCGCGAGATCCTCACCCAGGTCGGCCTCGGCGACCGTCTCGGCCACCGCCCCGACCAGCTGTCCGGCGGCCAGCGCCAGCGCGTCGCCATCGCGCGGGCCCTGCGCGCACCTGCGGTGGACGCGGTGGTGGTGGCGGCCTGAGCAGTGCGCACGCGGGAGGCCGGCCGGTGCGTCGTCGGCGGTCCGGGCTCCGGCGTGCGGCGTACGCGGGCCCTTGCGCGGCCTGGCTCCCGGGGCGTGCGCCCTCCGTTCCGGGTGCGGCTCCCTGTCGTCGCGCGGCTCGGCCCTTTCACGCCGCGGCGCGCGGTTCGCCGTGGGCCGGTGGTCCGGTGGGCCGCTCAGGCCGGAGGCGGGGCCGGGGTGAGCACCACGAAGTCCGCACCGGCCGGGTCGACGCAGACGGCGAGCCTGCCGACGCCCTCGGCGTCCTCGGGGCCCATCAGCACAGTGCCGCCGTTCCCGGTGACCCGGGCGACCGTGGCGTCGCAGTCCTCGACCGCGAACACCGGGTGCCAGTACGGCCGGCCGCCGTTCAGCGCCAGCGCCTCCGACGGGACCTCCATGAGGCCGCCGTGCATCCGTTCCTGCGGCTGGCCGGCGGGGGTGACCATCGAGTACGTGCCGCCGCCGCCCGGGAGCTCCATGTCGTCGGTGGTCCAGCCGAAGAGGGTGCCGTAGAACTGCTTGGCAGCGGCCGCGTCGGTCGTGTAGAGCTCGGTCCAGCACAGCGTCCCGGGCCGGTCCGCCGCGTCCATGCCCCGCATCCTGCCCGGCTGCCAGACCGCGAACTGGCCGCCCTGCGGATCGGTGTACTGGGCCATCCGCCCCTCACCGTCCGCGTCCATCGGGGGCACCCGTACCGTGCCGCCCGACCGCTCGACGGCCTCGGTGGTCGCGTCGGCGTCCGGGGTGCAGAAATAGATCATCCAGGCGGAGCGGGCGCCTTCCTCGGTCAGCTTCCCGATGCCGGCGACCGTCCGCCCTTCCCGCTTCAGCATGCCGTAGTCGCCCGCGTCCGGGGCGTCGGGGCCGTAACTCTCGAACTGCCAGCCGAGCACCGCGTTGTAGAACCCGGCCGCGGCGGGGACGTCCGGGGCGCCCAGGTCGATCCAGCAAGGAGAGCCGGGCACGAAGTCGGTGGTGATCATGACCTTGCCTTTCGTCGCGCAGATCCTCGTAGATCCAGCGTGTCATCCGTCACTGACACGCGCCGCTCGGCCGTGCGCCCTCTCAGGGCCTGGCGGTGGCGGTGAAGCGCAGAGCGAAGTGGTCGAGGGTGTACGGCAGCGGCTCGTCGGCCCGCGGTCCGCCCGGGCCGTCCAGCCGGATGTCGTGCCGTTCCATCAGCGCGGCCACGAGCGTCGACGTGACGAGCAGGACGAGGTCCTCGCCGGGGCACACGCCGGGCCCCGCGCTGAACGGCACGAGCTCGGGCCCGGTGTGCGCCGTGCCGTCCAGCCAGATCTCCGGTACGAAGCGGTCGGCGTACGGCGTGGCGCCGTTGCGGTGGAAGTACGGGGCGTACACCAGGAACACCGTGCCCTCGGGCAGGGTTCCCTCACCCCACCGGGTCTCCCGGGTGCTCGCGCGCAGCAGGAAGGGCGTCGTCGGCCACAGCCGCACGGACTCCGTGACGCACGCGCGGGTGTAGGGCAGCACCTGCGGCCGGGCCAGGTCCGGTACGGCCAGCTCGTTGCGCACCTGCTGCTCCTGCGCCGGATGGGTGGCCAGGAGGGCGAGCGTGCGCGCGGCGGCCATGCCCGCCGCGTCGAACGCGAACAGCCAGTGCGGCACCTGGCCCGCCGGGTCGACGCCCGGCTTGGCGGGCGTCCGGGCGAGCGCCTCGGCGAGGCTGCCGGGCTCCGCCCGGTCCAGGCGCTCGCGCAGGTCGCGCAGGAAGCGCTCGCGCGGGCCGGCGGTGACGCGGTCGGGCACCAGCGAAGCCCAGTTGCCGAAGCCGCGCAGCCGGGAGAGCCGGTCGGTGAGCGTGGTGTCGTCGCGCGCCGCGTCACCGAGGACGACGCGGCGGACGATCCGCCACCAGGCCGCGCCGAAGTCGTCCCAGTCCAGCGGGCCGCCGGCGCCGCCGAGCAGTCCGGCGGCCTCCTCGCGGACCGTGCGGACGAATACCGGCGCGAGGTGGTGGAGGTGGCGCCCGGTCTCCAGTACGTCCTCGGTGAAGGCCCGGCGTTCGGCGCGCTCCGGGCCCTGGGAGACCAGTACGCCGTGCGGCTGGAAGTGGCCGAGCGCGTCGCGTTTCTCGCGCGCCGCCGGGGTGAACGGCTCCGGCGTCTCGTCCAGCACCCGCCGGGCGTCCGGCGCCGAGAGCGGCAGGGCGAGGTCCCGGCCCGCCAGGCGCAGGTGGAGCGGGCCGGGACCGTATCGGCGGCGCAGCTCGTTCAGGAGCTCCACCGCGTGCCGGTCGGCGTCGATGCGGGCGGCCGCCGCCATCCCGCGCCTGCGGCGCCGGATCACTCCGCCGGCGAGCGTGGGAAGGGCCACCCGTACGGCGACGCGGGCGGTGTCCCGCGCGGACGCGCGGGCGGGTGTCGAGGTGCGCCGCGCGGCCGGGCCGTCCTGCTCGCCCCGCCGCGCGTCGTCGGTCGATCCGGCGACTGGGTGTCTCCCGGCCATCGTGCGGCTCCTCGGTGCGGTGCTGGTGGGGCGGCGGTTACGGGGGAGACGGGGGAGACGGGGCGCCGGCGGCGGGCCGCCCGGCGCGTCGGCCCGGGGTGTGCCGGCCGGGGACTTACCGGCGGTGCCGGTCGGCGGCGCGGGCGCCCGAGCGCGGCTAGCTCAGTGCTGGTTCTCGGCCTGGAACATCCAGCGCTGTTTCTCCAGCTCCGCGGTGAGGCCGATGAAGATGTCCTGCGTCACCGGGTCCGGCTTGTCGGTCGCCTCGATCCGCTCGCGCATCCTCGTGCCGATGGCGCCCAGCGCTTCGACGATCAGGGTCACGACATCGGTGTCCTGCGTCCAGCCGTCCATGGGCGTGGGAAGCTCGGCGGACTTGGCGACCGTCTCCACGCGCCCGTCCGGCGCGACGCCGATGGCCGACGCCCGCTCCGCCACCACGTCGGCGTACGAACGGGCGAAGTCCACCACCTCGTCGAGCTGGAGGTGGATCGAGCGGAAGCGCGGTCCCACGATCGTCCAGTGCGCCTGCTTCGCCAGCAGTGACAGGCCGAGCAGATCCACCAGCGTGCCCTGGAGGGCCTCCCCGGTGGTCTTACGGGCGGCGTCGGGCAGGGTGCTCTTGAGGGTGGTCATGCAGGGTGCTCCTTGTCCACACTCTCGGGTCTCGTCTGGTGTCAGTCTGGGTACGGAAGACGCTGTTCCGCCTGTCGGCGGTCAGCTGCCGGGGCCTCCGCTGCCGAAGGCGCCACCGGACTTCTCGTCCCACCGGGGCGGCTCTTCCGGGTCTCCGGCGCTGGGCCGGCCGGAGGAGTTGCCGGTGTTCCTCAGCTCGTGCGGGAGGAGCCGTCCGCGGCCGCCTTCCGGGGGGACCACCTCGTCGGGCTCCCGGCGCTCCGTCACCTCGGGCGGGCCCGAGCCCTCGGGGCGGTGCGGTTGCTCCTGGGGCGTGGGAGGCGAAGGCTCGCGGTTCCTGATGCGGATGCCCCACCACACGGCAGCGATCAGAGCGGCCGCGATCGCGAGCCCCGCGATGAACGGCGCGATGCCGATGACCAGGTCGCTCGCGGCCACGGGGTCCGCGAGGCCGGCGAATTCGCTGGAGCTTGTGCTCTGGATAGCGCTCATGCGCGGCGGGTACCCACGGGGGCCGGAGTCATGAGCGGCCGAACAGGTGAATCACTTCCGCGCGCCCGTCCGCTCTCCGCCGACCTGCGGCTTTCACCGGGCCGCCGACGAACCCGCCGCGGTGCGCGCTGTGGGCCTCCCGCGCCCCGCCTCGGCAGCGCGCGGCCCGCGCCGGTCCGGCCCGCGCGCCGCGCCGCCGGTCACTTCGCGTCGGCGTAGCACTCCACGACCGCCGTCGTGAACGGGAACCGCACCGGCGTCTCGCCGAAGGCGATCCGTCCCGCCAGGTCACCGGCGGCCCGGATCGCCTCCGCGACGGTCCGCGCCTCCTCGGCGGGGCAGTGCACGATGACCTCGTCGTGCTGGAAGAACACCAGCTCCGCCCGCAAATCCGCCGCCCGCAGACTCTGCCGCAGCGCCGCCATCATCAGCAGCGCCCAGTCCGCGGCGCTGCCCTGCACCACGAAATTGCGGGTGAAACGACCCCGAGCCCGGGCGTTCGTCGACGCGTACCCCGGCGTGAACTCCCCCTCACGCGTCGCCCCCGGCGGCTCGACGTCGTCCTGGGGGATGCCCGCCTCCCCGTCGTCCCCGGCCCCCGCTGCCGGCGGGCAGGTGCGCCCCAGCCACGTCCGTACGAGCCGCATCTCCTCGCCCGCGCGCGCCGCGTCGTCCACGTACGCGACAGCACGCGGGAAACGTCTTCGCAGCGCCGCGAGATTCTTCAGGCCGTCGCCGGACGTCTGCCCGTACACCGCCCCGAGCACGGCGAGCTTCGCCATCTCGCGGTCACCGGAGAACGCCCGGTCCGACACCGCCTTGTAGAGGTCGCCGGGCTGCCCCGCCACGTCCATCAGGCCCGGGTCGCGCGAGATCGCGGCCAGGACGCGCGGCTCCATCTGGTCCGCGTCGGCGACCACGAGCCGCCAGCCCTCGTCCGCGATCACCGCCCGCCGGATCACCTTCGGGATCTGGAGCGCGCCGCCGCCATTGGTCACCCACCGGCCCGTGATCGTCCCGCCGGGCAGGTACTGCGGCCTGAAGCGGCCTGCCCGCACCCAGTCCTGGAGCCAGCCCCAGCCGTGCGCCGTGTAGATCCGGTACAGCTTCTTGTACGCGATCAGGGGCTCCACCGCCGGGTGGTCGACCTCGGCCAGCTCCCACCGCCGGGTGGACCTGACCTTGATACCCGCCTGCGCGAACGCCCTGATCACGTCGGCCGGCAGCTCGGGGCGAACGCGCCGGCCGAACGCCGCCGAGATCTCGTCCGTCAGTTCGGCCATGCGGCGCGGGTCGCCGCCGCCCGCGTACCGCTCGCCGAGCAGCTCCTCCAGCACCGCCCGGTGCACGTCCGCCCGCCACGGCAGCCCCGCCCCGTTCATCTCGGCGGCCACCAGCATCCCCGCCGACTCGGCGGCCGTCAGCAGCCGCATCCGGTCCGGGTGCTCCGCCGCGGCGTGTCTGCGCTGCTGGTCCGCGTACACCTCCAGCAGGTCCTCGAACGGCAGCGGCACGGGCTGCGGCTCGAAGAGCGACGACTGCGATCCGGGCTCGGCGGCGCGCTGCGGGGGATCGGGCGGTACGGGCCGGTCGTGCAGCCGGGCCCAGGCGGCCGCCGCCGAGCGCGGTTCGCCGTGGCGGCCCTCGTGGCCGAGCAGCAGTGACTCGGCGTCCTCCACGTCGTAACACCGCTCGACGCGTACGCCCGCGGCGAGCAGCCGGGGGTAGATCTCGGCGGTGGACCGCCAGACCCACCGCCCGACCTCGGGCCTGGAGCCGACCGCCGTCACGAGGTCGGGCTCCCTGCGCACGTCGCCGGCCGGCCGCCCGTCCCGCCCCAGCGGCACGAGCAGCGCCCCACCCCCGTCCGTCGCGGCGACGGCCCAGCGCTCGCTCATGATTGCGAGTCTGACACCCACCACTGACAACGGACTCCGGCCGCCGCGGGCGTGGGCGTGGGGGGTCGGTGCCGGGCGGCGCGGGGGCGTTGGGTCGGCCGTGCCGGGCGGGGGGTTCCGGGGTCGGTGCCGTGCCGGGGCGTCTCCTCGGGCGTCGAACGTTCGGGTACGGCTGCGGTCGGTTCGGGGTGGTTGCGTTCAACGCCCTGCGGGTGTCGCGATGTCCCGCGGAGTGCGGTGAGCCGTACGGCCCGTGTGATCGTGCGGCCGGTCCTCCGGGTGGACGCCCGCCGGACACGACCACTGAGCCGGCTCCCGGGGTACGCCCGGCCCTGCCCCCACACCCGCACGTGACACCATCGAGGACATGGAGCAGGTGGAGAAGGCGATATCCGGGGCCGTGTACGCCGAAGGCGACGCGGGACTCGACCTCGGCGCCTCGCTGATCGCCGCCGCCCCCTGGTCGGAAGCGGGCCGCGAAATCCTCCGGCGCGGGGAGGAGTTCGTACGCCGGGCCTGGGAGCGGGGCTGGCAGCCCGCCGACGTCGTACGCATCGTCCGCCGGGACCTCGAGGACCGCCACGCGAGGCTGACCACCGACCTGATCGCCGCCGAGAACCGCAGGTACGCGCGGACAGCACCCCGCTGGGAGGCGCAGCTTCGCGAACTCGAAGCGGCGCGGCCCTGGTGGAACGGTGACGACCGGTACGCCGACGAGCTGGCCGCGCGCGAGCGGACGGACCGCTTCTCACTCGCCACGGCGCTCCTCGAACTCTTCCGCCTCCTCGTCCGCCTCCCCGCGATCGAACCGGTCGGGCCGCCCCCGGGCGAACCCGTGCACGTACGCCCGCACGCGGCCACGCCCGACGAGCCGCGCATGCTCGGCCGCATCCGCGCGCTGCTGGCCAAGGCGGAGGGAACGGACTTTCCGGACGAGGCCGAAGCGCTCACCGCCAAAGCGCAGGAGCTGATGGCGCGCCACAGCATCGACGCCGCGCTGCTGGCCGCGCAGGGGCACACCGGTGACACCCCGACGGCGTGCCGGATCGGCGTGGACGCCCCGTACGAGACGGCCAAGGCGATCCTCCTCGACGCCGCCGCCTCCGCGAACCGCTGCCGCGCGGTGTGGAACAGCGACCTGAACTTCTCCACGGTCGTCGGCTTCGAACCCGACCTGGAATCCGTCGAGCTGCTCTACACCTCCCTCCTCGTGCAGGGCACGGCGGCGATGACCCGCGCCGAGGCGGCGCAGCGGGCGGCCGGCCGCAAGCGCACGAAGACATTCCGCCAGGCGTTCCTGACGGCGTACGCCAGCCGGGTCGGCCAGCGCCTGGCGGAGGCGACGGACCACGTGACCGAGGAGGCGGGCGGCTCTCTGCTGCCGGTGCTGGCGGCGCGGGACGTGGCGGTGGAGGACCGGGCGGAGCGGATGTTCCCGGCGACGACCTCCACGCGGGTACGCGGCGTCAGCGACCACGCGGGCTGGGAACACGGCACAGCGGCCGCCGACCGCGCAACCATGGGCCCCCGCCCCACCATCCCCCGCTGACCCGCTGACCCGCTGACCCGCTGACCCGCTGACCCGCTGACCCGCTGACCCGCTGACCCGCTGACCCGCTGACCCCGTCCATCCGCTGGCCTCGCCGAGCGCCGACCCTTCTACCCGCACCCCGCCGAGCCCCTCCACCCGTACCGCCGGGAGGCGGCCCCGCGGTGACGGCTACCACCCACCCGCGCGAGGGGGCGGGACGCGCAGGGGGTGGCGTTCGGGACGTAAAGCGTGATGTGCGGGCAGGGCACCGGCTTCGCGGTCCGGCCCCGCAGGGCGCCTAAATCATGCAGTCCCGAACGTCGCCCCCCGGAGCGGCACGCCCCCGCCCGCACACGTCCGGCCCGTACACGCCCCGCCCGCAACCCCACACCCCCGCAGCCGCCGCCCCGCCCGCACGCCGCGGTCCCCGGCCCCCCGTCAGGAACCCGGCAGCTTCGGCATGCCCGAGGGGATTCCCTCCGGCAGCTCGTCGCCGGCCGCGGACTTGCGGAACGTGTCCTTGATCCCGCTGCCCCACTTCACCGTGAGCGAGTCACCGCCCGCTCCCGGGGTGGCCACGCCCGTCGTACGGCCCGTGTCGCCGTCGCCGCACTTGAGCGTGAGCGTCACCTCGCCGGCCCTGGCGACCTTGCCCGTGCAGACGTGCTCACCGGCCACAGCCGCGTCGGACCCCTGGATGATCAGCGCGATGATCTTCCCGTCGGTCGTCGCGAGCCAGGACCCGGCGACGTCCGCAGACGCCCCCCGGTCCTCGCTCGGCGGCGTACCGCCGCGCCCGGCGTCGCCGCCGCTGCTTGTGCCCTCGTCCTTGCCCTTGTCGCCGTCGGCGCCGCCGCCGCTGTCGCCGCTGCAACCGGTCAAGGCGAGCGCGACAGCGACAGCGGCCGCCGCGACGGTGGTACGTACGTACTCACGCACTCCGGACTCCCAGATTCGGTAGGTCAGAACGCGCCAAGCTACCAGGAGGACTTGCGCACTCCGGGGAGAAAACCGGCATGCGCCTGCTCCCGCATCCGGACCCTGGAGAGCCCGAACTTCCGTAGGTGGCCCCGGGGCCGGCCGTCCACGCTGTCGCGGTTGCGCACCCGGGTGGCGCTCGCGTCGCGCGGCTGGCGGCGCAGCTCCTCCAGCGCGGCGGCGCGTTCCGGCTCGCCCGTCCCGGGTTTGCGGAGGATCTCCTTCAGCTCGGCCCGCCGCTCGGCGTACCGCTCCACGACGGCCTTGCGCCGCTCGTTGCGCGCGATCTTGCTCTTCTTCGCCATCAGACCTTCACCCCCCGCGCGCGGATGCGGGCCACGGCCGCCTCGACGCCGATCGTGTCGATCGTCTTGACGGCCCTGGCGCTGAGCGTGAGGCGCACGTGGCGGCCCTCGCTCGCCAGCCAGTAGCGCTTGCGCTGGATGTTCGGGTCGAAGCGGCGGGAGGTGCGCCGGTGCGAGTGGGAGATGTTGTTGCCGAATCCGGGCTTGGCGCCGGTCAGCTGGCAGTGGGCGGACAAGGTGCGATCACTCCTCTTTGAAAATGGGAACCATTTCCATATACTAACCACATGGCACGCAACGAAATCCGCCCGATCGTCAAGCTCAGGTCCACGGCGGGGACCGGCTACACGTACGTGACCCGCAAGAACCGCCGCAACGACCCCGACCGCATGACGCTCCGCAAGTTCGACCCGGTCGTCCGCCGGCACGTCGACTTCCGCGAAGAGCGCTGACCGGACCAGAAGCCGGACCACACGGCTGACCGGAGCAGAAACCGGACCACAGCCGACCGGACCAGAAGCCAGACCAGAAGGGGGCATCAGCAGATGAAGCCCGGAATCCACCCGCCGTACGGCCCCGTCGTCTTCCGTGACAAGGCCGGCGGCTTCGCGTTCCTCACCCGGTCCACCCTGTCCAGTGACAAGACGGTGGAGTGGGAGGACGGCCGTACGTACCCCGTCGTCGACGTCGAGATCTCCTCGAAGAGCCACCCCTTCTACACGGGCACGGCCCGTGTGCTGGACACGGCGGGCCGCGTGGAGCGTTTCGAGCGCCGTTACGGAGCGAAGTAGTGAGCGAGAAGGGCAGGCTGCCCGTCGTCGTGGTCGCAGGGCTGCACTCCGACGCCCGCAAGGACGTCGTCGAGCAGCTCCTGCGCCAGGTCCCCGGCAGCGTCGCGCTCCACCACGACCTGTCGACCGCGACCGAGGGGACGGTGCGCCGCACGGTCCGCGACGCCCAGGGCGAGAGCGCGTCGGGCGAGGCGCCGCTGGTCAACGACTGCGCGTGCTGCGCGCTGCGCGAGGACCTGGTGCCCGAGCTGGAGCGGCTGGCCGGCAGCGGGCTCACCCGCCTCGCGGTCGTCGAGCTGTGGGACTCCGTCGAGCCCAGGGCGATGGCCGAGGTCGTCGTCGCGCACGGCGGCGGCGTCCTCGATCTGACCGCCGTCATGACGGCGGTCGACCCCGCACTGCTCCTGCCGTACCTGGGCTGCGGCGACGACCTGGCGGAGGCCGGGCTGGCGGCCGCGGCGACCGACCAGCGGACGGTCGCGGACACCTGGGCACGCCAGCTGGAGTACGCCCCGGTCCTCGCCGTGGTGGACAGCGAGGAGGCGGACGAGCAGGACGAGGCGCTGCTCGCGCAGCTGCACCCGACGGCCCGCCGGGTGCGGGCGGCCTCCGGTGAACTGGCCGAGGCCGCCTTCGCCGGCTTCGACATCGAGGCGGCGGCGAACCGCCAGCACCCCGCCTGCGCGCTGCTCCCGCAGGACGCCGACGACCGGGGGGTCGGCACGCTGGTGTGGCACCGCGACCGCCCCTTCCACCCGGGGCGCCTGTACGAGGCGCTGGAGGACCTCACCTGCGCCGCCGCCCGCAGCCGCGGCCGCTTCTGGCTCGCCGACCGCCCGGACACGCTGATGGCGTGGGACGCGGCGGGGGGCGCGCTGTGCGTGGAGAGCGCCGGGCCGTGGCTGGCGTCGCTGCCGGACGCGGCGTGGGAGATGGTGCCGGCCGTGCGCCGGGCGGCGGCCGCTCTCGACTGGCACCCCGAGCACGGCGACTGCTGTCAGCACCTGGTCTTCACGTCGCCGGGTCTCGACCGCGGCGGGCTCGAAGAGCTCCTCGAATCCTGCTTGCTGACCGACGCCGAATACGCGGCGGGGCGCGATGCGTGGAAGCGCCTGCCGTCCGCTTTTGATTCCCTTCTGGAGGCCTGATGTCCCGACCGTCCCGAGGTAAAGACCCTCGTAAGCCCCTCAAGTCCCGCCCCAATCCGCTGGACGAGGCGGGGATTACGTACATTGACTACAAGGACACCGATCTTCTGCGGAAATTCATTTCGGACCGCGGGAAGATCCGCAGCCGCCGTGTGACAAGGGTCTCGGCCCAGCAGCAGCGCCAGCTGACCCGGGCCGTGAAGAACGCCAGGGAGATGGCCCTGTTGCCGTACTCCTCGCGCTGATCCGGGGGTCTGTAACCGAGAGAGCACCCCGCGTGCACGTGCATCTGCCCATGCATCAGCAAGTGAACAAAGCTATGATCCGGGGCAGTTGACATCTGCACTTTCCGGGAGCGATCTGTGCACCACGCGTACAACGGCATGGCCGCCGCAGAGCTCCACGGGGTGGTCTGGCAGAAGAGCAGGCACAGCAACTCGCAGGGCTCCTGTGTGGAGTTCGCCAAATTGCCGGGCGGGAATGTGGCAGTCCGCAATTCGCGGCACCCGGACGGGCCCGCCCTGGTCTACACGCCGGCCGAGATCGAGGCGATGCTGCTCGGCATCAAGGACGGCGAGTTCGACCACCTGACGGCCGGCGGCTGACCGGCGCACTCCGGTCCGCCGCCCCGTTCCGTCCGCCTCTTCGCCGGGCCGGCCCCCGCCGGTTGCCGCTGCCCGCTCCCGGAGCCGGTCACCGCTGCTCGCCCCCGAGCCGGAACAGCGCCCACACGACCTTGCCCTTGAGCGTTCCGGCCAGCGGGTGCCATCCCCAGCTGTCGCTGAAGGAATCCACCAGGAACAGACCGCGTCCCGACTCGGCGGAGAAGTCGTCCGTCTCCCGCGCCTCCGGGCTCTCGTGACTGGGATCGCGCACCGCGCACACCAGACGCGACGTCCAGTGCATCAGATGCAGCCGTACGGGAGGGTCCTGCTCGCCCGCGCGCGGGGTGTCGGCCGGCAGTGCGTGCCGCAGGGCGTTGGTGACGAGCTCGGAGACGACCAGCGCCACGTCGTCGAAACACTCGCCGAGCTCCCACCGGGCCAGCGTCGACTTGGTGAACTGGCGGGCGCCGCGCACCGCGTCGTACCGGGGAGGGAGCGCGCAGGAGGCCGAGCTGGAGACCGCTGCGGGGTCGATGGGTGGAAGGCCCTGCCTTAACGGCTCGAGCATGGTCGATCCATTCGTCCCCATGCGAGGCACTCCCGGGATTCGCGGTCGTTGCGATACAGCGGTAGCGATGCGGCGGTAGTACGGCCACAGCACGAAAGAGCATGCAGGTGCGCGCGGACCATGGTTCCGAATGCGTACGGCAGATGCAAGGGCAGATGCACGTGCACGCGCCGGACGTGTCCGGACCCATGGCGTTTCTTGCTCATTTCTTCCCCGGGTATCTTTCGGTGACTTGTACAGCTCTTGCCATTTCCGTAATCGGATGAGTACGGGGCGAAGCGTTTTAATGGCAGACTGCGGCTCTCGGGCACCTGGGGGAGGTCGCTCCGCGAGTGAACCGTCGGACTGGGGAGGGCTGGAGAGGTGACCGCAGGCGAGTCGAGCGGCTCCGTGGTGCGGCGCATCCTGCTGGGATCCCAGCTCAGGAAGCTGCGTGAGTCGCGCGGAGTCACCCGTGAGGCGGCCGGCTACTCGATCCGCGCATCCGAATCGAAGATCAGCCGCATGGAGTTGGGACGGGTGAGCTTCAAGGCGAGAGACGTCGAGGACCTCCTCACGCTGTACGGCGTCACGGACCAGGCGGAGCGCGAGTCGCTGCTGAGCCTGGCCCGCGAGGCCAACGTGGCGGGCTGGTGGCACAGTTACGGCGACGTGCTGCCCGGCTGGTTCCAGACGTACATCGGGCTCGAAGGCGCCGCCTCGCTTATCCGGATCTACGAAGTCCAGTTCGTGCACGGGCTGTTGCAGACCGAGAGCTACGCGCACGCCGTCGTCTCCCGCGGCATGCCGCACGCGGGCCCGGCCGAGATCGACCGCCGGGTGGCCCTGCGCCTGGAGCGCCAGAAGGTGCTGGTGTCCGAGCGCGCGCCGCACTTCCACGCCGTCCTCGACGAGGCGGCGCTGCGCCGTCCGTACGGCGACCGGGCCGTGATGCGCGGCCAGTTGCAGCACCTCATAGAGGTCTCCGAGCAGCCCAACATCACGCTCCAGGTGATGCCCTTCAGCTTCGGCGGGCACGCGGGCGAGAGCGGCGCCTTCACGATGCTGCAGTTCCCCGAGTCGGATCTCTCGGACCTCGTCTACCTGGAACAGCTCACGAGCGCGCTCTATCTGGACAAGCGCGAGGAGGTCGCGCAGTACCAGAGGGTGATGGAGCGGCTCCAGAAGGACAGTCCGAGTGCGGCCGAGACGCGGGATGTGCTCCGCGGCCTGCTCCAACTCACATAACCGGCCAGTACGATGACGTTTTATCAGGAGTCCGCACCTGCACACCTTGCAGTAAGGGATCGCATGTCCTTCTTCACCGACCTGGCCCACCAGTACATCGACGGCGAGTGGCGGACCGGCAGCGGCTCGTGGGACATCATCGACTTCAACCCGTACAACGGGGAGAAGCTCGCCGCGATCACCGTCGCCTCGGTGGACGAGGTCGACCAGGCGTACCTCGCGGCGGAGCGCGCACAGCCGGCCTGGGCCGAAGCGAGCGCGTACCGCAGGAGGGACGTCCTCGAACGCGCCCTGCGGATCACGCAGGACCGCGAGGACGAGATCGTCGAGGCGATCATCGACGAGCTCGGAGGCACGCGGCTGAAGGCGGCGTACGAGGTCCACCTGGCCAAGGAGTTCCTGCGCGAGGCGATGCAGACCGCCGTGCGGCCGGAGGGGCGCATCCTGCCCTCGCCGGTGGAGGGCAAGGAGAACCGCGTCTACCGGCTGCCGGTCGGAGTCGTCGGCGTCATCAGCCCCTTCAACTTCCCGTTCCTCGTGGCGATCAAGTCGGTCGCGCCCGCCCTCGCGCTGGGCAACGCGGTCGTCATCAAGCCGAACCAGAACACCCCGGTCGTCGGCGGCGGACTCATAGCCAAGATCTTCGAGGACGCCGGGCTGCCCGCCGGGCTGCTGAACGTGCTGGTCACCGACATCGCCGAGATCGGTGACGCGCTGATAGAGCACCGGGTGCCGAAGGTGATCTCCTTCGCCGGCTCCGACAAGGTGGGCCGGCACGTCGCCGCCGTCGCCGCGAGCCACTTCAAGCGCGCGGTGCTGGAGCTGAGCGGCAACAGCGCGCTGGTCGTGCTCGACGACGCGGACATCGACTACGCCGTGGACGCCGCGGTCTTCAGCCGCTTCGTGTACCAGGGGCAGGTCTGCATGGCCGCCAACCGCATCCTGGTCGACCGGTCGGTCGAGGCGGAGTTCACGCGGAAGTTCGTCGCGAAGGTACGGTCCCTGGTCACCGGCGACCCGGCCGACTCCAGGACCCACATCGGCCCGGTCATCAACACCTTCCAGGCGGACTCCCTGACGGCGCTCGTCGACCAGGCGCTCGCGGAGGGTGCGACGGCGCTCGTGCAGGGCGTCACGCGCGGCAACCTCGTCGAGCCGACCGTACTGAGCGGGCTGGCGGCCGATTCCGCGGTCCTGACGCAGGAGATCTTCGGCCCCGTGGTGCTGCTGATCCCCTTCGACGGCGAGGAAGAGGCCGTACGGATGGCCAACGACAGCCAGTACGGGCTGAGCGGGGCGGTCCACACGGGGAACCTCGAGCGCGGCGTGCGGTTCGCCAAGCGCGTCGAGACCGGCATGATCCACGTCAACGACTCGACCGTCCAGGACGAGCCGCAGGTCGCCTTCGGGGGCGAGAAGCTGTCGGGGATCGGGCGGCTCAACGGCGACTCGGCGGTGGAGGCGTTCACCACCCAGAAGTGGATCTCCGTGCAGCACGGGCGGACCGACTTCCCGTTCTGAGTCCCCGCTTGCGGACAGCAGCTGTCCGGGAGCAGGTCGCGCGGCGGACCGAGGAGTTCGTCCGGTCGCTGCCGAGTCTGGACGAGACCTTCCCGCTGCCCGACGAGCCGTGGTTCCCGGACAGCGAGCGCGTGTCGATGCGCTGGCTGCTGCTGCGGCTGATCACCGGGACGGCCCGGCACTCCGGCCACGCCTGGTGAGCGAGGGCGGGTGCGACTACCGCGTCTCCGCCGACGGAGTGCGGTGGGACGCCTTCACCCTGCCCTCCTGTGAGGACTGACCGGCGCAGGGGTCCCCGCCCGCCGCGGTTCAGCTCGCTCAGTGGTGGAAGGAGGTGGCGGCGGACGTGTCGCGGGTCGCCGGGCGGTCCTGCGCGCGCAGCTCCGGAAGCACCTCCTCGAAGCTCTCCACCAGCAGCTCCGCCAGATCCGCCGAGAAGCCGTTGCGGCACACGACCCGCAGCACGGCCAGATCCTCCCGGTTCGCGGGGAAGGTGTACGCCGGCACCAGCCACCCCCGCTCCCGCAGCCGCCGCGACACGTCGAAGACGTCGAAGTTCCGTACGTCGGGCGCGGTGGTGAAGGCGAACACCGGCAACTCGTCCCCGCGCGAGAGGAGTCGGAAGTCGCCCATCGCCCCGATCCGCGTCCCGAGCCCCCGGGCCACGTCCCTCGACGCCTGCTGCACGGCCCGGTACCCGTCCCGGCCGAGTCGCAGGAACGTGTAGTACTGCGCGACCACCTGCGCCCCGGGCCGCGAGAAGTTGAGGGCGAAGGTCGGCATGTCGCCGCCCAGGTAGTTGACCCGGAAGACCAGTTCCTCCGGAAGCTCGGCGGGGGAGCGCCACAGCGCCCAGCCCACCCCCGGATACACCAGTCCGTACTTGTGCCCGGAGGTGTTGATGGAGGAGACCCTCGGCAGCCGGAAGTCCCACACGAGATCCTCGTCGAGGAAGGGGGCGATCATCGCGCCGGACGCCCCGTCCACGTGCACCGGCACGTCGAGGCCCGTACGTTCCTGGAGGCCGTCCAGGGCCGCGCAGAGGTCGGCGACCGGTTCGTACGAGCCGTCGAAGGTGGAGCCGAGGACGGCGACCACGCCGATGGTGTTCTCGTCGCAGAGCGCCGCGGCGGCCTCGGGGTCGAGGTGGAAACGGTCGCCCTCCATGGGCACCTGGCGCGCCTCGACCTCCCAGAAGGTGCAGAACTTGTCCCAGCAGACCTGGACGTTGACGCCCATCACCAGGTTGGGCCGGGCGGCGCCCGGATACCGGTCGGCGTTCCTGAGGGCCCAGCGGCGCTTGAGGGCCAGCCCGGCGAGCATGCACGCCTCGCTCGACCCGGTCGTCGAGCAGCCCACCGCCGCGGTCGGCTCCGGAGCGTTCCAGAGGTCGGCGAGCATGGCGACACAGCGGCGCTCCAGCTCGGCGGTGCGCGGGTACTCGTCCTTGTCGATCATGTTCTTGTCCCGGCACTCGCCCATCAGCACACCCGCCTGCGGTTCCATCCAGGTGGTGACGAAGGTGGCGAGGTTGAGCCGGGAATTGCCGTCGAGCATCAGCTCGTCGTGCACGAGCTGGTACGCCGTCGCGGGCGCCATGGGCCCGTCCGGCAGCCGGTGACGGGGCGGGGCGGCCTCCATGTCGCCGATCGGGTCGGCCGCGCCGTAGAAGGGGTTCAGGGCGAGCTCGCGGTGCCGCTCGCTGTCCCGGCCCGTACCGCCTCGGTGAAGTGCCATGGGCTCACCATAAGGGTGGATAAGTGGACATAGCTCTTCATTGGGCGAGGGCTTGCACCTCACGTGACGTGAGGCGTCAGGGTCGACGTGTACCGAGAAGAAGAAGGAGCGGAAGGCGATGAGCTACTCCGTGGGACAGGTCGCCGGATTCGCCGGAGTGACGGTGCGCACCCTGCACCACTACGACGAGATCGGGCTGCTCTCCCCGAGCGGCCGCAGCCGCGCGGGTCACCGGCGCTATGACGACGCCGACCTCGACCGGTTGCAGCAGATCCTGTTCTACCGGGAACTCGGCTTCCCGCTCGACGAGGTGGCGGCCCTCCTCGACGACCCGGACGCGGACCCGCGGGAGCACCTGCGGCGCCAGCACGGACTGCTGTCCGCCCGGATCGCGAAGCTGCAGGAGATGGCGGCCGCCGTCGAAACCGCCTTGGAGGCACGGAACATGGGCATCAACCTCACCCCGGAAGAGAGGTTCGAGGTCTTCGGCGACCACGACCCCGAGCAGTATGCCGAGGAGGTCGAGCAGCGCTGGGGCGACAGCGAGGCGTACAAGGAATCCCGCCGCAGGAGCGCCTCGTACACCAAGGAGGACTGGCGGCGCATCAAGGAGGAGGGCGAGCGGAACACCGCCGGCCTGGTCGCCGCCATGGAGGACGGCGCGGCGCCGGACTCGGAGCGCGCCATGGACCTCGCGGAGGAGCACCGGTCCTGGATCAGCCGCAACCACTACGACTGCGGCTACGAGATGCACGTCTGCCTCGCCGAGATGTACGTCGCCGACGAGCGCTTCACCACGTCCATCGACGCGGCGAGGCCCGGCCTGGCCGCGTACCTGCGCGAGGCGATCCTGGCCAACGCGGCCCGCCACGCGTAACGCACGCACCGCACGCACCGCGTAGCGCACGCCACGCGCGCCGCGCCGCCCGCACCCGCGCCCTGTACGGCCCTGGACGCGCCCCGGAGCCGTACAGGACCCGGGGGTCACTCCTTGGCGAGGACGACCGCCGTGCCGTACGCGCACACCTCGGTGCCCACGTCGGCCGCGTCGGTCACGTCGAAGCGCATCATCAGCACACCGTTCGCACCACGCGCCCTGGCCTGCTCGACGAGCCGCTCCATCGCCTGGTTGCGGGTCTCCACGAGCGTCTTGGTGAGCCCTTTGAGCTCGCCGCCGATCATCGACTTCAGCCCGGCGCCGATCTGGCTCCCCAAGTGCCGTGAGCGCACCGTCAGACCGAAGACCTCACCGATCACCCGCTCCACCCGGTACCCGGGGGCGTCATTCGTGGTGACCACCAGTACATCGGACTGGGTGCCCTGCCCACCGCCGTAATCCTCGATGCTCATCCGCATCCACCTCCTGCCGGACAGCTTGGCCGCAGTCCGGCTCCCTCGCATCCCCTGGGGCCTACTGGAACCAGGAGCACACCGGTGGCGTTGATAGCTTTGGGCAGCACACCCCAGACGACGAACCCACCCTGGAGCCCGGTACCCGTGAATACGCTTGCGCTCGGACCTACCTGGCTGGATCCGGACTATCTGCTGGAGCAGTTCGGCCTGATCGGCCTGCTGGTCATCGTGTTCGCCGAGTCCGGGCTGCTGATCGGCTTCTTCCTGCCGGGCGACTCGCTGCTGTTCACCACCGGCCTGCTGGTGACCACCGGCGTACTGGACACCCCGCTGTGGCTGGTCTGCACCCTGGTCGTCCTCGCGGCGATCCTCGGCGACCAGGTCGGCTATCTCTTCGGCCGCAAGGTCGGACCGGCCCTGTTCAAGCGCCCCGACTCCAGACTCTTCAAACAGGAGAACGTCGAGAAGGCCCACGACTTCTTCGAGAAGTACGGCCCCAAGTCGCTGGTGCTGGCCCGCTTCGTGCCGATCGTCCGCACCTTCACGCCGATCATCGCCGGCGTGAGCCGGATGAACTACCGCTCGTTCATCACGTTCAACATCATCGGCGGTGTGCTGTGGGGCGCGGGCGTCACGCTGCTCGGCGCCTCGCTCGGCAAGATCGAGTTCGTGCACAAGCACATCGAGGCGATCCTGATCCTGATCGTGCTGATCTCGGTCCTCCCGATCGCCATCGAGTTCCTGCGCGCCCGCGGCAAGAACAAGAAGGCACGGGCCGCCGGCGGCGACCACCCCGACGGCACGCCCCCGTCCTCGCGCGGCCGCCACGCCAAGCGCTGACCCGGCGGGGGCCGGGCGGGGCACCGAGCCGGGCAGACCCTAGAAGCCGCGCGTCCGCTTGGCCGCGCGGCGGCTGGCCCCCCGGCCGGCTCCCGGCATCTTCAGGAACAGCCGGGAGATCTCGCCTCCGAGGTTCACCCCGATGGCGATGGCCAGCGACAGCGCCGCCGCCGTCGACAGCGATGCGAGCCCCTGGTTCAGGTCGTTCTGCGCGATGCCGAGCAGTCCGAAGTACGTCGAGGAACCCGGCAGCAGCGGACCGATCGCCGCCGTGACGTACGGCAGCGCCGACGCGTACTGGTAGCGCGAGAACAGCTGACCGAAGAGACCCACCAGACCGGCCGCGACAGCCGTCGAGGCCACCGCGGAGATCTCGCCGACGTCGTGCATCGCGCCGTACACGATCCAGGCCACTCCGCCGTTCAGCGTGACCATCAGCACGGTGTTCCGCTGTTGCTGGAGCAGGATCGCGAAGGCGAAGCAGAGCAGCATCGACGCGAGGATCTGCGTCACCGGACGCTCGACGGTCTCCAGCGCCGTGGCCGCGTGCAGCTCGGCGTCCAGCTGCACGCCCAGGTAGAGCACGACCAGGACGCCGATGACGATCGCGATGAAGAAGTACATGACTTCGAGCAGCCGCGCCGACGCGGTGATGTAGTAGCCGGTCAGGCCGTCCTGGACGCCCGCGACCAGGGCCCGCCCCGGCAGCAGGGCGAACAGCCCACCGGTGATCACGGCGGACGGCCGCACGTCCCACATCGTCGTCGTCGGGGCCAGCGTGAGCGCCACCCCTATGGCGGCGGGCGGCATCGCCGCCACCAGGAACTGGTAGAACTCCGGCAGCCCGCGTCCCGCGCACAGCCACGCCAGCCGGTCGCCGAGCATCGCTCCGATCGCGGCCGCCAGGAACACCACCGGACCACCGCCGACCAGCACGGAGGCCGCGCCGGCAAGCAGCCCGCTGGACGCCGTCAGCGCCCAGCCGGGGTACGGGTGCCGGTTGCGGCGTATCTCCGCGAGGGTGCGGTACGCCTCCTCCAGCGTGACGTCGGTGTCCGGCGACGTGATGTCGTCGATCAGGTGGTAGACCGCCGCCAGCCGCGTGTAGTCGGTGCCCCGGCGGCGCACCGTCCTGCTCGCCGTGACCGGGTCCTCCACCAGCGAGGGCTGGTACGAGATCGACAGCAGCGTGAACGTGACGTTCGGCTCGCACCGGTCGAGCCCGTACGCCCGGCTCACGCCGAACATCGCCGCCTCGACGTCCTCGGCCCCCTCGCCGCCCGCGAGCAGCAGCTCGCCGATACGCAGCGTCAGGTCCAGCACGCGCGGCACGGCGGGCCCCGCGTCGTCGTGGCGCTGCACCGGCTCCGGGACCGGCCGGTCGCCCACCGGCATCCGCAGCAGCGTGCGCATCCGGTCCTGCCAGGGCGCCTCCTTGGTCAGCCGGACCACGGGCATGCCCGTGGCGGGGGTGAAGGCGGGCGGCGCGTTGCGGGCGCTGTAGGTGCTGGGGGTGTCGAAGCCCGACACCTCCGGCGGAATGGGGTACTCGCCGGTGGTCAGCCCCTCCGGGACGGCGAACTCCGAGGTCGGGCTGTCCTCCTCCGGCGGTTCCGGCTGCTCCACACCGGCCGGCGGAGTGAAGGCGCTGCGCGCCTCGTCCGACTGCGGCTTGCGGTCCTCGGGGCTCTCACCATCGGCCCCACTGCCGCCGCGCTTCGGCTCCGCCACTACTCGCCTCAATTCGATTCCTTGATCCAGTACGTCCGCATGCCCAAGCCATGGCCAGACATGCCCAGTATGCGGACGGACGCCTTCCCCTCGCGCGCCGCCCAACACGCGGAAGGCGGTGCACCCCCCCGTGGGGATGCACCGCCCGCCGTGCTGTCAGAACCGAGCCGAGAGGGCTCGTCAGTGGCTGCCGCCCTGCGCCTGGAGGCGCTTGTACGAGGCCTCGACCTCGGCCTCGGCCTCGGTGCGGCCGACCCAGTCGGCGCCCTCTACGGACTTGCCGGGCTCCAGGTCCTTGTAGACCTCGAAGAAGTGCTGGATCTCCAGGCGGTCGAACTCCGACACGTGGTGGATGTCGCGCAGGTGCTCCACCCGCGGATCCGACGCCGGGACGCACAGCAGCTTGTCGTCGCCGCCGGCCTCGTCCGTCATCCGGAACATGCCGATCGCGCGGCACTTGATGACGCAGCCGGGGAAGGTGGGCTCGTCGAGCAGTACGAGCGCGTCCAGCGGGTCGCCGTCCTCGCCGAGGGTGTTCTCGACGAAGCCGTAGTCCGCCGGGTAGCTCGTGGAAGTGAAGAGTCGACGGTCCAGGCGGATCCGGCCGGTCTCGTGGTCCACCTCGTACTTGTTCCGCGAACCCTTCGGAATCTCGATGGTGACGTCGAACTCCACGGGTGGTTCCTCCATGATCAGCACAAACTCCGGATGGCGCTGCGTCCTTCCGGGGGGCGACCCCCGGACCGTCGGCCGGTTCGGTAGGCCGGACGAGCCGGGGCGTCATGCTCCCGGCAACACGCAGTGGTTAAGTGTCCCTCACGCAGGTGTGTGATCGCGAAAGGGGCTGGTCCGAGGTGCCGGAGCGCAAAACGTGGCAGCTCGCGGCGATCGCGGCTGTCGCCGGTCTCGCCCTCTCCGCCGGGGCGGTGGCCGCGGCAGGCCCCTGGGACTCGGGTCAGCGTAAGGCCGAGCGGGCGTGGGCCGCCTCCCAGAGCCCCATGGGTGGCGCACATCACCAGCCCGCGGCGCCCGACGCCCCCGCGCCGGCCCCCAGCGCGCCCGGCGTCCTGGCCGCACTCGGCGAGCCCGTACCGCCGCCCGCCGGCAGCGGCCTGGCGGACACCCTCGACCCGCTGCTGCGCGACCCCGCGCTCGGCTCGGCGCGCACCGCGTCCGTGATAGACACCGCCACCGGCGAGCAGGTGTACGGGAAGGGGGACGCGGACGGGATGGTTCCGGCCTCCACGATCAAGATCGCGACCGCGGCCGCCGCCCTCGCCGCCCTCGGCCCCGACCACCGCATCGCGACCACCGTCTCGGCGTCCCCCGACGGCAGGAAGATCGTCCTCGTCGGCGGCGGCGACCCGACGCTGGACCGGGACGGCCTGGCCTCCCTGGCCGACGACACCGCGCGGGCGCTGCGGGACCGCGGCGTGGCCGAGACGGAGCTCAGTTACGACGACACCCTGTACGCGGGACCCGAACTGCATCCCATCGGCCCCAACGAGAACATCAGCCCCGTCACCCCGCTGATGATCGAGGAGGGCCGCCTCGACGGTTCCCGCAGCGGCACCGCTCCGCGCAGCACGGACCCGGCGGGCGACGCCGCCCGCGCTTTCGCCGCCATGCTGCGCGAGCGCGGCGTCAAGGGGAAGGGCGACCCCGCGCCGGGCCAGGGCCCCGACCGGGCCGAACCGGTCGCCCGGGTCCTCTCCGCGCCGTTGTCCGCCCTCGTCGAGCGCACCCTGACCCACAGCGACAACGACATCGCCGAGGCGCTCGCCCGCCAGACGGCCCTCGCCTCGGGCGAACCGGCCAGTTTCCAAGGCGCGGGCAAGGCGGTCGCGGCCCGGCTGAAGAAGCTCGGGCTGCCGGTGTCCGGCGCCCGCTTCGCCGACGGCAGCGGTCTCGACCGCGACGACCGCATGTCCGCCGCCCTGCTGTCCGGCCTCCTCGCCCGCGCCGCCGACCCGGCCCACCCCGAGCTGCGGCCCGTGCTGACCGGCCTGCCGGTGGCCGGCTTCAGCGGCACCCTGAAGAGCCGGTACGCCGAGGACTCCGCCGGCACGGGCATGGTCCGCGCCAAGACCGGCACCCTGCGCGGCGTGAACACGCTGGCCGGAACCGTCGTCGACGCGGACGGCCGGCTCCTCTCCTTCGCCTTCCTCACCTCCGGCGCTGCGGTCCCCGCCGCCGCCCAGTCGTCCCTCGACCGGCTGGCCTCCGCGATCGCCAACTGCGGCTGCGAACCGTCCGGCGGACGACCGGGCCGCAGCTGAACCCCGAGGAAGATCAGGGGTACGGGTGGCGCACAAGACCTCACCGCGGGCCGGGTCGACAACGTACGGTTGACGCATGACGAGCATCGGTGGTGCGGAGATGGTCGACTGGAACCTCGCGGTGGCGACCGCGACCCGACTGGTGAGGCCCGGTCCGGACGTGAGCCGGGACGAGGCGCGCGCCGTCGTCGCCGAGCTGCGCCGGCATGCCAAGGCCTCGGAGGAGCACGTCCGCGGCTTCACGCGGATGATGCCCGAAGGGCACGAGCCACAGGACACCCCGGTCCTGGTCGTCGACCGGGCCGGCTGGATCAGGGCGAACGTCGCCGGATTCCGCGAGGTCCTGCGCCCGCTCCTCGGCAAGATGCAGGAACGCAGGGGCTCCGGCCCCGGCGGCGCCGTGCTCGGCACGGTCGGCGGCAAGGTCACCGGCGTCGAGGTGGGCATGCTGCTGTCCTTCCTCGCCTCCCGCGTCCTCGGGCAGTACGAGACGTTCGCCCCGCCCTCCCGCGAGCTGCCCTCCGGCTCCGGCGGCGGCCGTCTCCTGCTCGTCGCCCCGAACATCGTCCACGTCGAGCGGGAGCTGGAGGCGAACCCGCACGACTTCCGGCTCTGGGTGTGCCTGCACGAGGAGACGCACCGCACGCAGTTCACGGCCGTGCCCTGGCTGCGCGACCACCTGGAGGGCGAGATCCAGTCGTTCCTCGCCGAGACCGAGGTCGACCCGATGACCGTCCTGGAGCGCCTGCGCGAGGCGGCCCAGTCGCTGGCCGGCGGCCGCCCCGAGGGCGAGGCCGGCGAGGGCGGCGGGCGCAGCCTCGTCGAGATCGTCCAGACCCCCGCGCAGCGCGAGATCCTGGGACGGCTGACCGCGGTCATGTCGCTGCTCGAAGGGCACGCCGACTTCGTGATGGACGGGGTCGGACCCGACGTGGTGCCCTCCGTCGCCGAGATCCGCGAGAAGTTCCAGCAGCGCAGGGCCCAAGGCGCCGGGCGCCTGGACCTGGCCCTGCGCAAACTGCTCGGCCTGGACGCCAAACTCCGGCAGTACCGTGACGGCGAGCGGTTCGTGCGGGCCGTGGTGGAGGAGGTCGGAATGGACGGCTTCAACCGGGTCTGGACCTCCCCGAACACGCTTCCGACGAAGACGGAGATCGCCAAACCGGCGGACTGGGTCGCGCGGGTGCACCGTAGGGCAGAGCCGTAGGCCGGGTGCGGCCGACGGCAGGAGTACGCCCCACCAATCACCCATCCGAGGGACCGTGAGCGCTGGGTAGGCGTGCAATGCTCGGGGAATGGCCCGTCTCTGTCACCATCGACGCACTCTGAGTGACTGGCTTCTCCTCCCGAGGCACCCCCAACTTCACCGAAGGGCACCGGACATGGGTCCCCATCCTGCGGTCGCAGCGATACGCCTGGCGGTCCGCCGCGTACTCCACGACGTACTGAACGACATCACCCCGCGCATCACGGCGGGCACCAGCGCGGGCACCGCGCCGGGCGCGGCTGCGCACGAGCCGCCCGCGCCGCTCGTGCTGGTCGCCTGCTCGGGCGGCGCCGACTCCATGGCGCTCGCCTCCGCCCTCGCCTTCGAGGCGCCCAAGCTCGGCGTCCGGGCCGGCGGCGTCACCGTCGACCACGGCCTCCAGGCCGGCTCCGACCTGCGGGCCGCCGAGGTCGTGGCCCGCCTCACCGCGCTGCGCCTCGACCCCGTGGAGGCCGTCGCGGTGACCGTCGGCCGCGAAGGCGGCCCCGAAGCGGCCGCCCGCGACGCCCGCTACGCCGCCCTGGACGCCGCCGCGGAGCGCCACGGCGCCGCCACCGTCCTGCTCGGCCACACGCGCGACGACCAGGCGGAGACGGTCCTGCTCGGCCTCGCCCGCGGCTCCGGCATCCGCTCGCTGTCCGGCATGGCCGCCGTGACCGGCGCGGGCCGCTACCGCAGGCCCTTCCTCCAGATCGACCGCCAGACCGCTCGCAAGGCCTGCATGGTGCAGTCGCTGCCCGTCTGGGACGACCCGCACAACACCGACCCGGCCTACACCCGCTCGCGCCTGCGCCACGACGGCCTGCCCGCCCTGGAGAAGGCGCTGGGCAAAGGGGTCGTCGAGGCCCTCGCCCGGACGGCGCAGCTCTCCCGCGACGACGCCGACGCCCTGGACGACTGGGCCGCCGAGGCGGACGCGTCCGTACGGGACGCGTCCGGCCAGCTGGAGTGCGTGAAGCTCTACGCCCTGCCCCCGGCGGTACGACGCCGTGTCCTGCGCCGGGCGGCCATCTCCGCGGGCTCACCGCCCGGATCGCTCTTCGCACGGCACCTCGAAGAGGTCGACCGGCTGATCACCGGCTGGCGCGGGCAGGGGGTCATCAACCTCCCCGGCCGGGTGGAGGCGCAGCGGCAGGGTGGCAGACTGGTCATCCGGCAGGGCTGATGCGCTGAAGCACTACGAAAGTGACCCCGGTGGACGAGAAGGACATGGGCACCGACCTCAAGTCGGTGCTCATCACCAAGGAAGAAATCGACGCGAAGCTGGCCGAGCTGGCCGCGAAGATCGATGCGGAGTACGCGGGCAAGGACCTGCTCATCGTGGGCGTCCTGAAGGGCGCCGTCATGGTGATGGCGGACCTGGCGCGCGCGCTCTCCACCCCCGTCACGATGGACTGGATGGCGGTCTCGTCGTACGGCGCGGGCACCCAGTCCTCCGGCGTGGTCCGCATCCTCAAGGACCTCGACACCGACATCAAGGGCAAGCACGTCCTGATCGTCGAGGACATCATCGACTCGGGTCTGACGCTCTCCTGGCTGCTGTCGAACCTCGGCTCGCGTGAGCCGGCTTCCCTGAACGTCTGCACGCTGCTGCGCAAGCCCGAGGCGGCGAAGGTCCAGCTCGACGTGAAGTGGGTCGGCTTCGACATTCCGAACGAGTTCGTCGTCGGGTACGGCCTCGACTACGCCGAGAAGTACCGGAACCTGCCTTTCGTCGGCACACTGGCCCCGCACGTCTACGGCGGCTGAGAACGGGAACCTCCACCCTTGCCCCGCCGTTGGAGCAGGGGAAGGCAGGTTCGTCAGCCGTCCCCGGCAGTCGCGGGTGACAATGCTGGGGTACCGTCCGAAGAACAGTCTTTTTAAACAGCAGCATTTACCTACGGGCAGGAGGGACGGGGCGACTACCGCCCCGTATGGATGGACGTGAAGCGATACTTCCGTGGGCCGGTCATGTGGATCGTGCTGGCCGTCCTCGCCGTGGTCGTGTTGATGCAGGTTGTCGGCTCGTCCGGCGGCTACAAGACGGTGGACACTGCCGAGGTCGTCCAGGCGATCGACAAGAACCAGGTCAAGCAGGCCAAGCTGACGACCGGTGACGAACAGGTCATCAAGGTCGAGCTGAAGAACGGCCAGAAGGTCAAGGACAGCAGCAAGATCCAGGCGAGCTACATCGGCGACCAGGGCGTCGCGCTCGCCAACAAGCTGCAGTCGAAGTTCGACAGCGGGGACATCGACAAGGGCTACACGGTCTCCCCCTCCAAGCAGAACCCGTTCGTCGGGATCCTGCTTTCCCTGCTCCCCTTCGTCCTGATCGTGGTCGTCTTCCTGTTCCTGATGAATCAGATGCAGGGCGGCGGCTCCCGGGTCATGCAGTTCGGGAAGTCCAAGGCCAAGCTCATCACCAAGGACACCCCCAAGACGACGTTCGCCGACGTGGCGGGCGCCGACGAGGCGGTCGAGGAGCTCCACGAGATCAAGGAGTTCCTCCAGGAGCCGGCGAAGTTCCAGGCCGTCGGCGCCAAGATCCCCAAGGGTGTGCTGCTGTACGGCCCGCCCGGCACCGGCAAGACGCTGCTCGCGCGTGCCGTCGCCGGTGAGGCCGGCGTCCCGTTCTACTCGATCTCCGGTTCCGACTTCGTCGAGATGTTCGTCGGCGTCGGCGCCTCCCGGGTGCGCGACCTCTTCGAGCAGGCCAAGGCGAACGCTCCGGCGATCGTCTTCGTCGACGAGATCGACGCCGTCGGCCGGCACCGCGGCGCCGGCATGGGCGGCGGTCACGACGAGCGCGAGCAGACGCTCAACCAGCTGCTCGTCGAGATGGACGGCTTCGACGTGAAGGGCGGCGTCATCCTGATCGCCGCCACCAACCGGCCGGACATCCTGGACCCGGCGCTGCTGCGCCCGGGCCGCTTCGACCGGCAGATCGCGGTCGACCGTCCGGACCTGATGGGCCGCCTCGAGATCCTCAAGGTGCACGCCAAGGGCAAGCCGGTCACGCCGGAGGTCGACCTGCGGGCCGTCGCCCGCCGTACCCCCGGCTTCACCGGCGCCGACCTGGCGAACGTGCTGAACGAGGCCGCGCTGCTGACCGCCCGTACGGACAAGAAGCTGGTCGACAACCACTCCTTGGACGAGGCGATCGACCGCGTCGTGGCCGGACCGCAGAAGCGGACCCGGATCATGAGCGAGAAGGAGAAGAAGATCACCGCGTACCACGAGGGCGGACACGCCCTGGTCGCGGCGGCTTCTCCGAACAGCGACCCGGTGCACAAGGTCACCATCCTGTCCCGCGGGCGCGCCCTCGGTTACACGATGGTGCTCCCGGACGAGGACAAGTACTCGACCACGCGCAACGAGATGCTGGACCAGCTCGCCTACATGATGGGCGGCCGTGCGGCCGAGGAACTGGTGTTCCACGACCCGACCACGGGCGCCTCGAACGACATCGAGAAGGCCACCGCCACGGCCCGCGCGATGGTCACGCAGTACGGCATGACCGAGCGCCTCGGCGCGATCAAGTTCGGCCAGGACGGCTCCGAGCCGTTCCTCGGCCGTGACATGGGTCACCAGCGCGACTACTCGGAAGAGGTCGCCGCGCTCGTCGACGAAGAGGTCAAGAAGCTCATCGAGACCGCGCACAACGAGGCGTGGGAGATCCTCGTCGAGAACCGCGACGTTCTCGACAACCTGGTTCTGGCCCTCCTGGAGAAGGAGACGCTGAACAAGGAGGAGATCGCCGAGATCTTCAGCCCGATCGTGAAGCGTCCGGCCCGCCCCGCGTGGACCGGTTCTTCCCGCCGTATGCCGTCCACGCGGCCGCCGGTGCTCTCCCCGAAGGAGCTCTCCCTCACCAATGGCGCCACGGCCAACGGTGTGACTCCCGCGGTGACGGCAGGCCCTGTGGACACCCCGGCCACCGAGGCGGTCCCCGAGGAGCGCCCCGAAAGCTGATCGTTTCCGGCTCCTCACGGGGCCCGGAATGAACGCCGCGTCCCCCAGGTTTAGCCTGGGGGACGCGGCGTTTTTCGGCGCGCCGTTTTCGTACGGCCGCCCGTTTGCGGCATGTGAAGCACAAGGAACGAGGCACAGATGACCGACCCGGTGACGTTGGACGGCGAGGGCTCCATCGGCGAGTTCGACGAGAAGCGGGCCGAGAACGCCGTGCGCGAGCTCCTCCTCGCCATCGGGGAGGACCCGGACCGCGAGGGGCTCCGGGCGACGCCGGGGCGCGTGGCCCGGGCCTACAGGGAAATATTCGCCGGGCTGTGGCAAGAGCCCGAAGACGTGCTGACGACGACGTTCGACCTCGGTCACGACGAGATGATCCTGGTCAAGGACATCGAGGTCTTCAGTACCTGTGAGCACCACCTGGTCCCGTTCCGTGGGGTCGCCCACGTCGGCTACATCCCGGCCACCACCGGCAAGATCACCGGCCTGTCCAAGCTGGCGCGGCTGGTCGACGTCTACGCCCGCCGGCCGCAGGTGCAGGAGCGGCTCACCACGCAGGTAGCCGACTCCCTGATGGACATCCTGGAGCCGCGCGGTGTCATCGTGGTCATCGAGTGCGAGCACATGTGCATGTCGATGCGCGGCATCCGCAAGCCGGGCGCCAAGACCATCACGTCGGCGGTGCGGGGGCAGCTGCGCGACTCGGCCACCCGCAACGAGGCGATGAGCCTGATCATGGCTCGCTGATCCCGCGCGGCAGAGGTGCCGCACGGGGGGCCGGACGGCCGGGACCGGCTCAGACGGTCGGAGCCGCGCCGTTGTCCTCGTCGTCCGGGAGCTTGCACACCCGCTCCAGGAAGAACGCCGCCGCGACGACGCCCGCGCCCGCCAGCACGGCAAGGCCCGCGTAGACGGCCTGGTCGCGGCGGGCCGGTACGTCCAGGCTGTTCATCAGCAGGTGGACGCCCACGCCGCCGTACATCCCGCAGACCAGTGACGCGACGAGCGCGCTCGCCTGGCCGAAAACCACCGCTCGGGCCGCCATCAGGGGCTCCACGCCCTTCGCGCCCGGGCGGCGCTCGCGCTGGGCGCGCAGCCGGGAGCGGATGGAGAGGGCGGTCGCCAGGAGTACGACGGCGATCACGGCCAGCACGACCGGCGCCGCCAGCGGCACGCTGGGCAGGCTGCCGAAAGTGTCCCAGAGCCGGGCGCCGCCCCACGAGAGGACGCCCGCCACGGCGAAGAGGCCGGCCAGTACCCCGAGCCGAAGTTGCTTCACCGAGAGCGCCCCTCACGTCGGTTCATGTCACAGCCGGTCATGATCGTCCAACCGGTCGATTCGTCCGGCCGGTGCCGGCCGTCAGCCTAACGACTACTCGGGCAGTCGGAGTTCCAGGTCGGGGCGGACGAGTACGCCCGTGGCGCCGACGCCGGTCAGCAGGTCCGAGACGGGGCCGCGGCCGGGCAGCTGCGCCTCGGGGTCCACGTCGTGCCACGGGGCCAGGACGAAGGCGCGCTCGTGGGCGCGGGGGTGCGGGAGGGTGAGGAGCGGGTCCTCGGACACGACATCGGCGTACGCCACGATGTCGACGTCGATCGTGCGCGGGCCCCAGCGCTCCTCGCGGACCCGGTCGAACGCCTCCTCGATGGCCTGGCCGCGCTCCAGCAGCGAGGCCGGCGGGAGGGTGGTCCTGATGACGACGACCGCGTTGAAGTACGACGGCTGGGAGCCGGGGTCGACCCCCCAGGGCTCCGTCTCGTACACCGGAGAGACCGCCTTGACCCGCAGCCCGGGAGTGTCCTCCAGGGCGTCGATCGCGCCCTGGAGGGTCTCCATCCGGTTGCCCAGGTTCGAGCCGAGGGAGATCACGGCCCATTTGGGGTTGGACAGCGTGCTGTCCGCGGCGTCCACCTGTTCCACCACGGAGGCGGGCACCGGCTGCACGGTCGGGTCGCTCTGTGGGCGGTTCATACTCGGCTCCGGGTGATGGTGATGGTCACGTCGTCGAAGGGGACGGTGATCGGCGCGTCGGGCTTGTGGACGCAGACCTCCACCTCCTTCACCCCGGCGTGCTTGAGGCACTGCTCGGCGATCCGCTCGGCGAGCGTCTCGATGAGGTCGACCGGCTCGCCCTGTACGACGTCCACGACCTCTTCCGCCACGACGCCGTAGTGCACGGTCTTCGCCAGGTCGTCGTCGGCCGCCGCGGGGCGGGTGTCGAGGCCGAGAACCAGGTCCACGATGAAGGTCTGGCCTTCTTCGCGCTCCCGGGGGAACACGCCGTGGTGCCCACGGGCCTTGAGGCCGCGCAGCGCGACACGATCCACGCGAATCACTCCTGCTGTCTGTAGAGAACGAGGGCGCCCGCCGAGTGCGGTCGGCACGTCACCCTCACCCGAATCTACCTGCGAGCACTGACACCGGACGCCCACGGGGGCTATGGACAAGACGCCTTGGGGCTGGTAGCCGCCCCTACCCAACAGCTCCGGACGCCAACCGTCCACAGGCCCCTACCCACTCAAGCGGGTGTCTCGTCGTCCTCTTCTTCACCGTTTTCGGTCAGAACGGGGGACCCGTGGTGCGACCACAGTTTCCAGCCGTCGTCCGTGCGACGGAACACATTCGTGGCCACGATCAGCTGGCCCACCAGCGGACCGAGTTCACCGGCCTCCTCGGCCGGCCCGCCGCTCAGCGTGTTCTCGGTGCAGACCACCAGGGCGGTGTCGCCCAGGACGGTCACCTTCACGTCGGTGAGGAAGAACTGGATGTACTCGGTGTTCGCCATGATCAGGGCGTACGAACGCAGCACCTCGCCCCGCCCAGACAGCACCGGCCACCCCGGGTGCACGCAGGAGATCTCGTCCTCCAGCCAGAGCACCGACAGCTCTTCGAAGTCGCCGCGCTCCACGGCCTCGTAGAACGCCGTGTTGGCCAGCTCGACCTGCTCGACGTCCGTCCGCGCGCGGCTCACAGGGCTCCTTCTACGGCCCGCGCGACCCGTACGGCGTCGGCCGTCGCCCGTACCTCGTGGACGCGCACCGCCCAGGCGCCCTCGTGGGCGGCTATGGCGGAGACGGCGGCCGTGGCGGCGTCGCGCTCGCGGGCGGGCGGCGGGGTCGCGCCCTCGCCGGCGTCGGCCGCGAGGACGTGGCCGAGGAACCTCTTGCGCGAGGCGGCGACCAGCAGGGGCCGGCCGAGGGCGCGCAGCTCGGTGAGACGGGCCACCAGGGCAAGGTCGTGCGCGGCCTGCTTCGCGAAGCCGAGGCCGGGGTCGATGACGATGCGCTCGGGGGCGATGCCGCCCGCGACGACGGCGTCCATCCGGGCGCGCAGTTCCGTCACGACCTCGCCGACCACGTCGGCGTAGACCGCGCGGCTGTTCATCTGCCCGCTGAAGCCGCGCCAGTGCATGACGACGAAGGGTGCTCCGGCCGCCGCGACGGCCGGGATCATGGCGGGGTCGGCGAGGCCGCCGCTGACGTCGTTGACCAGGACCGCGCCGGCCGCGACCGCCTGCTCGGCGACGGCGGCGCGCATGGTGTCCACGGAGACGGTGACTCCCTCGGACGCGAGGCCGCGGACCACGGGGATCACCCGCTTCAGCTCCTCGTCGGAGTCGACGCGCGAGGCTCCGGGGCGGGTGGACTCGCCGCCGACGTCGATCAGGTCGGCGCCCTGGGCCACGAGGTCGAGGCCCCGCTTGACCGCCGCGGTCGTGTCGAACCAGCGCCCGCCGTCGGAGAAGGAGTCGGGCGTCACATTGACGACCCCCATCACCGCACAGCGGTCCCACTCCGGCAGACCCTCGACCCGGCCACGCTCGCGCAACGTACTCATGCGTCCAGCGTAGGCGTCAGCCGGTGGTGCGGGGACCGCGCGCACCACAGAAGACGCGGCCGAGGAGGTCGTAGAGGACGGCCCGATCGGTGTCGTCGAGGGCGTCGAGGGCGGCGTGGGTGGTCTGCATGCGGGCCCGGATGGCGTCGACGGTCTCCTCCCCGGCGGTGGTGAGCACGACGTTCTTGACGCGGCGGTCGGTCGGGCTGACCTCGCGGCGTACGAGATCGCGCTTCTCCAGCCGGTCGACGATGCCGGTGATGTTGGAGGCGTCACAGGCCAGGGTCGTCGCGAGGGCGCGCATCGAGGCGGGGGCGGTGCGCAGCACGCCGAGGGTCTTGGCCTGGCTGGCGCTGAGGCCCGCGTCGGCGGCGGCGAGCGAGAAGTCGCCGTAGTAGCCGCTGAAGGAGGCGGCGAGCCGCTCCATGAGCTGGGCCTTCGTGGGGATCGTCCTGATCGTCTCTGGCATGGCACCAGCCTACCCCGTGAAGCTTGACTATCTCAAAGTTTTAGGTCTACGGTCTTTCTTGTTGCTTGAGATGCTCAAGCAGTCCCGATAGTGCCATTCGTCCCCAAGCTTCTCAGGAGTGTCCCCATGAAGGCGATCGTCTACCGCACGTACGGCGGCCCCGAGGTCCTCGAGTACACCGAGGTGCCGGCCCCCAAGCTCGGTCCCGACTCCGTGCTGGTCCGCGTCAGGGCCGCCTCGGTCAACCCGGTCGACTGGAAGATCCAGGCCGGGTACCTCGACTCCGCGCTCGACGCCGTCTTCCCCGTCGTACCGGGCTGGGACGTCGCCGGCGTCGTGGAGCAGGCGGGCGTCGGCGTGACCGAGTTCGCGCCGGGCGACGAGGTCATGGGGTACGTACGGGAGGACTTCGTCTCCCGCGGCACCTTCGCCGAGTACGTCGCCGCCCCCGTCCGCACCCTGGCCCGCAAGCCCGCCGGCCTCACCTTCGAGGAGGCGGCGGGGCTGCCGCTGGCCGGCCTCACCGCGTACCAGGCGCTCACCCGCCACCTGAAGGCCGGCGAGGGCGACACGCTGCTGGTGCACGCGGCGGCCGGCGGTGTGGGCGCCCTCGCGGTGCAGATCGCGCGCGCCCTCGGGGTCCGCGTCATCGGCACGGCGAGCGAGCGCAACCACGACTTCCTGCGGTCCCTGGGGGCCGAGCCGGTGACGTACGGCGAGGGGCTGGCCGGCCGCGTGCGGGCGCTCGCGCCCGGAGGCGTCGACGCCGTGCTCGACCTCGTCGGCGGCGACGCGCTCAAGGTCTCGCCGGAGCTGCTCGCGCCCGGCGGCCGGCTCGCGTCGATCGCGGACGGCGCGGTCCTGGCGCTCGGCGGCTCGTACGTCTTCGTGCGTCCCGACGCGGCCGACCTGACGGCACTCGCCGAGCTGGCCGAACGCGGCGCGCTGAGCGTGGAGGTCGCCGCCGTCTTCCCGCTGGAGCAGGCCGCCGAGGCCCAGCGGCTGAGCATGGAGGGCCACACGCGCGGCAAGATCGCCGTCAGCGTCGGCTGACCCGGTGGTGGGAGTCAGGCGGCCGGCTGCTCGGCCTCGCGGCGCACCCGCAGCTGTTCGAGGTGGGCGCACGGCCGCCGCCGGGCGGCCGGGGCGCGCCGGGCGAACGGGCGGGGCAGGGCCAGCGTGACGAAGCCCTCCGCCTGCATCGCGGCGAACCCGATGCGCGGCAGGTCGCGGGCGGCCCGGAAGACGACGAAGCGCGGCTCCCACTCGGGCCGGAACTTGGCGTTGAACCGGTACAGCGACTCGATCTGGAACCAGCGGGAGAGGAACACCAGCAGGCCGCGCCACCCGCGCAGCACCGGCCCCGCGCCGATCCTCTCGCCGCGCGCGAGCGCCGAGCGGAACATCGCGAAGTTCAGCGACACGCGCGCGACGCCGAGCCGGGGAGCCGCCTGGAGGGCGGCGACGATGAGCAGCTCGTTCATGCCGGGGTCGGCCGAGCGGTCGCGGCGCATCAGGTCGAGGGACAGCCCGTCCGTGCCCCACGGGACGAAGTGGAGTACGGCCTTCAGGTCGCCGTACGGCGAGTTCGCGCCGTAGGACCCGCCCGCCTTGTGGGCCGTCGCGATCACGCAGTCCCCGTCGCCGGGCTCCCCGATGCGGCCGAGTGCCATGGAGAAGCCGCGCTCGGTGTCGGTGCCGCGCCAGTCGGCGGCGGCGCGCCGGATGCGGTCGAGTTCCGCGTCGCCGAGGTCGCGGACGCGTCGTACCCGGGTCTCGTAGCCGGCGCGCTCAATGCGCCTGACCATCTGGCGCACGTTCCGCATGGCGCGCCCGGCGAGGGAGAAATCCGGCACGCGCACCACCGCTTCGTCCCCGATCTCCAGGGCGTCGAGTCCGGTCTCCCGGGTCCAGACCTCGCCGCCCGTCTCGCTGCACCCCATCACGGCCGGGGTCCAGGAGTGGGCCTTGGCCTCGTCCATGAAGCGCTCGATGGCGCCCGGCCACGCCTCCACGTCACCGATCGGGTCGCCGCTGGCGAGCATCACCCCGGAGACGACGCGGTAGGTGACGGCCGCCTTGCCGCTGGGGGAGAAGACGACGGCCTTGTCCTGGCGCAGCGCGAAGTGGCCGAGGGAGTCGCGGCCGCCGTGCCGGGCCAGCAGGTCGCGCAGCCGCCGCTCGTCGTCCGGGGTGAGGCGGGCCGCCGGGTGCTCGGGCCGCAGGGCGAGGTACATGGTGGTGACGGCGGTGAGCAGGCCCAGCGCGCCGAGCGAGTAGCCGACGGTCCAGGAGACCCGGCCGGCGTACTCGACGGGGCCCTCGAAGCCGAAGAGCCCGTACAGGACGTGCTCCAGGCGCTCCGCGACGCTCGGGTCACCGACGACCCCCGCCGGGTGGGAGCTGACGATGACGAGGCCGAGCCCGAGGGAGCCGGTGCCGACGAGCACGAAGTTCGCGAGCGCCATCCACCGGCTGCGCGGATCGGGCAGGGCCGCGAACTCGCCCCGGTGGCGCAGGAGGAGCGCGAGCAGCGTCAGCGAGATCAGTACGCCGAGAACCGAGGGCCGGTACGTGAACTGCGCCGCGGCTCCGGCGGGCAGCAGCACCACGGCCGCCCGCCAGGCGCGCCGCTTGCGGCGCTTGAGGCCGTGCGCGAGGAGCAGCAGCAGGACGCCGGCGCTGATCGCCAGCGCGGCCGCGAACGGGCCGACCGCGCCGGGCAGCACCTCCGCGACCGCGTGCATCCTGCTCTGCCGGAAGCGCGGGAAGACACCGGCCGCGATGTCGAGGAGGCCCACGACGGCGCAGGCCGTACCAACCAGGGAGGGCACGCGATCGGGCCGCGGACCGCGCAGGATCCGCCGAACCCGACCGGGAACCACTCCGGTTTCATCCCCATCTAGCCTGATAGACATCGCTTCCCGTGGCTTCGCGAAATATTTTCTGTCCTGGGGCCGAGGCATCCGGACAATTTGCTCCCTCTAGGACGGCGCACCCGGCGAGCGGGTTTACTCGCTCCGAAGGAAATATCCAGGCAGAAAGCTTTCTCCTCATCATGGGCCTCACGAGTAACACGGTTCTGGCACTGGCCGCCTCCCTGGCGGTGGTGCTGTTCCTCGCCACAGTCTTGCTCTGGCCCCGGCTCGCCGGCCGCACCTGGCGTTCCGTGCTGGGCCGTGTCGCTCTGCTCCTCGTGACCCAGCTGCTGCTCTTCGCCACGCTGGGACTCGCGGCCAACAAGTCCTTCCTCTTCTACGGCTCATGGACCGACCTCTTCGGCCAGGAGACCGAACTCGGTGTGGTGGTCGACCACTCGGCCGCCGCCAGGGACATCACCGTCGTCGACAAGCAGGGCATGGACGTGCGGGGAGGAACGAAGCCGACGGTGGGCGGGCAGATCCAGAAGATCGTCATAGCCGGTGAGAAATCGAGGATAGCCAGCCAGGCGTACGTGTACCTGCCGCCCGAGTACTTCAAACCGCGGTACGCCGGGAAGACCTTCCCGGCGGCCCTGGTGCTCACCGGGTACCCGGGCACGCCCGAGAACCTCCTCAAGGGCCTGCGCTACCCGCGCACCGCGTACCACCAGGCCGAGGCGGGCCGGATGCAGCCGATGATCCTGGTCATGCTCCGGCCGACCGTGGCGCCCCCGCGGGACACCGAGTGCGTGGACGTGCCGCACGGCCCGCAGACCGAGACCTTCCTGGCCGTGGACATCCCCAAAGCGGTGTCGGAGACCTACCGGGTCGGCACCAGGGCGCGGAACTGGGGCGTCATCGGCAACTCCACCGGCGGTTACTGCGCCCTGAAGTTCGCCATCCACCACCCCGGGACGTTCGGCGCGGGCGCCGGGCTGTCCGCGTACTACCGGGCCGCCGAGGACGCGACGACCGGTGACCTCTTCCACGGCGACGAGGGCGAGCGCAGGCGGGCCGACCTGTTCTGGAGCCTGGACCACGTCGAGCCGTCGAACACGTCCTTCCTGGTGACCAGTTCCGAGGAGGGCGAGGGCAATCTGAAGGACACACGGAAGTTCGTCGGGAAGGTGCGGCCGCCCGCCAGGGTCTCCTCGATCACGCTGGAGAGGGGCGGCCACAACTTCGGCACCTGGCGGCGCGAGATACCGGCCGCCATGGAGTGGATCAGCGACCGGCTCAGGGCGAGCTGACCGACTCCACCGCGACGGCGGTACGGGGAACGTCCTGCGCGTCGGCGTCGATGGACCGGCGCAGCGCCTCGTGGAGCCGGGCGGGCGTGAGCACGCCGAGGAAGCGGCCCGCGCTCTCCTCGTCGACGACCGCGATCCAGCCGGCGTCGTGCTGGAGCATCGTGGCGAACGCCTGCTTCAGAGAGGCGCCGACGGGCAGCCACGCCTCCATCCGGCGCGCGTGCTCCCGTACGGTCCCGGTGGCCGTGCGGAGCTGCTCGGCGGAGATCCAGCCGTGCAGGTCGTCGGAGGCGTCGAGCACGACGGCCCAGCGGGCGCCCCCGGCGGTCAGCTCGGCCGCCGCCCGCCCGACCGGGTCGTCGAGGTGGACGACCGGCGGCTGCTCCAGGTCACCGGGCTCGACGGGCGTGACGGAGAGCCGCTTCAGGCCCCGGTCGGCGCCGACGAAGTCGGCGACGTACGGGGTGGCGGGAGCGCCGAGGACGGCGGCCGGGGCGTCGAACTGCTCGATCCTGCCCTGCCCGTAGACGGCGATCCGGTCGCCCAGCCGGACGGCCTCCTCGATGTCGTGGGTGACGAAGAGGACGGTCTTGCGCACCTGGGACTGGAGCCGCAGGAACTCGTTCTGCAGGTGCTCGCGGACCACCGGGTCGACCGCGCCGAACGGTTCGTCCATGAGCAGTACGGGCGGATCGGCGGCCAGCGCCCTGGCCACGCCGACGCGCTGGCGCTGGCCGCCGGAGAGCTGGTCGGGGTAGCGGTCGCCGTGGACCGACGGGTCGAGGCCCACCAGGTCGAGGAGTTCGGCGGCGCGCTCGCGGGCCTTGGCGCGCTTGACGCCGAGAAGGTGGGGAACGGTCGCGGTGTTGTCCAGGACCGTCTTGTGCGGGAAGAGGCCGACCTGCTGGATGACGTAGCCGATACGGCGGCGGAGCCGGACGGGGTCGATGGTGGAGATGTCCTCGCCGTCGAGGAGTATCCGGCCCTCGGTGGGCTCGATCAGGCGGTTCACCATCTTCATGGTGGTGGTCTTGCCGCAGCCGGAGGGTCCGACGAGCGTGACCAGTTCGCCCTCGGCGACCTCGAAGGAGAGGTCGTCGACGGCGGTGGTGCCGTCGGCGTACCGCTTGGTGACGTGCTCGAATCGGATCATGAGTCCCCATTGTGGCCGGTCCGGTGTCACGACCATGTTGCGGGAACGTGGCGGATTCCGGCGGCTGTCGGTGGCCGGGGATAGGGTCGTCGGAACGAGTGCATGAGTACATGAGTTCGGGTTCTCGGGGGAGGTGGGCGGCATGAGCGGCCGGAGCTGTCTGACGGCGAACGACTGGATCTGCGCGGAGTACGTCCGCTCCCGCAGCCAGGAGTTGACCGACGCGACCGTCCAGCATGTCTGGATCACCCTGGTTTCCGTGGTGATCGGACTCCTGATCGCCTTCCCGCTGGCGCTGCTCGCGCGCGGCCGCGACGGCCGCCGGTCCCGGTTCGCGGGGCCGGTCCTCGGCCTCACGACCGTGCTCTACACGGTCCCCTCGCTGGCGATGTTCTCGCTGCTGCTGCCGGTGTTCGGGCTGTCGGCGGCCGTCGTGGTCACGGGGCTCGTCCTCTATTCGCTCACCGTCCTCGTGCGCAACATCCTGGCCGGGCTCGAAGCGGTGCCGGCGGAGGCGCGGGAGGCCGCGCTCGGCATGGGGTACGGCCGGGTGCGGCTGCTGTGGGAGGTCGAACTGCCGCTGGCGCTGCCCGCTCTGCTGGCGGGCGTGCGGATCGCCACGGTGTCCACGGTCGCGCTGACGACGGTCGGCGCGATCGTGGGGTACGGCGGCCTCGGCACCCTGATCGTGGACGGCCTCGACTCCCTCTTCAAGGCGCAGGTGCTGACGGCGTCGGTGATCTGTGTGCTGCTGGCGGTGGCGGCCGACCTGCTGCTGCTGGGCCTCCAGCGGGCGCTGACCCCGTGGACCAGGGCGCGTACGCCGCGCGCCCGTGCGGGCCGGGCGCCGGTCCGTGCCACCCGACTCGTGAAGGCCGGCTGATCCGTGGGAGCGATGGGGGACGCGTTCGCGTGGCTGGCGACGGGCGCCAACTGGCAGGGCGAGAGCGGCGTCTGGAACCGGCTCGCCGAGCACCTGTACTTCAGCGGCGTGTGCCTGCTGCTGTCCTGCCTGATCGCGCTGCCCGTGGCGTTCTGGCTCGGGCACATCGGGCGGGGCGGCGCGCTCGCGGTCAACCTCTCCAACGTGGGGCGGGCGATCCCCACCCTCGCGGTGCTGGTCCTGCTGACCCTCACCCCCCTGGGGAAGCAGGGCGACCTGCCGACGATCATCGCGCTGGTGCTGTTCGCCGTGCCGCCGTTGCTGACCAACGCGTACATCGGCATGCGGGAGGTGGACCGGGCGGTGGTGGAGGCCGCGCGCGGGATGGGCATGTCGGGGCGGCAGGTGTTCCTGCGGGTCGAACTGCCCCTCGCGTATCCCCTGGTGATGACCGGGCTGCGGTCGTCCGCCGTCCAGGTCGTCGCGACCGCCACGCTCGCCGCCATGGCGGGCGAGGGCGGCCTCGGCCGGATCATCACGGCCGGCTTCAACACGTACAACACACCGCAGGTGGTGGCCGGCGCGCTGCTGGTCGCCGGGCTGGCGCTGCTCGTGGAGGGCGCGCTGGTGGCGGCCGACCGGCTGCTCGATCCGACGCGCGGGCGCGGCGCCGTGCGGCGGACGGCCTGACGGTTTCTCTCCCTGTTCCTTCTTTCTTCGTCTTGGATGGTGAACCTCATGAGCGGGACCTCGCGTACGGCGGGTGCGGCGGTGGCCGTGATCGCACTGGCCGCCGGGCTGGTGGCGTGCGGCGGCGACAGCCTGGAGAAGGGCAAGGAGGGCGGCGCGGAAAAGGCCGGTGACGGCGGGAAGAAGGCGTCGCTGGTGATCGGTTCGGCCGGATTCACCGAGTCGAAGGTGCTGGCGGAGCTGTACGCGCAGGTCCTGTCGGAGGCCGGATACGCCACCTCCGTCAAGACGGTGGAGAACCGCGAACTGTACGAACCCGCCCTGGAGAAGGGCGAGATCGACGTCGTACCGGAATACGCCGCTACGCTTGCGGAATTCCTCAACGCGAAGACGAACGGGCCCAAGGCGCCGGAGAAGAATCCGGTCGCGTCCAGCGATGTGACCGCCACCGTCGAAGCGCTGGAGAAGCTCGCGAAGCCGCGCGGACTGAAGGTGCTGCCCGCCGGTGAGGCGGTCGACCAGAACGCCTTCGCGGTGAGCAGGGAATACGCCGGAAAGCACAACCTGAAGACGCTTTCCGATCTTGGTAAGTCCAAGCTCGGGGTGAAGATCGCGGCGGGCGACGAGTGCGAGGTCCGGCCCTTCTGCGCGCCCGGTCTGAAGAAGGAGTACGGGATCGACGTGACCGGCGTCGACCCCAAGGGCGTGGGTACCCCGCAGGCCAAGCAGGCGGTGAAGGGCGGGGCCGACCAGCTCGTGCTGACCACCACGACGGACGCGACGCTGAAGGAGTTCGGACTCGTACTCCTGGAGGACGACAAGAAGCTGCAGAACGCCGACAACGTGCTGCCGGTGGTCAATGCGAAGGACGCCGGAACGCCGGAGATAGCGGACGCTCTCGGCAAGCTCACCAAGGTGCTGACGACCGGTGATCTGGTCGAGCTGAACCGCAGGATCGACGCGGACCGGGCGAAGCCTGCCGACGCCGCGAAGGAGTACCTGGAGTCGAAGGGGCTGATCAAGAAGTAGCCCCTGCGAGGAATTGGGTAACCGCCCGGGAACACTTTGCCGGGCGGGGCCCCATCCGCCGTCTACGCACGGTAAATTTCAGGCCATGCCACGTGGACGCCACCGCCATTCGCCACCCCTGCACAGGATCCTTCCGCCTGCCGCGGTCGCCGGCGCGTCGATAATCTGCGCCGCCGGCGCCTGGTTGTTCACGGAACCGGTGGTGTTGCGCGGTCTGGTCGCGGCGGCGGCCGCCGCGGCGGTCACCGGCGCGGTCCTCATGCGCGGCTGGGACCGTGCGGCGGGCCGGCGGGTGGCGGAGCTGACGCGGGCCCGCGCGAGCGACGAGTGGAAGACCGAGGAGCGCATCGCGGACCTCGAGTCGGACATCGAGGAGTCGCGCGAGCTGCGGGCCAGGCTCGACGCCAGGTTGCGCGCCAAGCGGGTCGAACTCGCAGCCCTGCGGGGCGAACACGCCGCGCTGCTGCGGCGTTACGCGACGGCGGAGACCGAGCGGGCCAGCGCCCTGGAAGGCCGGCGCCTGCTGGCGATCGAGGCCGCCGCTCCGGCGAAGGCGCTGCCGGCCGCCGGAAGTTCGCCGACGCCGTCCGCGTACCTGCGCGCGTCCATGGCGCTGGACAAGCTGTCGCGCAACGCGGCGGAGCAGGCGTCCCGCCAGGCGCGCGAGGCACAGGACCGCGGGGTGGCGGAGCCGGAGGGGAAGCACGAGGCGGCCGCCGGTAGCGACGCCGCGCCCGCCCCGGGACGCGCCCGCCCGTCGTCCGCCGTCGTCCCGTACTCCGCCGAGCGCCGCCGCGCCTCGCGCGCCCAGGGGGGCTTCGACTTCTTCGGCAACCAGAAGTCGGCCGCCGCGGCGATCGAAGCGGTGCAGAACGAGGACCTCGCGGACGTGGTGGGCGAGGAGGCGCTGGCCGACGCGCGCCGGGGGCAGGACGGACCGGTCGGGAGCCGGGCGGCCGGACAGGTCATCGACCTGACGGCCCATGACGAAACGGAACAGCTGGACGTGGCCGTCCTGCGCAGCGCGATCTCGTAACCCGGCACGGGCCTCCGGTCCGCGACCGCCGGCACGGGCCTCCGGTCCGCGAGACCGCGCGGACCGGGGGAAAGGCGGCGACGCGGCCTACGACAGGGCGCCGCCACCGCCCGCGCGCACCAGTCCCGACTCGTACGCCAGCACCACCACCTGGACCCGGTCGCGCAGGCCGAGCTTGGTCAGGATGCGGCCGACGTGCGTCTTGACCGTGGCTTCCGACAGCACCAGCCGCGCCGCGATCTCCCCGTTCGACAGGCCCTGCGCCACCAGCAGCATCACCTCGCGCTCGCGCTCCGTCAGCCGCGCCAGCGCGGTGTCGGCGGCCCGCGTCTCCTTGCCCGTGCTCGGCAGCATCGGGGAGAACCGGTCCAGCAGACGCCGCGTCGTGGACGGCGCCACGACCGCGTCGCCGCTGTGCACCGACCGGATGGCGGCCAGCAGTTCACCCGGCGGCACGTCCTTCAGCATGAATCCGCTGGCCCCCGCCTTCAGCCCGGAGAAGGCGTACTCGTCCAGGTCGAAGGTGGTCAGGATGAGCACCTTGGGCGCGTCGGGGGCCGCGCAGATGCGCCGCGTCGCCTCCACGCCGTCGAGCCGCGGCATGCGTACGTCCATCAGGACGACGTCCACCGCCGTGGACCGCAGCACCTCGATCGCCTCCGCCCCGTCACCGGCCTCCGCGACGACCTCCATGTCCGGCTGGGCCGCCAGGACCATCCGGAAGCCGGTGCGCAGCAGCACCTGGTCGTCTACGAGCATCACGCGGATGGACATGGGGTGGGGTGCCTTTCGTCGGCGTAGCGAGTCATGGACGGGTGGCCTCAGTGGGCCGGTTTGAGCGGCAGCAGCGCGCTGATCCGGAAGCCGCCGCCCGGCCGCGGCCCGGCGTCGAGCGTGCCGCCGACCATACCGACGCGCTCGCGCATGCCGATCAGGCCGTGGCCCCGCCCGTCCGCGCCGCCGTCCTCGTACAGTTCGTGCGCCGCGCCCCGCCCGTCGTCCTCGACGAGCAGGCCGAGCCCGTCGTCGAAGTACACGAGGCGCACGCTCGCGCCAGCCTCCGGCCCGCCGTGCTTGCGCGTGTTGGTGAGCGCCTCCTGAACGATGCGGTACGCCGTGAGCTCCACCCCGCTCGGCAGCGGCCTCGGCGTGCCCTCGATCTTGAAATCGACGGTCAGCCCGGCCGTGCGGACCTGCTCGACCAGATCTTCGATCTGCTCCACGTCCGGCTGGGGCACGTACTCGCCGCTCTCCTGGTGCTCACCGGTCCGCAGCACGCCCAGCAGCCGCCGCATCTCGGCGAGCGCCTGGCGGCCGGTCGTGGAGATCGTCTCCAGCGCCTGCCGGGCCTGCGCGGGCGAGGCGTCCATGACGTACGCCGCGCCGTCCGCCTGCACCACCATGACCGAGACGTTGTGCGCGACGACGTCGTGCAGCTCGCGGGCGATACGGGCCCGCTCGGCGGCGACGGCCACCTGCGACTGCGCCTCGCGCTCCTTCTCCAGCCGGGCGGCGCGCTCCTCCAGTTCGGCGAAGTACGCCCGGCGGGTGCGCATGGAGTCCCCGAGGACCCACGCCAGCGCGAACGGCAGCGCCATGACGATCACGAAGAAGACCGACGCGAGGACCGAGCCGCCGCCACTGTCGGCGGGCCAGCGCAGGGCCGCCAGCGGCGCCGCCGTCAGACCGCCGAAGAGCGCGACGCGGGAGGCCCAGCGGGGCCCGTCGCTCGCGGCGACCGTGTAGATGATGACGAGCATCGCCCAGTCGGCGGGATTGACCTCCACGTCGAGCACCAGCTGCGCCACGCCCATCAGGACGGCCAGCAGCAGCATCTTCTCCGGAGCGCGGCGGCGCAGGGCCACCACGAGGGACAGCAGCGTGACGATCGGGACGGCCGCGATGCGCGGCTCGGTCCCCATCGACGCCTGTACGGCCCACACCAGGGAGAACCCGAGGAGCATCACAGCCCAGAAGCTGTCGACAGTCGTCGGGTGCCGGCGGAGGAAATCGTAGAGGCGTTGCACGTAACCCAGCGTAAGGAAAGCAGATGGGTGCAGGGGTCAACCGGAGGAGCGATCCAGTGGGCCGGAGCCTACTCCCCAAGGTGGAGACTTGGTGCCGTGACGGATGAGTGGCAGGGGTGGCGTGAAGCCGCGGAGCAGGCGCTCTACGGCCCCGGCGGTTTCTACGTGCGGTCCGGGGGCAGCGGGCCGGCCGGCCACTTCCGTACGTCGGTGCACGCGTCCGCGCTGTACGCGGGGGCGGTCGCGCGGCTGCTCACGGAGGTGGACGCGTCGCTCGGGCGGCCGGCCGAGATCGCGCTGGTCGACGTGGGGGCGGGGCGGGGCGAGCTGCTGTCGGCGGTCCTGGCGGCGCTGCCGGCGGAAGCGGCGGCGCGGGTGAGGGCGTACGGCGTGGAACGCGCGCCCCGGCCACCGGGCCTCGATCACCGCATCGAGTGGCTCGCCGAGCCCCCGGCGGGCGTGAGCGGGCTGCTGTTCGCGAACGAGTGGCTGGACAACGTCCCGGTGGACGTGGCCGAGACCGACGCGGCGGGCGTCGCGCGGTACGTCCTCGTACGACGTGAGGACGGCGAGGAGCGCCTGGGCGACCCGGTGGCCGGTCCGGACGCGGACTGGCTCGCGCGCTGGTGGCCTCTCGCGCCGGGCGGCGAACCGGGGCTGCGGGCCGAGATCGGCCGCCCCCGCGACGCGGCGTGGGCGGCGGCGGTGGCCACACTCGACGCCGGCCTCGCGGTCGCGGTGGACTACGCGCACGAGAGCGCGGCGCGGCCCCCCTTCGGCACGCTGACGGGCTTCCGGGCGGGCCGCGAGGTGCGCCCGGTCCCGGACGGCACCTGCGACCTCACCTCCCACGTCGCCCTGGACGCCTGCGCGCTGCCGGGCGCCGAGCTGGTGTCGCAGCGCGAGGCGCTGCACCGGCTGGGCGTGACGGCCGCCCGCCCGCCGCTGGCGCTGGCGGGCACGGACCCGGCGGCGTACGTACGGGCGCTGTCGGCGGCCGGTGAGGCGGCGGAGCTGACGGCCCGCGGCGGCCTGGGCGACTTCACCTGGCTGAGGCAGCCGATTCCCCGATGACCGCCGGCCCGCCCGGCCTTCTCGACCAGTGGCGGAAGGGACGTGCCGGGGCGCTCCCCGCAGGGTGTCGAACGCAACCGCCGCCTTCGGACCGCGGCGCTGCCCGAAGGTTCGGCACCCGGGGAGACGTCCCGCGTCCGCCCCCTGGGCCGGAGCCCGGGCCGTTGCCGGTACAGGGGATACTGGCCGCATGACGGAGACCACGGTCGGCATCGGCGGCGCGGCGGAGAGCACCGACATGGTGCTCAACATCGGCCCCCAGCATCCCTCCACGCACGGCGTCCTCCGCCTCAGGCTCGTGCTCGACGGCGAACGCATCCAGCACGCGGAGCCGGTCATCGGCTACATGCACCGCGGCGCGGAGAAGCTCTTCGAGGCCCGTGACTACCGCCAGATCGTGATGCTCGCGAACCGCCACGACTGGCTGTCCGCGTTCTCCAACGAGCTCGGCGTCGTCATGGCCGTCGAGCGCATGCTCGGCATGGAGGTCCCCGAGCGCGCCGTCTGGACCCGTACGCTCCTCGCCGAGCTGAACCGCGTCCTGAACCACCTCATGTTCCTCGGTTCGTACCCCCTCGAACTGGGCGGCATCACCCCGGTCTTCTACGCGTTCCGGGAGCGCGAGGAGCTCCAGGCGGTCATGGAGGAGGTCTCCGGCGGCCGCATGCACTACATGTTCAACCGGGTCGGCGGTCTCAAGGAGGACCTCCCCGCCGGCTGGCTCGGCCGCGCCCGCGCGGCCGTGGCGGACGTCCGGTCCCGCATGGACGTGTACGACGACCTGGTCACCGGCAACGAGATCTTCCGCGGCCGCACGCGCGACGTCGGCGTCCTGTCGCGCGAGGCCGTGCACGCGTACGGAGTGAGCGGCCCCATCGCCCGCGGCTCCGGGGTCGACTTCGACCTCCGCCGCGACGAGCCGTACCTCGCGTACGGCGAACTCCAGGACACCCTGAAGGTGGCCACCCGCACCGAGGGCGACTGCCTCGCCCGCTTCGAGGTCCTGCTCGAACAGACCCACAACGCCCTGGACCTCGCGGACGCCTGCCTGGACCGGATGGCGGACCTGGCGCCCGGCCCCATCAACCAGCGGCTGCCGAAGGTGCTGAAGGCCCCCGAGGGCCACACCTACGCCTGGACCGAGAACCCGCTCGGCATCAACGGCTACTACCTCGTCTCCAAGGGCGAGAAGACGCCGTACCGCCTGAAGCTGCGCTCCGCCTCCTTCAACAACATCCAGGCCCTGGTGGAACTGCTGCCGGGCACGCTCGTCGCCGACATGGTGGCGATCCTCGGATCGCTCTTCTTCGTCGTCGGCGACATCGACAAGTGACCGGCTAGCGCAGCACGCCCTCCAGGAAGTCGCTGCCCAGCCGGGACACGACCTGGAGATCGAGGCTGTGCAGGACGTAGCGGCCACGGCGCCGGGTCGTCAGCAGCCCGGCCTTGCGCAGGACGGTCAGATGGCGCGAGACCTCGGGCGCGGTGATGCCGTGCGAGTCGGCCAGCTCGCCCGTCGTGTACGGCGAGCGGGCCAGATTGCGGCACAGGCGCATGCGCATCGGGTGCGCCAGCGCCTCCATCCGCAGCTTCAGCAGGTCGACCGAGGCGGGGGAGGAGAGCTCGGGTGCGCCGACCGGATAGTGGATCACCGGGCGCCAGCCGGGCGCGTGCAGGACCGACAGGTGCGGCCGGCCGAAACTCGACGGCACGAGGGTGAGCCCCGCGCCGACGCCGGGCTCGACGGCGCTCGTCCGGCCCTCGGCCAGCTTGTCGACGTGGATACGGGTCCTCGCCCCGCCCGGGCTGCCGCCCGTCTCCAGCGTCAGCGCGGGGGACACCGCGCGCAGCGCCTCCGCGAGTCCCTTGCGGCGCAGCACCTCGCCGTGATGCCGCGCGGCGGTGGTCAGCTGGACCCGTGTCCGGTGCCAGGTGTCCGCGAAGAACGCCTGGTCGCAGTCCTCGAACAGGCGCCGCAGCCAGGCCCGTACGGAGGCGGGGTCGGCCAGCAGCCGCCGGGCGAAGTCCGTCTGCCGGGGGCCGCGCGCGGCGGCCAGGTCCAGGGCCCGTTCGCGCGTCGCCGCGTCCACGAGCGGGGAGGGACCCGCGATGCCGTACGTACTGGAGCAGGTGAACTCCAGCGCGGCCGAGACGAACCGCTCGTCGTCCAGCCGGTCCAGCGCGTCCAGGTCCTCGGCGAGCGTGGCGCCCGTCCTGCCGTCCCCGCCGCGCACCCCGGCGAACGGCATGAAGACGTCCGAGAACGTGCTGCGCCACAGGAACTCCGCCTCGCTCATCCGGTCCGCGAGGTCCGGCTTCAGCGACGCGGCGGCCGCGGTCGCCCAGCCGTGCAGCCCCGGGTGGTGGCCGGGCTCGGACAGCGCGTGCAGGGCCATGCCGAGCTCCGCCAGCGGGGAGGTCTCGAAGGTGATGCGCTCGGGGGGCAGGCCGGTGATGTCGATGGACACGCTCATGCGCCCATCGTGCCCGCTGTCGCCGACCGGACGGCCGCCGATTGACGGGGCTCGTCAAACGAAGCGCGCCGCGGGCGGCGGCCCGCGCAGGGTGGAGGACATGAACGCCATCCAGCAGCACATGCTCGACGTCCACCGCGCCGCCCGTCTCGCAGCCCCCGCGCCCCCGGCGCCCGGCCGCCACGACTGGCAGGCGGTGCGCGAGGTCCGCGAGTACCGGCGCTTGTGGGCGGTGGTCGAGGGCCGGCCGCCGCGCGCCTGTCGGCTGCGGACCGCCCTCGCCGCCCTGCTCGCCTCCGCCGGCGCCCGCACGGCACGCCGCCCCCGCCCGGTGGGCGCGGGGACGCCGCGTCCGTGCGGCTAGGAGGCGCCGCCGGCCGGCGCCAGGCGTGGGGTGAAGTCCGCCACCGCCGCCGAAACGTCCCGCGCCGTCCACTTCAAACCGGCCGCCGCCACCGTCACCTCCGTGCAGGAGAGCCCCGGCGGCGCGTCCTCGAACCACCTCCGGAACAGCGTCACGCCCGTCTCCTCCGCCTGCCGCACCGACGCCTCCGTCAGGACATCCGCCGGATACGGCAGCCACACCTGGAACTGGTGCGTGTGCGGCGGCTCGGGGTGCACCCGGAACCACGGCACGCCCGCCGCCCGGAATCCGTCGGCGAGCGCCGCGGCCACCACCTTCGCGTGGGCGACGTACTCCGGCAGCCGGGGCAGCTCCCGCTCCAGGCCGATCAGGGCGGAGAGCGCCGCCGGGTACTGCTGGAAGACCTGCCCGCCGTACCGGTGCCGCCACACGCGCGCCTCCGCCACCAGGGAGGCCGGTCCGGCCAGCGCCGCCCCTGACATGGCGCCCAGGGACTTGTAGAACGACACGTACACGCTGTCCGCCAGCTCCGCGATCTCCGGGAGCGCGCGCCCGAAGTGGGGGGCGCATTCCCACAGTCGGGCGCCGTCGAAGTGCACCACCGCATCCCGCTCCCGCGCCGCCTCGACGACCGCCGTCAGCTCCTCCCACGACGGCAGGACGAAACCGGCGTCGCGCAGCGGCAGTTCGAGCATCAGCGTGCCGAACGGCTCGTCGAAGTCGCGGACCTCGTCCGCCGTGGGAAGACGCGGCGCGACCGTCGGATGCGTCGTGCGCAGCCCGCTCACCGCCGACAGCGCGCCGCCCTCGTGCACCTCCGGGTGCGACAGCGGATGCAGCGCCACCGTCGCGCTGCCGGTACGCCCCGCCCAGCACCGCAGCGCCACCTGCTGCGCCATCGTGCCGGTCGGGAAGTACGCCGCCGCCTCCGTGCCCAGCGTCCGCGCGACGCGCCGCTCCAGCTCGGCGACCACGCCGTCGCCGTACACGTCGGACCACTCGTCCAGGTCGTACACGCCGCCGGCGTCCGCCAGCGCCGCCAGCCGCTCGGCCACCGTCGACTCGACCGGGGCACGCCAGAGAGTGCGCCCGGACTTTCTCCAGGCGGTGAGCCTGCGCCGGCGCTCGTCCTGCTCGCTGCTGTCCGTCATCGGACGATCATCGCGTACCGTGCGGCCCCTGCCCACAGCCTGTGGACAGCGAGGCAATCGGACGAAACGCTGGCGTAGCATGACCAGAAATCGTCCGGTACCCCCCGCGGACTGGAACGGAAGGCCGTCCCCGCGTGAACGTGAACGCACCACACGCAGCACATGAGCCCCTGGATGCCAGGAACCGCCCAGCCCGCCTCACCGTGGGCGTGGTCGGCGCGGGCAGGGTGGGCCCCGCCCTCGCCGCCGCGCTGCGGCTCGCGGGCCACCGCCCGGTCGCCGTCTCCGGCGTCTCGGACGCGTCCGTACGCCGAGCGGCGGCGCTCCTGCCCGACGTCCCGCTCGTCACCCCCGCCGAAGTCCTGGCCCGCGCCGAACTCGTCCTGCTGACCGTTCCCGACGACGCCCTGCCGGGCCTCGTCGAGGGGCTCGCGGAGACCGGCGCGGTACGCCCCGGACAGCTCCTCGTGCACACCTCCGGACGGTACGGAACGCGCGTGCTGGAGCCCGCCCTGCGCGCCGGCGCGCTGCCCCTGGCCCTGCACCCCGCGATGACGTTCACGGGAACGTCCGTCGACGTGCAGCGGCTCGCGGGCTGCTCCTTCGGCGTCACCGCACCCGAGGAGCTGCGCCTCGCGGCCGAGGCCCTGGTCATCGAGATGGGCGGCGAGCCCGAATGGATCGCCGAGGAGGCACGCCCGCTCTACCACGCCGCCCTCGCCATCGGCGCGAACCACCTGGTCACCCTGGTGGCCCAGTCCATGGAACTGCTGCGCACCGCGGGCGTCGAGGCGCCCGACCGGATGCTCGGACCGCTCCTCGGCGCGGCCCTCGACAACGCGCTGCGCTCCGGCGACGCGGCCCTGACCGGCCCCGTCGCCCGCGGGGACGCGGGAACGGTCGCCGCGCACGTCGCGCAGTTGCGCGAGCATGCGCCGCAGGCCGTCGCGGGATACCTCGCCATGGCCCGTACGACCGCCGACCGCGCCCTCGCGCACGGCCTGCTCAAGGCGGAGCTGGCCGAGGACCTGCTGGACGTACTGGCCGACGGGGGCGCCACCGGCCCCGACGGGGACACGGCCGACGGGGCCGGGGGAGAGGACCGATGAGCGCCGCCTTCGAGCTGGTCCCCACACGCGAGGACCTCCGCCACGCGCTGGAGCACTCCGGCGCGCCCGGCCGCACCGCCGTCGTCATGACCATGGGCGCCCTGCACGAGGGCCACGCGACGCTGATCCGCACCGCGCGGCGGCACGTCGGGCCCACGGGCTTCGTCGTCGTCACGGTCTTCGTCAACCCGCTCCAGTTCGGGGCCGGCGAGGACCTCGACCGCTACCCGCGCACCCTCGACGCCGACCTCGCGCTCGCCGAACGGGCCGGTGCGAACGCCGTGTTCGCCCCGTCCGCCGACGAGGTGTACCCGGGCGGCGCACCGCAGGTCCGTATCACCGCCGGCCCGATGGGCGAGCGGCTCGAAGGGGCGTCCCGCCCCGGCCACTTCGACGGCATGCTGACCGTCGTCGCGAAGCTGCTGCACCTGACCGCGCCCGACGTCGCCTTCTTCGGCCAGAAGGACGCCCAGCAGCTCGCCCTGATCCGCCGCATGGCGCGCGACCTGAACTTCCCCGTCGAGATCGTCGGCGTACCGACGGTCCGCGAGGAGGACGGCCTGGCCCTGTCCAGCCGCAACCGCTACCTCGCCCCCGACGAGCGCCGCACCGCGCTCGCCCTCTCCCGCGCGCTGTTCGCCTCCCGCGACCGGCTCATCGCCCTCGAGGCCCTGCACGCGCGCGCGGCGGCCCAGGGCGCGCCGACGACCCCCGCGCGGGTGGCGGCCCTCGCCGGCCTCGGGGAGGCCCGCGCGGCGGCCGACGCGCACGCCGTCGAGCAGGCGGGCCACGCGGACCTCAGCGGCCCGGCGGCGGTCCGCGCGGCGGCGGCCGCCGTCCTCGACGAGGCGGCGCGCCTCGACCCGCCGCTCGTCCTCGACTACGCCGCCCTGGTCGACCCGTCCGACTTCACCGAGGTGTCCGACGCCTACAGCGGCGACGCGATCCTCGCCGTGGCCGCCAGGGTCGGCGCCACGCGCCTCATCGACAACATCCCGCTGACCTTCGTCCACGAGGCCGGCCCAGACAGCGAAGCCCGCGAGCAGGGAGCCCCGGCATGACCCGAACCGGTATACGGCTGAAGGCCCCCGCCCCCGGCTGGACCGTCGACGCGGACGTCGTGGTCGTCGGCTCCGGCGTCGCCGGCCTGACCGCGGCCCTGCGGTGCGCCGCCGCCGGCCTGCGTACGGTCGTCGTCACCAAGGCCCGCCTGGACGACGGCTCCACGCGCTGGGCGCAGGGCGGCATAGCCGCCGCCCTCGGCGAGGGGGACACCCCCGAACAGCACCTGGACGACACCCTCGTCGCGGGCGCGGGCCTGTGCGACGAGGAGGCCGTACGGGCCCTGGTCACCGAGGGGCCCGACGCCGTGCGCCGCCTGATCGACACCGGCGCCCTCTTCGACACCGACCCCGAGTCGGGCGTCATCCAGCTCACCCGCGAGGGCGGCCACCACCGCCGCCGCATCGCCCACGCCGGCGGCGACGCCACGGGCGCGGAGATCTCCCGGGCGCTCGTCGAGGCCGTACGGCTCGCGTCCCTCCGTACGATCGAGAACGCCCTGGTCCTGGACCTGCTGACGGACGCCGACGGTCGTACGGCGGGCGTCACCCTGCACGTCATGGGCGAGGGCCAGCACGACGGCGTCGGCGCCGTCCGCGCCCCGGCCGTCGTCCTCGCGACCGGCGGCATGGGGCAGGTCTTCTCGGCCACCACGAACCCGTCCGTCTCGACCGGCGACGGCGTCGCGCTGGCGCTGCGCGCGGGCGCCGAGGTCTCGGACCTCGAATTCGTCCAGTTCCACCCGACGGTGCTCTTCCTGGGCGCGGACGCGGAGGGCCAGCAGCCCCTGGTGTCGGAGGCCGTACGGGGCGAGGGCGCCCACCTCGTCGACGCGGACGGCGTGCGCTTCATGGTCGGGCAGCACGAGCTCGCGGAGCTGGCCCCGCGCGACATCGTCGCCAAGGGCATCATGCGGCGGATGCGCGAGCAGGGCGCCGAGCACATGTACCTCGACGCCCGCCACTTCGGCGCCGAGATGTGGGAGAACCGCTTCCCGACCATCCTGGCGGCCTGCCGCTCGCACGGCATCGACCCCGTCACCCAGCCCATTCCGGTCGCCCCGGCGGCGCACTACGCGTCCGGCGGCGTACGCACGGACCTCCACGGACGCACCACGGTCCCGGGGCTCTACGCGTGCGGCGAGGTGGCCTGCACGGGCGTGCACGGCGCGAACCGGCTCGCCTCGAACTCCCTCCTGGAGGGCCTGGTCTTCGCCGAGCGCATCGCCGACGACATCGCGGCCCACCCCGCCTCGCCCGGCCCGGCGGTGGGCGGCGAGGAGGCCCCCGGCCCGCTCCTCGACCCGGCCACCCGCATCCGGATCCAGCGGATCATGACGGCGGGCGCCGGAGTGCTGCGTTCCGCCGACAGCCTCGACCACGCGGCCGACGCCCTGGAGCTCCTGTACCGGACCGCGGCGGACCCGGCCGGAGGAGACGCCGCGGCGGCGGACCGGGAGCACGGGAGCGACGCCAATGACGCCAAGGACGCAGAACCCGGCGTGGATGCCTGGGAGGCCACCAACCTCCTCCTCGTGGCGCGCGTCCTGGTCGCCGCCGCCCGCGCCCGCGAGGAGACCCGCGGCTGCCACTGGCGCGAGGACCGCCCCGACCGCGACGACGACACCTGGCGCCGCCACCTCGTCGTACGGCTCGCACCCGGCCGCACGCTCGCCGTGCACCGCACCGAAACCGCATCGTTCCCGCCCGTAGAACCCGGCCCCGTACCAGCTCAGAGGGAGCAGTAACCGTGAGTACGCCCGACAACCCCCAGCTCCTGCCGACCGCCTCCGGCGGCTGCGGCGACGCCTGCGGCTGCGGCGGTGAGGAGACGTACGAACTCGACACCGCCGAGTGCGGCCTCGACCCCGACCTCGTGCAGCTCCTCGTCGCGTCGGGCCTCGACCCGCTGGAGGTCGAGGACATCGCGAACGTCGCCCTCGCCGAGGACCTGGCGCACGGGGTGGACGTCACGAGTGTCGCGACCGTCCCCGAGGACGCCGTCGCGACCGGCGACTTCACGGCCCGCGAGGCCGGCACCGTGGCGGGTCTGCGCGTCGCCGAAGCGATCCTCTCGGTCATCTGCACCGACGAGTTCGAGGTCGAGCGGCACGTCGAGGACGGCGACCGGGTCGAGGCCGGGCAGAAGCTCATCAGCGTCACCACCCGCACCCGCGACCTGCTCACCGGCGAGCGCAGCGCGCTCAACGCGCTGTGCCGGCTCTCGGGCATCGCGACGGCCACCCGCGCGTGGGCGGACGCCCTCGAAGGCACCGGCGCCAAGGTCCGCGACACCCGCAAGACGACCCCCGGGCTGCGCGCCCTGGAGAAGTTCGCGGTCCGCTGCGGCGGCGGCGTCAACCACCGCATGTCCCTCTCGGACGCGGCGCTCGTGAAGGACAACCACGTGGTCGCGGCGGGCGGCGTGGCCGAGGCGTTCACGCTCGTGCGCGAGGCGTTCCCCGAGGTCCCCATCGAGGTCGAGGTCGACACGCTGGCCCAGGTGACCGAGGTCCTGGAGGCGGGCGCCGACCTGATCCTCCTGGACAACTTCACCCCGGAGCAGACCGCCGAGGCGGTCGCTCTCGTGAACGGCCGCGCGATCCTCGAGTCCTCCGGCCGCCTGACCCTGGAGAACGCCCGCGCGTACGCGGACACGGGTGTCGACTTCCTCGCCGTCGGGGCGCTCACGCACTCCTCCCCGATCCTCGACATCGGCCTCGACCTGCGCGAGGCGAAGTAACCCATGCTGCTCACCATCGACGTCGGCAACACGCACACCGTCCTCGGTCTGTTCGACGGGGAGGAGATCGTCGAGCACTGGCGCATCTCCACCGACGCCCGCCGCACGGCCGACGAGCTCGCCGTACTCCTCCAGGGCCTGATGGGCATGCACCCGCTGCTGGGCGACGAACTGGGCGACGGCATCGAGGGCATCGCGATCTGCTCGACCGTCCCGTCCGTGCTGCACGAGCTGCGCGAGGTGACCCGCCGGTACTACGGGGACGTCCCCGCCGTGCTCGTCGAGCCCGGCATCAAGACGGGCGTGCCGATCCTGATGGACAACCCGAAGGAGGTCGGCGCGGACCGCATCATCAACGCGGTCGCGGCGGTCGAGCTCTACGGCGGTCCGGCGATCGTCGTGGACTTCGGTACGGCGACGACGTTCGACGCGGTGTCGGCGCGCGGCGAGTACACGGGCGGCGTCATCGCCCCGGGCATCGAGATCTCGGTCGAGGCGCTCGGCGTCAAGGGCGCCCAGCTCCGCAAGATCGAGCTGGCCCGGCCGCGCAGCGTGATCGGCAAGAACACCGTCGAGGCCATGCAGTCCGGCATCGTCTACGGCTTCGCGGGCCAGGTCGACGGCGTGACGCGGCGCATGGCCCGCGAGCTCGTGGGGCCCGACGGCGACCCGGACGACGTGACCGTCATCGCCACGGGCGGCCTGGCCCCGATGGTGCTCGGCGAGTCCTCGGAGATCGACGAGCACGAGCCGTGGCTGACCCTGATCGGCCTGCGGCTGGTGTACGAGCGGAACGTCTCCCGGATGTGACCCCGGCGGGGGTGGTGGCGGGCGGCGTCCGCCCCTGCCCCGGCCGGGCGGCCGCGCCGCGCCGTCGTAGATCCATTAAACCGATTTTGTCCGTTTGGTGCGTATTGTCACCTCATGCCCACGCCCTACGGATCACGTGGCGGAATGGCGTTCGGCGCGGACGAGCTGCGTGTGCTCCGACGCGCCCTCGCCATCGCCCTCCATCCCGCGTCACTTTCCGACGAAGACGTCCAGGACTGCCTGCGCCTCGCCGGCTCCCTGGACGAGGCGGTCCGCGAGGCGGACCGGCTGCGCGCGTTCCTCCTCGCCGACCTCGTCCGCTACCGCGACGCACTCCCCGCGGCCGCCGGCGGCTATCTGGGGCTGCTCCAGGACGCCCTGGCCACCGGCTACCAGCCCGTCCCCGAGGATCTCGTGGCCCTGCGCGGGCTGCGCGGCACGCCGGCCGGCGCGGCGCTCCTCGACCGCTGCCGGGCCGTCGCCGAGCGGTCCGTGCGGGCGCGCCTGGCCGGCCGCACCGCCGCGCCCCTCCCGCGCACCCGGCTGCTGGCCATCGCGGGCGGCCGCGCCCCGGGCGCCGACGAGCCGCCGAAGCCCAAGCAGCCGGAGCCCTCCCGCGATCCTTTGGAGCGCCCTATGCCGAAGCCTTCCGAGGTCTTCCCGCCCCGCAAGCGCCCCGAGCCCCCGCGGCAGCGGAGGGCGGCGGGGTAGCTACCCTGGACCGCATGGACTACGTTTCCGCGCTCCTGCCCCCCGTGGTGATGGCCGCGTTCTTCATCGCTCTGGTCACGACGATCGTCAAGACGCAGGGCGGCTCCCACAAGGCCAAGGAGGACGCGGCCGTGGACGCCGCGCTCGCCCGGGCGGAGAGCACCCGCCAGGCAGGCCGGCCGACCCCCGGCGACGCCTGACCGGTCCCTTGCCTCACGAGGGCGTACGGCTCATTTCGAGTCGTACGCCCTTTTCGCTGCGCAAATAACCAGCCATTACCGATTTCTCCTACTATGGTGGCGCTGTGCCTCGCCAATTGGGAGAGCTGGAAGACGCCGTCATGACGCGCGTGTGGCAGTGGAACCGTCCGGTCACCGTCAGGGAAGTCCTGGAAGACCTTCAGAAGGAACGGTCCATCGCCTACACGACGGTCATGACCGTAATGGACAATCTCCATCAGAAGGGCTGGGTCCGCAGGGAAGTCGAAGGCCGCGCCTATCGATATACGGCTGTTTCCACCCGTGCCGCCTACTCGGCCGCACTGATGAACGAAGCCTGGTCGACGAGTGACAACCCCGCGGCGGCACTGGTGGCCTTCTTCGGCATGATGTCGGCGGAGCAGCGCGAGGCGCTGGAGGACGCGATGCGCGTCGTACAGCGCACCGATCCGGTAGAAGCCCCTGCAGCCCCTGCAGCCGCCGAACCCGCGGCGCCCGCCGAGGGCGGCGCACCCGCAGAGGGTGACGAGAGCCCCGGGGGTCCGGGGCGATAGCGTCGACGTATGCCGTCAGAGCGAAAAGCCATCACCGTCCGGCGTGCGAGGACCAGTGATGTGCCGTCCGTGCGCAGTCTCGTCGACACCTACGCGCAGAAGCGGATCCTGCTCGACAAAGCGAACGTGACGCTTTACGAGGACATCCAGGAGTTCTGGGTCGCCGAACGCGACGAGGACGCCGCCGTGGTCGGCTGCGGCGCGCTGCACGTGATGTGGGAAGACCTCGCCGAAGTGCGCACTCTCGCCGTCGATCCCGCGTTCAAGGGCGCCGGAGTGGGGCACCAGGTGCTGGACAAGCTGCTCCAGACCGCGCGCTGGCTGGGAGTCCGCAAGGTTTTCTGCCTCACCTTCGAAGTCGAGTTCTTCTTGAAGCACGGCTTCGTCGAGATCGGAGAGGCTCCGGTCGACGGAGATGTCTACAGCGAGCTGCTGCGTTCCTATGACGAGGGCGTGGCGGAGTTCCTGGGTCTCGAACGGGTGAAGCCGAACACCTTGGGCAACAGTCGGATGCTTCTGCACCTGTGATCGTCAGAAGCCGACGGAGCCCTATGTCCGAAACGCGCACGTTTCCCGTCTTCTCGCGGTACTGAACCTCCACCAGGGGTTTGTGTTTTCCAGAGAAAAGCGGTTTCCTTTCCGCGTACTGCATTTTCGATGAAAGGAAATCCGGTGGCACAGAAGGTTCAGGTCCTTCTTGTCGATGACCTCGACGGCGGCGAGGCGGACGAGACCGTGACGTTCGCTCTGGATGGCAAGACCTACGAGATCGACCTCACCACCGCGAACGCGGACAAGCTCCGCGGTCTGCTCGACCCGTACACCAAGAGCGGCCGGCGCACCGGTGGCCGTGCGGCTTCCGGTCGCGGCAAGACGCGCGCCGCGACGGGCGGCAACCAGAACACCGCCGAGATCCGTAAGTGGGCCAAGGCGAACGGCTACAACGTGAATGACCGCGGCCGCGTCCCGGCCGACATCCGTGAGGCCTACGAGAAGGCCAACGGCTGAGCATTCGCGTGAGCGGAATTCGTACGCGACAACCGGGCCCGGTGGCATTCCGTCGCCGCCGTGCCCACAAGACGTACGAGATCGGGTGTTTCCCCACGACACCCGAGTCCGGCGATGACCGGAAGTGTCGGTTCCACCTCGTGCCGCGGCTCGGGGGGCCGCAGCCATACGGCGGCCCCCTGCGCGCAGGCCCGGCCCGGCGGTGAGGGCGCGGTCATCCGCCCGCCCGCTCCCAGCGCCCGCAGGTCGAGGGCCACGCCGCCCCACTCCAGCCAGTCGAGCAGTCCGGGGAGCTCCTCGGCGCTCCCCGCGGCCACCAGCAGCCGCATCCGCCGTCCCATGAGCGCGACGGGACCCGTGAGCCCCGCGTGACGCCGCAGTACAGCGAAACCCGCGTCCGCGGGAAGCTCCAGCACGTCGAAGCGCAGGCCGGTCAGCAGCCGCACCGTGCGGCCGTCGGCGCTCGCCGCGGTGGCCCAGCCGAGCTCGTTCTCGTACCAGCGCGCGACACCGTCGGGCGTCAGGGGCTGCGACGGCGGCGGCTGTGACGGCGGCGTGCGCGGGAACGGGACCGTGGGCGTCATGTCCGGACCAACTCCTGAACGGCTCCGGGGTTACGCTCGGTGGCCCAACGGTTGCGGTGCGTTGATCTCGCGGGGGCGTGCAGGGGCATTCGGCGGCGCAAGGATGTTCGCCCGTAGCTGAGGGAACCGGCGCGCGCCGCATGGAGTGTCAGTGCCCACGGGTAAGACATTCCTAGTGGGAAGGGTCGACACGCCTGCTGAACCGTCTCACGTTCGCCATGGGCGTAGTGGATGAACGGGTATCTGTTTGGCCTGCGGGAACATCGTCTCCCACCATCAGGTTGGAGCAGGTGTCGGCTGTTCGGCAGCTCGATTCCCCGCGGATGCGGGGGTGATCCGGACGGATGTCGGCAGTTGGAATGAGCTGTCCCGTCCTGCGGGACTAGCATGCGGAAGGACTGGGAGGGGACCGACCCCTCACTGACCGACCGCTCTGAGGAGCGATTAACGATGTTCGAGAGGTTCACCGACCGCGCGCGGCGGGTTGTCGTCCTGGCTCAGGAAGAAGCCCGGATGCTCAACCACAACTACATCGGCACCGAGCACATCCTCCTGGGCCTTATCCACGAGGGTGAGGGTGTCGCCGCTAAGGCCCTGGAGAGCCTCGGGATTTCGCTCGAGGCGGTCCGCCAGCAGGTGGAGGAGATCATCGGTCAGGGCCAGCAGGCCCCGTCCGGTCACATTCCCTTCACCCCCCGTGCCAAGAAGGTCCTGGAGCTTTCGCTCCGCGAGGCCCTCCAGCTCGGCCACAACTACATCGGTACGGAGCACATCCTGCTCGGCCTGATCCGCGAGGGCGAGGGCGTCGCCGCCCAGGTCCTCGTGAAGCTGGGCGCCGACCTGAACCGGGTGCGCCAGCAGGTCATCCAGCTGCTCTCCGGTTACCAGGGCAAGGAGACCGCCGCCGCCGGCGGTCCGGCCGAGGGCACGCCCTCGACCTCCCTCGTGCTGGACCAGTTCGGCCGCAACCTGACGCAGGCCGCCCGCGAATCCAAGCTCGACCCGGTCATCGGGCGCGAGAAGGAGATCGAGCGGGTCATGCAGGTGCTGTCCCGCCGTACCAAGAACAACCCGGTCCTCATCGGCGAGCCCGGCGTCGGAAAGACGGCGGTCGTCGAGGGCCTGGCGCAGGCCATCGTCAAGGGCGAGGTGCCCGAGACCCTCAAGGACAAGCACCTCTACACCCTCGACCTCGGCGCGCTCGTCGCCGGTTCCCGCTACCGCGGTGACTTCGAGGAGCGCCTGAAGAAGGTCCTCAAGGAGATCCGCACCCGCGGCGACATCATCCTGTTCATCGACGAGCTCCACACCCTGGTGGGTGCGGGCGCCGCCGAGGGCGCGATCGACGCGGCTTCGATCCTGAAGCCGATGCTCGCCCGCGGTGAGCTCCAGACCATCGGCGCCACGACGCTCGACGAGTACCGCAAGCACCTCGAGAAGGACGCGGCCCTCGAGCGCCGCTTCCAGCCGATCCAGGTGGCGGAGCCTTCCCTCCCCCACACGATCGAGATCCTCAAGGGCCTGCGCGACCGTTACGAGGCGCACCACCGCGTGTCCATCACGGACTCGGCGCTGGTCGCTGCGGCCACCCTGGCCGACCGCTACATCTCGGACCGCTTCCTGCCGGACAAGGCGATCGACCTGATCGACGAGGCCGGTTCCCGGATGCGCATCCGCCGGATGACCGCACCGCCGGACCTCCGTGAGTTCGACGAGAAGATCGCCGGTGTCCGCAGGGACAAGGAGTCCGCGATCGACTCGCAGGACTTCGAGAAGGCGGCTTCCCTGCGCGACAAGGAGAAGCAGCTCCTCGCGGCCAAGGCCAAGCGCGAGAAGGAGTGGAAGGCCGGCGACATGGACGTCGTCGCCGAGGTGGACGAGGAACTGATCGCGGAGGTCCTGGCCACGGCCACGGGCATCCCGGTCTTCAAGCTCACCGAGGAGGAGTCCTCCCGCCTGCTGCGCATGGAGGACGAGCTCCACAAGCGCGTCATCGGCCAGAAGGACGCCATCAAGGCCCTCTCGCAGGCGATCCGCCGTACGCGAGCCGGTCTGAAGGACCCGAAGCGCCCCGGTGGCTCGTTCATCTTCGCCGGTCCGTCCGGTGTCGGTAAGACCGAGCTTTCCAAGACGCTCGCCGAATTCCTCTTCGGCGACGAGGACGCACTGATCTCCCTCGACATGTCGGAGTTCAGCGAGAAGCACACGGTTTCCCGTCTCTTCGGTTCTCCCCCCGGTTACGTGGGATACGAAGAGGGCGGACAGCTCACCGAGAAGGTGCGCCGCAAGCCGTTCTCCGTCGTTCTCTTCGACGAGGTCGAGAAGGCCCACCCCGATATCTTCAATTCCCTGCTCCAGATTCTGGAAGACGGTCGCCTGACCGACTCCCAGGGCCGGGTCGTGGACTTCAAGAACACGGTCATCATCATGACGACCAACCTCGGGACCCGGGACATCTCCAAGGGCTTCAACCTGGGCTTCGCCGCCCAGGGGGACGTCAAGACCGGTTACGAGCGGATGAAGAACAAGGTCAACGAAGAGCTGAAGCAGCACTTCCGTCCCGAGTTCCTCAACCGTGTCGACGACACGGTCGTCTTCCACCAGCTCACCGAGGAAGACATCATCCAGATCGTCGACCTCATGCTGGCCAAGGTGGACGAGCGCCTGAAGGACCGCGACATGGGCATCGAGCTGAGCTCGGAAGCCAAGTCGCTGCTCGCGAAGAAGGGCTACGACCCGGTCATGGGCGCCCGGCCGCTGCGCCGGACGATCCAGCGGGAGATCGAGGACATCCTGTCCGAGAAGATCCTCTTCGGCGAGCTGCGTCCCGGCCACATCGTGGTCGTCGACGTGGAGGGCGAGGGTGAAGCGAAGAAGTTCACCTTCCGCGGCGAGGAGAAGTCGGCTCTGCCCGACGTCCCCCCGATCGAGCAGGCCACGGGCGGCAGCGCCGGCCCGAACCTGTCGAAGGACGCGTGACCGCGCTCTGAGCGCCTGAAGGGGTGGCCCCGGAACGAGAGTTCCGGGGCCACCCCTTTTTTGGCGTTTTTGGCGTTCCGCTCAGCAGAGGGCGGGCTTGCGCCAGGAGCATTCGAGGGACGCGTCGGCGGCCCCGACGGCGGGGGGAGCGACAGCCCGGGGGGCGGTCGGGCGCACGAGGACGGTGCGGTCGGTGGTCGAGGAGGCGAGGGTGGTCACGATGGCGTCCTCGATGGACTTCACCGACGCCGCCAGGTGGTTGTTGAGGACGATGCTGAAGACGAGCTCGCGGCCGCCCGCGTCCGTGACGTACCCGGAGAGGCCGGACGCGCCGGTCAGGGTGCCCGTCTTGGCCCGGGCGTTCAGGGCGGCGGGGGTCTTGCACATGCGCGAACGCAGCGTGCCGCCGGTCGCGCGGTCCGGGGCGCAGGCGACGGGGAGGGACGCGTACCAGTCGGCGTACCAGGGCGCGGTGCGCACGGCGAGGAGCAGCTCGGTGAGCTGGGCGGTGGGGATGTTGTTCATGCGGGAGAGGCCGGAGCCGTCGACCTGACGGAGGGCGGCCGTGTTCACGCCTTCCTTCTTCAGGTACGCGGAGATGCCCGCGAGGCCGGCGCTCCAGGTGCCGCGGCCGGTCGTCTCGTAGCCGATGGCCTTGGTGAGGGCCTCGGCGTGCATGTTGTTGGACAGCTTCATGAAGGGGCGCACCATCTCCCTCAGCGGCATGGAGGTGTGCGACGCGAGCGGCTCGGCGTTCGCGGGGGTGGCGCGGCCGAGGCGGGTGGGGCCGCTGACGCGTACGCCGTGGGCTTTCAGCGCGTCGGCGAAGACGGCGGCGGCGTAACCGGTCGGCTCCCAGACGCTGACCCACTCCTTGGCCGGGTCGGCGCCGACGGGGATGTCACCGCTGACCACAATCGTGTTCGAGCCGTGCTCGCGCTCGACGGTGAGGGTGTCGGGCCGGCCCGCGGGGACGGTGGTGGCGCGGACGTCGAGGTCGACGTAGTCGGTGCGCGGGGTGAGGCGCATCTCGGGTTCGGCTCCCGGTTCGGCGCCGGGGGCCGCCTCGACGATGACGGAGCCGGCGTCGTAGTCGGTGTCCGGTGCGACGGTGAGCGCGGAGATCTGTGCGGAGTAGTACGAGGATTCGTCGTCGGCGGCCCAGGAGCGGCCGAGGCGCTGGGTGTCGAAGCGGGTGTCGTCGGCGACGAGGCGGCCGGTGACGCGCTTGATGCCGGAGGCGGCCACCTCGGCGGCGAGTGCGTCGTAGTCCGCGGCGAGGGTGGTGGGGTCCCCGGAGCCGCGGAGGTAGAGATCGCCGCGCAGCACGGAGCCGTGGCGGACGCCGGTGGCCAGGGCGTCCGTACGGAAGCGGTGGTCGGGCCCGAGGACGGCCATGGCGGCGGCGGAGGTGGGCAGCTTGGTGTTGGAGGCCGGCATGAGCCGGTCGCCGCTGTCGCGCTGGTAGAGCGTTCTGCCGGTCGCGGCGTCGGCGACGACGACGCTCGCGGCGCCGCCGTCGAGGCGGGCGTCGGTGAGGATGGTGTCGATGGCGCCCTTGAGGCCGGTGTCGGAAGGCCCGGCGACGGTGGCGCCGGACGAGCCCCAGGCCAGCGCACCGGCGAGCACGACGGCCAGGGTCCATGCGCGGGTGCGGGCGCGCGGGCGGGTGCGGACGGCTGTGGGGGAGGGGGAGCGGAACGCGGGGATCGTGCGGCGCGGGGCGCGGATCACGGGTCTACTCATGGCTCAGGAGCATCCCGGACGGGCGTGGCGGGGGGAAGGAGGCGCGTGCCGGGCGTGGTGGGCACAGCGGGGCGCGCGCCGGGCGCGGTCAGTCGGCGCTGACGTCGTCGAGGCCGGTCACCTCCACGGCGGGGCCGAGCGAGTCCAGGCCCCGGAGCCGTCCGTCCCTGTCCCCGAACGGGAAGGCGATGCGCCGCAGGCCGGGCAGCGCGGCCAGCGGCGACACGTCGATCTCCTTCTCCAGCGAGGCGACGGTCAGCGTACGGAGCCCGCGAAAGGACCGCACGACGCTGTCCAGGCCACTCTGGACGACGGCCCCCCGCAGAACGAGCTGCTGGACCGCCGGCGCCGCGAACGAGGACGGCGCCGACTCCAGGTACCGGGCGTACAGGTGCAGGAGCCGCAGGTCCTTCAGGCGGGCCAGCTCCTCCCAGTCCGCCGCGCCGTACGGGCCGCCAAACTGTCCCAGCGTCAGTACCTGGAGCCGCTGGAGTCCGCCGAGTCCGCGCAGGCCGTCGGCCGGCGGGCCGTCGGGCTGCAGGCTGAGGTCGACCAGGGACGCGGTGGCCGGCAGCCCGGCCACCGGGGGGAGGCCGGCGCCGCCGAGCCGCAGGGTGTGCAGCCGGCTCAGCGACGACAGGACGCCGACGTCAGCGTGGGGGACCTCGTCGAGGTACACGGTGTGCAGACCCGTCCCCGCCAGCGCCGACAGGTCCGTGAGAGCCGGACAGTCGGAGATGTCCAGGTGGCCGAGGTCCTTCTGCCCCCGGAGGAACTCCAGGGAGGTGAGCCGGTCGTTCTCCCGGATTCTGACGCTGTCCAGTCCGGTGGTGCGCGCGTACGCGACGAGTCCGTCCGGCGCGAGGTCGCCCCTGGCTTCGAGCCAGGGCCGGCCGCCGAGCCGGGTCAGAGCGGCCAGTTGCGCGTCGGAGGCGACCGTGAAGTACAGCTGGCGCGGGTCGAGGTGCGCGATGACCTCGTCGGCGTACTGGTCCGTGTCGAACCGGTACCAGCTCCAGACGAGTTGCGTACGGACCGCCTTCGCGCTCTGCTCGCGGAACCGGGCCAGGAACGGGATCGCGGCGTCCGAACCGACGTGGGAGGCGGCGGTGACGACGAGCGCCGCCGCGTCGCCGTCCACGGCCTGCGGCCCCGGCAGCAGGTCGAGGATGACCGGTCCGGCGGCGGCGAGTTCGCGTGCCGCCCCGGCGTCGGCAGGGGGGATCAGCGCCGCCGCGCGGCTCTCGACCTGCCGGCGTACGGCGGGGGCGAGTTCGGCGGCGTGTTCCAGGCAGGCCGCCGCCAGGAGATGGACGCGCGTCCGGGCGGCGGGGTCCGCGTGCCGGTCGCCGTACGCGAGGAGGTCGGTGAAGAACTCCGCCCGCTCCCGTGGGCGCGCGTGCGCCACGGACATGCGGATGACGTCCTCCCACTGGTCGTCCGCCGCGTGCCCGACGAGCACGCCGAAGTCGCCCTCGTCGACGGCGGCCCGTGCGCCGAGGAAGTCCTGGAAGGTGCGGTGGACGAAGTCGACCGTCCCGGGGGCGGGTTGCCGCAGCAGGCCGCTGCGGTGCAGGAAGTGGTCGAAGACCGCCTTCGCGTCGCCGAGCGCCGCCATCTCCGGGACGGCGGGCAGGCTGTCGGCGATGACGCTCTCGGCCCGCGAACGGTCCATCTCCGTACGGCCGTTGCGGATGAGCCAGTAGGCGAGGCGCTGGAGGAGCTGGACCTGCGGCTCCTCCCGCAGCTCCGGCACGCCCATGTCACGCTCGCGGTCCCTGCGTACGAGCAGCATCGACAGCGCCGCCGTGTAGAGGTCCTTGCGGCCCAGCGGCAGGAAGCCGCGGCGGTCGCGGTGCAGGGCGCAGATCAGGCCGCACATCAGGGGGTTGGTGGCGAGGCGGCCCAGGTCGGGTTTGGCGCGTACGGCCGCGAGGAGCTGGGTCCGGTACGACAGCAGGTCGGCGTCGTCCTCGTCCGAGCCCGTACGGGCCGCCGCGTGCCAGCGCTCGATGAACGCGGTGACGTCCGCCGGGCTCATCGAGGACAGCGTCAGCTCGGTGAAGTCCTCCTCGGCGAGCCAGTCCTCCCGTACCGCCGAGGGCCGGGACGTGACCAGCCAGCGGTTGCCCGGACAGGCGTCGATCAGGTCGCTCAGCCAGGCACGGGTGCGGGCCCGCTCGCTGTCCGGGATCTCGTCGATGCCGTCGACGAGGACCAGGGCGCGCCCGGCCCGCAGTACGCGGGACTCCCAGCCCGCGGGCTGCTCGCCCGCGAGCGGGGAGCCGACGGCGGCCAGGAAGTCCTTGGGGGCGGGGAGGCGCTCGCCGTGGCGGGTCAGGGTGCGCAGGGGGAGTACGAAGGGGACGCGGTCGCGGAGGTAGGCCATCCGGTCGTCCAGGTCCGGGCGGGCGGCCGAGACCGCGAGCCACTGGACGAGCGTGGTCTTGCCCGAGCCGGCCTCGCCGCGCAGCAGGACGCGCTCGTGGCCGGCGAGGGCCTGGTCGGCGGGGCGGGGGGTGACGGCGGTGGGAGGCAGCAGGCCGGAGGGGTCCTGCGGGGGGCGCGTGTCCCGGGCGGGTCCGTGGCCGAGCCGGGCCGCCACGAAACCCGCGTGCTCCCGGTAGCGGTCGGCGGACTCCCGGACCAGCCGGTGCAGATCGTCGTCGGAGAGCGGCCCGTGCCCGGCGCCGGGCACGGTACGCGCGGTCGCCTCCAGGCTCAGATAGGCAGCGTCCAGCGGCCACTTGCCCGGTGAGTTGCTGAGGTCGATGCCGAAGATCGTGAGTTTGCCGTGCTTCTTCGCCACGTACGCGAGATAGCGCTGTTCGAACGCCACGTCCTGCGCGCCCGGCAGCGGATGCCGGGCGATGAGCTCGTCCACCTTGGCGACCAGTTCCCCCTGGCGGCGGCTCTGCGTGACGAGGGTCGCCGCGACGAAGGCCGAGCGCTGGGTGAAGAAGTGCAGGATGTGGAGACAGGTGGCGTCGAGCAGGCGCTCGTAGAAGTAGGTCGCGTCGGCCGACAGGTGGCGCTCGGGGCGGTCGCTCTCCCGGCGCAGCCGGCGGGCCAGGGCGCTGTGGCCGAGCTCCACGGCCTCCACGTCGCTCAGCGTGAGGTCGCCGAGGGCGTACAGGGTGCTGGTCAGCGCGTCGGTGACGGCCTGCTCCTCGTCGGCGGGCAGGGGCCGCTCGCCCGTGCGCAGGGCCTGGCGGACCAGCTCGGCGGAGAGGTTGCGCAGGTCGGCGCGGGTGAGGGTGCGCTTCTCGCCCCGGAAGGACACGTACCCGGCCAGGCGGACCGGTCTGTCGACCAGGCCCGCCCCCGGTCCCTCCGTGACGAAGAGGCTTTTGACCAGCGGTCCGACCACGCTCGATGCGAGTCGCGTACCGATTGCTGCGGCATCCACGCGCCGTCCCCCCGGGGCCTGTGCAGTCCAGTGGATCAGCGTATCGGGGGGTCCGGCGGTGACAAGGCGCACAGGCGTTTTGGGGTCTACGAAGGCCGTTAGTGGCCTCCGGGCCCGTGCGGCGGGGGACTTTCGGGCCAAGGGGGACGGGACCTTCGGGCGGTGCGGGGCAGCGATGGGCGAGCCCGCGCGGGTGGCCGGATTCGGCCCCTCTGGCATGGGCTTAAACCGGTCAAAGTGAGCCTATTTCGATACTTCGGAGAGGTCTGGCAGATAGCGTCAAGAGTCGAATAGTTGATGCCTCTCATACGGCTCTTGGTAGTAGATGGGCCGTTTTGGGAGTGGCGGGAGCACGGGTTACCAATGTGAAGCCAGCCCGGCGGACTGCCGGGTTCACTCACCCCGGAGGTTCCCCCCGTATGACGAAGTTCGACATGTTCTCCCGCGCCCGCACCTCGTCCGTCCGCACCCGCCGCAACGCCGTCGTGGCCGCCGGGCTCGGCGCGTCGATGATGCTCGGCACGGCAGGCGTGGCGTTCGCCGCCGAGGGGACCGCCGCCTCGGCGGTCGAGAAGCAGGCCCAGGTGCAGGCGAAGGCCGCCGACAGCGCGAAGAAGGCAGCCGCCGACGCCAAGAAGGCAGCCGACGTGAAGAAGGCCGCGGCCAAGGCCAAGGCGGCGGCCGCGAAGAAGGCGAAGGCCAAGAAGGCCAGCGCCTGGGAGAAGCCCGTCAAGCGCTACTCGCTCAGCGCCACGTACGGCAAGGGCGGCGGCATGTGGGCCAGCAAGCACTCCGGCCAGGACTTCGCGGTACCGGTCGGCACCCCGGTCGACGCCGTGCACGGCGGCACCGTCGTCAAGGCAGGCCCCAACGGCGGCGGAGACGGGCCGGCGTACGGCAACGCGATCGTGATCAAGCACGCCAACGGCACGTACTCGCAGTACGCGCACCTGTCCAAGATCCAGGTGAACCTCGGCGAGACGGTCAAGACCGGCGAGCGCATCGCCCTCTCCGGCAACACCGGAAACTCCAGCGGCCCGCACCTGCACTTCGAGATCCGTACGACGCCGAACTACGGCACCGCGATCAACCCGGTCTCGTTCCTGCGTGCCGAGGGCGTCAGCGTCTGATCCCCGTCACCGCGTGACCCCCGGAGCCTGGCCGTGCGCCTGGCTCACCAGATCGATGGCGACCTCGAGAGCGGCCTTGCGCTTCTCCTCGGGGTCGCCTTCGGCGTCCCTGAGCACGAACATCCCCGCGTGCATCGTGAAGAGCGCGCTGACGCAGCGGACCTGGTCGGTCAGCACGGCGTCCGGGTCCTTCACCAGCTCCAGGAGTACGAACATCCGCTCCTTGAACGTCTCGCCGATGCTCAGGTCGCGCATCGTCGCCTGGTTCTCGTGCATGAAGCGGAAGAGGGGAGCGGCGGCGGCGAGGGCCTGGCTGTAGCGGACCAGGATCTCCTTCTTCGTCTCCAGGGTCCGCGGCTGCTCCTGCCCCCAGGCGATCAGCTCGTCCATGGGCCGGGTGAGGTCCTGGAAGAGGCTGACGATGATGTCTTCCTTGGTCTTGAAGTGGTAGTAGAGCGCCGCCTTCGTGACGTCGAGCCGCTCGGCGATCTCGCGCAGCGAGGTCTTCTCGTAGCCCTGCTCGGCGAACAGCTCCATGGCGACGTCCTGAATGCGCTGACGAGTGTTGCCTCTGGACACGCTGCTCTCCCAAGAAAACTTACTTGACGCCCGGCTAGTCAGGGGTCTACCTTCCCCGAGTGTAGTCAGCTTGCCGGGCGGCAAGTAAGTGACCGGGGACGGGGATCATGGGCGCGACGAAGCGGCAGGCCAGGGCGAAGCAGCGGGAAGAGAAGAAACAGGCGGCGGCGGCTCAGCCGCGCAGTGTGCGCGTCGTGCTCCTCGCGCTCATGATCGCGATGCTCCTCGCCATGCTCGACAACATGATCATCGGCACCGCCATGCCGACCATCGTGGGCGAGCTCGGCGGCCTGGCGCACCTGTCCTGGGTGGTCACGGCGTACACCCTGGCCACGGCCGCCTCCACGCCGATCTGGGGCAAGCTCGGAGACCTGTACGGACGCAAGGGCGTATTCCTCACCGCCATCGTCGTCTTCCTCCTCGGCTCGGTCCTCAGCGGAATGGCCCAGGACATGGGCCAGCTGATCGGGTTCCGGGCCGTGCAGGGACTGGGCGCGGGCGGTCTGATGGTCGGCGTCATGGCGATCATCGGCGACCTCATCCCGCCGCGCGAGCGCGGCAAGTACCAGGGCATGATGGCCGGCGTGATGGCGCTCGCCATGATCGGCGGGCCGCTGGTCGGCGGCACCATCACCGACCACCTGGGCTGGCGCTGGAGCTTCTACATCAACCTGCCGCTCGGCGCGGTCGCGCTGGCGATGGTCACCGCCGTACTGCACCTGCCCAAGAAGGAGCGGTCGAAGGCACGGATCGACTACCTCGGCGCGGGGCTGCTGACCGTCGGCATCACGGCGATCGTGCTGGTCACGACGTGGGGCGGTACGGAGTACGCCTGGTCCTCGGCCGTCATCATGGAACTCGTCGCGCTCGGTGTCGCCGCACTCGTCGGCTTCCTCTTCGTCGAGGCACGGGCCGCCGAGCCGATCATGCCGCTGCACATCTTCCGCAACCGCAACTTCACGCTCATGTCGGTGATCGGCTTCCTGACCGGCTTCGTGATGTTCGGCGCGGTGCTCTTCCTTCCGCTGTTCCAGCAGTCCGTCCAGGGCGCTTCGGCGACGAACTCCGGCCTGCTCCTGCTGCCGATGCTGCTGTCCATGATGGTCGTCTCGCTGATCTCGGGCCGGATGACCACCAACACGGGCAAGTACAAGATCTTCCCGATCATCGGCGGCGGGCTGATGGTCGCCGGCCTGCTGCTGCTCGCGCAGATGGACACCGGGACCTCGCGGCTGACCTCGGGCCTCTACATGGCCGTGCTCGGCGCCGGCATGGGCTTCCTGATGCAGATCACGATGCTCGTGGCGCAGAACAGCGTCGAGATGAAGGACATGGGCGTCGCGTCCTCCTCGACGACCCTCTTCCGTACGCTCGGCAGCTCCTTCGGCGTCTCGGTCATGGGCGCCCTGTTCACCAGCCGGGTGCAGGACGCCATGGCCGAGCGGGGCGGGGGCGCCGCCACCCAGCAGTCGGCGCAGCTTGACGCGGCAAGCCTGGCGAAGCTGCCGGAGAACGTGCGGGAGGCGTACCAGTTCGCGGTGGCCTCCGGTACGCAGGCGGCGTTCCTGCTCGGCGGGATCATCGCGGTCGCCGGGTTCGTGGCCGCCTTCTTCGTCAAGGAGGTGCCGCTGCGGGGCGCGGGGCCGGACCCGTCACCGCCCGACGCGGAGCCCGGCGGTGACGGGTCCCGCGAGAGCGCCGTCACCGCCGGACGGGGCGGACGCGGGTGACGCGCGCCGCCTGAGCCGAGCCGGTCCCATCGGTACGGAAACGCGCCGCGGCCCCCGGCGGAATGCCGGGGGCCGCGGCGCGTTCGGTGCCGTCCTCGCCGTGCCCCGCGGTACGGCCCGTACACCCGTCCCGCCGCTAGCGTCGCGGCTCGGCGTCCGGCAGCCGCACCGCCGGGAAGCTGCCCGTCGCCGTCGGCGCGTGCTCCGGCAGCCACAGCACCGCGATGGCGCCGCCCTCCTGGTGCGCGTTGCGGAACGTCAGCCGCGCGCCGAGGACGCGCGCCTGGCCGGCCGCGATGGTCAGGCCCAGGCCGTGCCCGTGCCCGGCGCGGTCGGTGCTGCCCGTACGGAACCGGCTCGGCCCCTCCCTGAGCAGCGCCTCGGGAAACCCGGGCCCGTGGTCCCTCACCCGTACGACCCGCCCCTCGACGGTGACCTCGAAGGGGGCCCGGCCGTGCTTCGCGGCGTTGCCGAGGAGGTTGCCGAGGATGCGCTCCAGCCGCCGCGGGTCGGTGTTCACCCACGACTCGTGCACCACGCGGACCTCCGCGTCCGGGTGGAGGAGCGCCACCCGGCGGCCGACGAACTCGCCCAGCGCGATCTCCTGGAGCTCGGCCCGCTCGGCCGCGCTGTCGAGCCGCGCCACCTCCAGCACGTCCTCGACGAGCGTGCGCATCGCCTGCGCCCTGTCCCGTACGAGCTCGGACGGGCGGCCCGGCGGCAACAGCTCGGCCGCCGTGAGCAGGCCGGTCACCGGAGTGCGCAGCTCGTGGGCGATGTCCGCCGTGACGCGCCGTTCCGCCTCCAGCCGTTCCTGGAGCGCGTCGGTCATGGCGTCGACGGCGCGGGCCAGCTCGTCCGTCTCGTCGCGCACCACACCGCCGACCGCGTCCCGCACCCGCACCTGCGTGTTGCCCTGCGCGACCTTGCCCGCCGCGGCGGCCGCCTTGCGCAGGCGGCGGGAGAGCTGGCCGCCGATCAGGACGCCGAGCGCGCAGCCGCCGAAGACCACCGACACCGAACCGATGACCAGGGCCCGGTCGACCTCGTCCATGATGGCCGCGCTGCGGTCGGTGAAGCGGGTGTGCAGCGACAGCACGTCGCCGTTGCCGAGGGGCGCGGCGGCCCACACGTCGGGCACGCCGCCCGGCCGGTCCGACACGAAGGTGGCCCGGCGGCCGTTCGCCATGCTCGCCTTGAGCTCTTCGGGCAGGGCCGGGTCGTTGAGCTTGGTGCCGAACCGGGGTTCGCGCGACGACTCGTACCACCGCTGGGCGAACTGCAGACGCTCGATCTGCACGTCGCGCGCGTTGTCCAGCATCGAGACGCGGGCGGCGTTGTGCACGACGAGGCTGAGCGCGACGGCGATGAGCGCGCCGACGGCGGCGATGGCGATGCTGATCTTCCAGCGGACGCCGGTGCGCAGGGCTAGACGCATGGCGCGGGGGCCCCGTTCTGTGTCCGGACCCGGCTGTGGGCGCCGCGTGCGCGGGCAGGGACGCGGGCGCGGACGCGCGGGAGCGTCATGCCTTCAACTTGTAGCCGAAGCCCCGGACCGTCTCGATCCGGTCCTGGCCGATCTTGGTGCGCAGCCGCTGCACATGGACGTCCACGACCCGGGTGTCGCCGCCCCACCCGTAGTCCCAGACCCGCTCCAGCAGCTTGTCGCGCGACAGCACCGTGCCCGGCGCGGACGAGAACTCCAGCAGCAGCCGCATCTCCGTCGGCGTCAGACCGACCGGCTCGCCGCCCCTGCGGACCTCCATGCCCTCGGTGTCGACCTCCAGGTCGCCGAAGACGAGCAGCCCGCCGTCCGGCGAGCCCCCGTCGTCGTACGACCCGCCCGCCGGCCCGCCCGCGTGCCCGAAGCGGCGCAGCACCGCCCGGATGCGGGCCACGAGCACCGCACCGTCGAACGGCTTCGTCACGTAGTCGTCGGCCCCCGCCTCCAGGCCCAGGACGACGTCGATCGAGTCGGCGCGCGCCGACAGCATGATCACCGGTACCGTCGACTCGTCCCGGATGCGCCGGCACAGGCTCACCCCGTCCAGGCCCGGCACCATCACGTCCAGCAGCGCGATGTCCGGCTGGTCCCTGCGGAACGCCTCGAGACCGGACAGCCCGTCCGGCATGGCGGTGACAACGAAGCCGTCGCGCTCCAGCGCGAGCTGGGTCGCCTCGCGAATGACGTCGTCGTCCTCCACGAACAGGACATGGGTCTCGGCCATCTCCGCTGCCTTCTGCTCTCTTCGGCCCGGTCTCGGGTCTCGGGCTGCTCAGTTCTCCGTCGGAACGCTCGCGCCGGGCTCGGACGCGTCCACGTCGCCGTCCCCGCCCACCGCGCGGCTGAAGTCGTTGTGCACCTGGTCGCGCACGACGAACCCGGCCCCCGTCCAGCGGTACGTGATCACTTCTTCGCCGGACGGGTACGCCATCGGATCGTCCTTGCGGTACACCGGCTTGGTCAGCACCAGGTCGCCGCGGTCGATCTCCGCGTAGACCGCGGGAGCCTCGGCCGCGAACACATTCTGGTACGTGTCCCCCTTCTCGCGGTACACGTACGTGCCGACGCCCACAGCGTCCCCACACGTCATCACATTCACCACGACGTCGTTGGCGGGCCCGCCGGTCAGCTTGCCGTACGACGTGTCGACCGGGTACTCGTCCCTCACGCACGGCTTCAGGTCCCGCTTCACCGTCTCGCTGACCTCGGGGTCGCGGCGCAGCAGCGCCACCGGGTCCACCCGCTTCGCGCCGGGCGGAGCCAACTCGCCCACCGAGGGAGTGGCCCGGGCCACCGGGTCCGTACGCGCCGGACCCGCGTCGCGCGCGCCCGTCCCCCCGGCGTTGCACGCCACCACGAACAGGCAGAAGGCGGCGACGCCGGCCACCGCCGTGCCACCCGCCGCCACGGTGAACCTGCCGCCCCTGCCTAGGCCGCCGCGCAACGCTCCATCCCCCGTTCGTCACCCTGCTCCGCACGCTCCAGGGCGTGTGCGTCCAGCGCGCGGCTCTCCAGCTCCTGCCGGAGCCGGGCCAGCGCCCGGTGCAGCGTGCTCTTGACCGTACCCGCCGACATGCCGAGCGCCGCGGCCGTCTCCTCGGTGCTCATCTGCTCCCAGTGTCGCAGGACGACCACGCTGCGCTGCTTGGGCGCCAGTACGCCGAGGACGTCCATCAGCAGGGCGCGGTCCGCGCGCTGTTCCGTGCCGTCCTCGACGCTCGCGTCGGGCAGTTGCTCGGTCGGCACCTCTTCGAGCTTGCGGGCCCGCCACCACTCGGTCCGCGTGTTGATCATGACCCGGCGCAGATAGGCGTCGGCGAGCGACTTGTCCGCTATGCCGTCCCAGCGGCCGTACGTGCGCACCAGCGCGGTCTGGAGAAGGTCCTGGGCGTCCACCGGGTCGGGGACCAGACGCCTGGCGCTCCGCAGCAGGGCGTCCTGCCGAGTGCGTACGTACTCTTCGAATTCGAGCACCTCGCCGTGCGCCATGTCTGAACCGCCTCCGTCCCACTGCCAAACAGACCCCGTGACCTGCTTGCTTACGGCGATGACGCTACGGAGGCGTTGTCACGGCACTGTGCGGTCCAGCCCTCGGCGGACGCACGGCTGTCCATCGGTTGTGTAACGGTGGTGTGCTCAGCTCGTGGGCAGCCGGTAGACGCCGTTCTCCAGCGGCTCCACGAGCCCGTCGGCCACCAGCCCGTCGAGCGCCCGCGCGCGCTGCACCGGCTCGTGCCACACCGCGTCGAGCACGCTCTGCGGAACCGGTTCGTCCGCCTCCCGGAGCACGGCGAGGAGCTTGCCGCGCACCTGGCGGTCCGTACCGGCGTACGTCTGACCGCGCCGCGGCGGCCCCACGTGGGCCGGCTTGCCCGCCAGCCGCCACGCGCACTGCTCCGAGACCGGGCAGGCCCCGCAGTCCGGGCTCTTCGCGGTGCACACGAGCGCGCCGAGTTCCATCGAGGCGGCGGCCCAGCGGGCCGCCGTCGCCCGCTGCTCGGGCAGGAGCGAGCGCGCGAGCCTGCGTTCGGCGGCGGTGGTGGCGTTCGGCGGGTACTGCACGCCGGTGACCGTACGGGCGAACACGCGGCGGACGTTGGTGTCGAGGACCGGGTGCCGCTGCCCGTACGCGAAGGAGGCGACGGCCGCGGCCGTGTACTCGCCGATCCCGGGCAGCGCCAGGAGCTGGGCGTGGTCGCTCGGCACCTCGCCGCTGTGCCGGTCCCGTATGGCCACGGCGGCCCCGTGCAGCCGCAGCGCGCGGCGCGGATAGCCGAGCCGGCCCCAGGCGCGGACCGCCTCGCCGGGGGCGTCGGCGGCCAGGTCGGCGGGGCGGGGCCAGCGCTCCATCCACTGCTCGTACACCGGGAGCACGCGGCTCACGGGGGTCTGCTGGAGCATGAACTCGCTGACCATCACGCCCCAGGCGCCCGCCTCGGGGCGGCGCCAGGGCAGGTCGCGCGCGTTCGCGTCGAACCACGCGATGACGGGGGTGTGGAGGGCGGTGGCGGTGTTCGGGTGGGTTTCGCTTGTCGCAGTCATGGCACCACCGATCCTGACACGTTTCGTGCCGTACCCCGACGAAGGGCAGCGGTGATCGCGGCGTCCCGGAATGATGATCGTGAAAAGTTGGGGAACGGGCGGCGGGTGGGGCGGGAGTTGGCCGTGATCTCTCGTACAGTTTGCGCCGTGGGATCTATGCGCAATCCAGTCGGGCCGCTTCCCTCCTCCATCTACTGGCGCCGGAGGGCAGTCGCGCTGTCCCTGGTGGTGCTGATCGCACTGGTGATCCTATGGGTCGTCATGTCCGCGGGAGGCGAGGACGCGAAGAACGACGGCGCCCGCGGCGGCGCCACTCCCGCCCCTTCCACGATCACCCCCGGACCGGACTCCTCGGGCCCCGCGATCAGCGAGGACCCGGGCGGCCGTGACGACGCGGGCGGTACGGGCGCCGACAACGGCGGCAGCGGTGACGGCGGCGGCGACGGCGGCGGCGACGGTGGCGGCGGGGAGGACGGCGGTTCCGGCGCGGACGCGGGCAGCGGCGGTGACGGCGCGGCCGACGCCGGCGCGGGCGACGGCTCCGGCTCGGGCTCCGGTTCCGGTGCGTCCGGCGGTTCCGGGGCGGGCGGCGGCAGCGCGCTCGGCGGCGGCGGTGGCGGCGGTCAGCGCGTACCGGCTAACTCCACCCTCCCCAACTGCAACGCGGCCACGGTGGAGTTGTCCCTGCGCAGCGTGAAGAACGAGTACGAGGCGGGCGAGAAGCCCACGTTCGAGCTGATCGCGGAGAACACCTCGGGCGCCGCCTGCAAGATGGACTTCGGCCCGAAGGCCGCCGTGCTGACGATCACCGACGACGACAACAAGACGGTCTGGTCCTCCAAGGACTGCCCCGAGGGACCCGGCAACCTGCTGCTCCGCGTCCCCGCGCACAGCACCGTCACGCACACCGTCGACTGGGACCTGAGGAAGAGCGCGCCGCGCTGCGCGACGCCGTCCGCCGCCACGGTCGACGACGGGACCTATCTGCTGGAGCTGCCGGGCGCCAAGTCCCCGGCGACGTTCACCCTCAAGAAGGACTGACAGCGGCGGTACGCCCCGCCCGGGGCGTACCGCGACACGGCGCCCGCCGCGACAGCCGCGAGGGCGGCCGGATCAGACGTAGCGTTCCAGGATCGACGACTCGGCCAGGCGGGAAAGACCCTCACGGACCGAGCGCGCCCGCGCCTCTCCGACCCCGTCGACCGTCTGCAGGTCGTCGACGCTCGCGGCCAGCAGCTTCTGCAGGCCGCCGAAGTGCTCGACGAGCCGCTCGATGATCGCGCCCGGCAGCCGCGGCACCTTGGCCAGCAGCCGGTAGCCGCGCGGCGAGACCGCCGCGTCCAGCGTCTCCGGCGAACCGCTGTACCCCAACGCCCGTGCTACCACGGGCAGTTCCAGCAGCTCGGAGTGCGGCAGCGCGTCCAGCTCGGTCAGCGCCTCGTCGACCGTGCGCGAACGCTTCGCCGTCGGCTCCGGCACGTAGTCCCGCACGACCAGCTCGCGCTCCGGCTCCACGCCCGCGATCAACTCGTCGAGCTGGAGGGAGAGCAGACGCCCGTCGGTGCCCAGCTCCACCACGTACTCGGCGATCTCGGTGGCGATGCGCCGCACCATCTCGAGGCGCTGCGCCACCGCCGTCACGTCGCGGACCGTCACCAGGTCCTCGATCTCCAGGGCGGACAGCGTGCCCGCGACCTCGTCGAGGCGGAGCTTGTAGCGCTCCAGGGTGGCCAGCGCCTGGTTCGCGCGCGACAGGATCGTCGCCGACTCCTCCAGGACGCGGCGCTCCCCGTCGACGTACAGCGCGATCAGGCGCATGGACTGGGAGACGGAGACCACGGGGAAGTTGCACTGCTTCGACACGCGGTCCGCCGTGCGGTGGCGGGTGCCGGTCTCCTCGGTGGGGATCGACGCGTCCGGCACGAGCTGGACGCCGGCCCGCAGGATCTTGGTGATGTCCTTGTCGAGGATCAGCGCGCCGTCCAGCTTGCACAGCTCACGGAGTCTGGTCGCGGTGAACTCCACGTCCAGGACGAATCCGCCGGTACACATGGATTCGACGGTTTTGTCCATACCGAGGACGATCAGGCCGCCGGTGTTGCCGCGGAGGATGCGCTCCAGGCCGTCACGCAGCCCCTTGCCGGGCGCGACGGCGCTCAGCGAGGCGCGCATCAGCGCTTCGGTGCCCGAGCCTCCGCCGGACTTCCCGGATGCTGCTGCCCGGTCGTTGGCTGCCACTGCACTCCTCCGGTCACACGGTTGCGGTGCCCTTGGGGCACTGAACTTCGCCTCGCGTACTCGTACGGGTGGGCGAGACCAGGGCAAAGTCTACCGGCGCTGTTCCTCGCCTTGTGGGGCCTGTGCGCGAGTGCGACGGGGAAGGACCCTGAGGGCGTCTCCCATGTCGGCCACCTCGGTGACCTTCATGCCGGCCGGGACCTTCCCCGGATCGGCCGGGACCAGCGCGTGCGTGAACCCCAGACGGTGCGCCTCGGCGAGCCGGCGCTGTACGCCGGTGACCCTTCTGACCTCGCCCGCGAGGCCCACCTCACCGATCGCGACGAGGTTCTTCGGCAGCGGGGTGTCGCTGGCGGCGCTGGCCAGCGCGAGGGCGACGGCGAGGTCGGCGGCGGGCTCGGTGAGCTTCACGCCGCCCACCGTCGCGCTGTAGATGTCGCGCTTGCCGAGGGCGGTGATGCGCCCGCGCTGCTCCAGCACGGCGAGCATCATCGACACCCGGGAGGTCTCCAGACCCGAGGTGGTGCGCCGGGGGGAGGGGATCTGCGAGTCCACCGTCAGCGCCTGCACCTCGGCGACCAGCGGCCTGCGGCCTTCGAGCGTGACGGTCAGGCACGTCCCCGGCACGGCCTCGGCGCGCCGGGTCAGGAACAGCCCCGACGGGTCGGCGAGGCCCGTGATCCCCTCGTCGTGCAGCTCGAAGCAGCCGACCTCGTCGGTCGCGCCGTAACGGTTCTTGACCCCGCGCACGAGCCGCAGCCGCGCGTGCCGGTCGCCCTCGAAGGACAGCACGACGTCGACGAGGTGTTCAAGGAGGCGCGGACCGGCGATCGCCCCGTCCTTGGTGACGTGACCGACCAGGAGCGTCGACATCGCGCGCTCCTTCGACGCCCGGATGAGCGCGCCCGCGACCTCCCGCACCTGGGCCATGCCGCCCGGCGCGCCGTCGATCTCGGGCGAGGCGACCGTCTGGACGGAGTCGAGGACCAGGAGCGACGGCTTGACCGCGTCGAGGTGGCCGAGCACGGCGGACAGGTCGGTCTCGGCGGTGAGGTACAGATGATCGTTGAGCGCGCCGATCCGGTCGGCGCGCAGACGCACCTGACTGGCGGACTCCTCGGCCGTGACGTACAGCGTGCGGTGGTCCTCGCTCGCCGCCTTCGCCGCCACGTCCAGCAGCAGCGTCGACTTCCCGACGCCGGGCTCGCCCGCGAGCAGCACGACGGCGCCGGGCACCAGGCCGCCGCCCAGGACGCGGTCCAGCTCGTCGACGCCGGTGGAGCGGGCGGTGGCGGTGCGGCCGTCGACCTGCCCGATGGGGAGCGCCGCGTTGCTCACCCGGCCGGCGGCCGTCGTCCGTACGGCGGGCGCGCCGGTTTCCTCGATCGTCCCCCAGGCCTGGCACTCGGGGCAGCGGCCGAGCCATTTGGCGGTCGTCCATCCGCACTCGGCGCAGCGGTAGGACGGCCGGTCCTTGGCGGATGAACGAGATGTACGGGCAGCCATGGTGGTGACCGTACAGGTCGCCTCTGACAGCCCGTCTCCGTTCGTGCACTGCGGCCGGAATCCCGCATTCCTGTCCCCTTTTGAGGGATGTGTTCACCCGTACGGGTTAAAACTGCTCAAGGGGTACGAAGGGGCCTGCCTCCTTTGCCTACGGTCGCCGGGTGACAAGCAGCAGGCTGGAGCCCCCTACGCACACCACCGGCGCACACCGGGCGCAGAACCGTGCGCCCCGGCCGACGCTCGCGCAGGCCCCGCCGGCACGGTACGAGCCGTACCTCGACGGCCTGTTCACGTACTGCCTGTCGGTGCTCTGCGACCACGACGCGGCGACGGCGGTCCTCGGCGACGTACTGGCCGTCGCGGAGCGCCACTACGGCCGGTCCCCGTCCCGCGAGCCGGAGCGCAAGGCGTGGCTGTACGCGCTGGCGCGGTGGGCCTGCCGCCGCCGCGTCGCCGAGCAGAAGCGCCGGCGGCAGGGAGCGCACGGCGGCCACAGCGCCCACGCCGCCCCCGGCCCGGCGAGCGGTCCGGCCGTACCGGAGGAGACCGCCGTACGCCGGCAGCGCGAGCTGGCGCTCCTGGCCTGGCCCGAGGCGGCCGGCACCACCCCCGAGCAGCGCGAGGCGCTGGAGCTGGCGGTACGTCACGGGCTCGGCCCGCGCGAGGTGGCGGCCGTCCTCGGCATGGACTACCCGGCCGCCCGCGAACTGCTGGCCGCCGCGGCGTGCGAGGTGGAGCGGACCCGCGCGGCGCTGGCCGTCGTGGAGAGCGGCAGCTGCCCGATCGTCGCCCGGCTGACCGGGGACGACCAGGTGCTGCTCGGCGCCGCCCTGCGCCACGAGCTCGTACGGCACGTCGACGACTGCCCGCGCTGCCGGCGCTCCGCCGAGCGGGCCGGGGCCGGCGGGCCCTGGCCCGGCACCGTCGCGGCGACGCCCGCCGCGCTGCCGGTGGTCGAGGCGCCGCGCGCGGCGGCGTACGCGGCGATGTCGAACGTCCCGAGGGCGCGGGTCGCCGGCCCCCGCTTCGACCGCGACGGATTCCCGCTCGACCCCAAGGACCACGCGGCGCGGCGCGACCGGCTGCGGACCAGGGCGGTCACGACGACGGTTGTGGCGACCGTCGTCGCAGCCCCCGTGTTCGCGCTCTGGGCGGCGTACCGGGGCGCCCCTCTCACCGGCGAGAGCCACGGCGGCGCGTCGGTCACGGCGAGCGAGGCGGACGAGGCCGACGGGCTCGACGGCGGCCCGTACGGCGGTCCGGGCAGCGCGGGCGGCCCCGCGTACGAGAACACGGGCAACGCCCGCACGACTCCCGACCCCGACTTCACGGCGGGCGGCCGGACCCCCGACGTGTCCGTCGAGGTCGTCAGCGGCGGTACGTCGATGCCGGGCGTGCCGGGGGAGGCCGGGGCGGGGCGGCTGACGGTGGAGGCGCGGTCCGCGGGCAGCACGACGGTCGTCACCCTGACCGCGCGCGGCGACTCGCCGGTGTCCTGGTCGGCATGGACGAACGCGCCGTGGCTCTACCTCAGCGAGACGTCCGGCACGCTCGCGCCCGGCAGGTCGCTCACGCTGTACGTGTCCGTCGACCACGAGCGGGAGCCCGCGGGGCGGTGGCAGGCGCGGATCGGGATCGATCCCACGGGCGCGGTGATCGCGGTGCGCGGCCACGGCCGCACCACACCGCCCCCGACGACGCCGGACCCGCGCCCGTCGACGCCTCCGCCGCCGGACCCGACCCCGCCGCCCACCTCCCCGGACCCGGACCCGACCCCCACGGAGTCGACACCCCCGCCCACCCCGACGGACCCGCACCCGACCGAGTCGACACCCCCACCACCCCCTTCGGACCCACCCCCGCCGGAAACGGCGTCACCACCGCCGTAGCAGCACGCCCGGGCCGGACGGGGCTCCCGCCGGCCAGGGCGAGGGGCTCACTTGGGGAGGGGCTGGACGGAGCCGGGTGCGAGATCCCGAAATCCAGCCCGTCCGGAGTTTGAGGACACGCCCGCAGGGCGTCCGGGGGCTCGCCCCCGGTTTCGGGAAGGGGCGGGTAGGGGAGAGCGCCGCAGGCAACCCGCACCGCAGCGCACCCGCACGGCACCGGCACCCGTACCGCACCGGCATCCTTACGGCACCGCACCCGCACCGCCCGCCCCCCCGCCCCCGTCAGCCAGACCGCCCCGGCAACCGCACAGGATCCGCCGGATGCGGAGCCATCGGCAGCAGCGAAGCCAGCCGCTCCTCGCACAGCGCCACCAGCCGCGCGTACGCCGCCTTCCCCATCAGCTCCGTGAGCTCCGGCCGGTACGTCACATACACCGGCTCCCCGGCCCCGTGCGCCGACGTCGCCGACGTGCACCACCAGTGCAGGTCGTGGCCGCCCGGCCCCCACCCCCGCCGGTCGTACTCACCGATCGAGATCTGCAGGACGCGCGTGTCGTCGGGCCGGTCGATCCAGTCGTACGTACGCCGCACCGGCAGCTGCCAGCACACGTCCGGCTTGGTCTCCAGCGGCTCCCTGCCCTCCTTCAGCGCCAGGATGTGCAGCGAGCACCCCATGCCGCCCGCGAATCCGGGACGGTTCTGGAAGATGCAGGACCCCTCCCAGCGCCGCGTCTGCCGTTCGCCGTCCTCGTCCGTCTGCGTCCAGCCCGACTCCGTACCGACGTCGTGGAACTGCCACACGTCGGGAGTGAGGCGCGCCACGTGCCCGGCGACGCGCTTCTCGTCGTCCTCGTCGGAGAAGTGCGCCCCCAGCGTGCAGCAGCCGTCGTCGGCGCGCCCCGCCTGAATCCCCTGGCAGCCGCTGCCGAAGATGCAGCTCCAGCGTGATGTCAGCCACGTGAGGTCGCAGCGGAAGACCTGCTCGTCGTCGGCGGGATCGGGGAACTCGACCCAGGCGCGGGCGAAGTCCAGCCCGCCCTTCTCGTCCTGGACCGGTACGACCGGAGGGCTCGTCTTCGGTTGCTTCGGCTGCTTCGGCGCTGTGGCTTTGCCCGGCTTCGCCTTTTTCGTCTTCGACACGGGGCCAAGGGTAAGCGCGCCGCCGCAGTAGCGTTCCGCCTATGAGACTCGGAGTCCTCGACGTGGGTTCGAACACGGTTCATCTGCTGGTGGTCGACGCGCACCCCGGCGCCTGCCCCCTGCCCGCCCACTCGCACAAGGCCGAGCTCCGCCTCGCCGAGCTCCTCGACGCGGACGGGGCCATAGGCGCCGACGGTGTGGACCGTCTCGTGGCGACGATCGCCGACGCGCTGCAGGCCGCCGAGGACAAGGGCTGCGAGGACGTCCTGCCGTTCGCGACCTCCGCCGTGCGCGAGGCCACCAACGCCGACGAGGTGCTGGCCCGCGTCAGGGCCGAGACCGGGATCGACCTCCAGGTGCTGAGCGGCGCGGAGGAGGCGCGGCTGACCTTCCTCGCGGCCCGCCGCTGGTACGGCTGGTCGGCCGGGAAGCTCCTGGTCCTCGACATCGGCGGCGGGTCCCTGGAGATCGCGTACGGCATGGACGAGGAACCCGACGCGGCGGTGTCCCTGCCGCTCGGCGCGGGCCGGCTCACCGCCGGCTGGCTGCCGGGTGACCCGCCCGACCAGCAGGACGTGAAGGCCCTACGCCGTCACGTGCGGGCACAGATCGCCCGTACGGTCGGCGAATTCGCCCGCTTCGGCACCCCGGACCACGTCGTGGCGACGTCCAAGACCTTCCGGCAGCTGGCCAGGATCGCGGGCGCGGCCCGCTCCGCCGACGGGCCGTACGTACAGCGTGAGCTGAGTCGCACCTCGCTGGAGGAGTGGGTGCCCAAACTCGCCGCGATGCCGATGTCGCAGCGCGCCGGCCTGCCCGGCGTCTCGGCGGGCCGCGCCGCGCAACTGCTGGCGGGAGCCCTGGTCGCGGAGGGGGCGATGGACCTCTTCGGCGTGGACACCCTGGAAATATGCCCCTGGGCGCTGCGCGAAGGCGTCATCCTGCGCCGCCTGGATCATCTGCCGACCGCCTGACACCCACCGGGTGACGGCCCGTAGGCTGTTCCTCGTGGCAGAACCAGTGGTGCGCATTCCTGATGCGAAGGTCGCGCTGTCCACGGCGTCGGTGTACCCGGAGTCGACGGCGACGGCCTTCGAGATCGCCGCACGCCTCGGCTACGACGGTGTCGAGGTCATGGTGTGGACGGACCCCGTCAGCCAGGACATCGAGGCGCTGCGCAGACTCTCCGACTACCACGGCGTCCCGGTCCTGGCGGTGCACGCACCCTGCCTGCTGATCACCCAGCGCGTCTGGACCACCGACCCGTGGACGAAGCTCCGGCGGGCGCAGGCGGCAGCCGAGAAGCTCGGCGCCTCGGCGGTCGTCGTGCACCCGCCCTTTCGCTGGCAGCGTCAGTACGCCCGGGACTTCGTCGACGGCATCTGGCGGATGGCGGACGAGACGGACGTCCGGTTCGCCGTCGAGAACATGTACCCGTGGCGCTACAAGGACCGCGAGATGCTGGCGTACGCCCCCGAGTGGGACGTGACCAAGGACGACTACCGGCACTTCACCGTCGACCTGTCCCACACCGCGACCGCCCGCACCGACACCATGGCCATGGTCGACCGGATGGGCGACCGGCTCGGTCACGTCCACCTCGCGGACGGCAAGGGGTCGGCGAAGGACGAGCACCTGGTGCCGGGGCGCGGCAACCAGCCCTGCGCCGAGCTTCTGGAACGCCTCGCCCTGAGCGGTTTCGACGGCCATGTGGTCATCGAGGTCAATACGCGCCGCGCCATGTCGTCCGCCGAACGCGAGGCCGACCTCGCGGAGGCCCTCGCCTTCACCCGGCTGCACCTGGCGTCCCGGGTGCCGCGCCCGTGACCGGTGCCGGCAGCGGTACGCCGCCGACCGGGCCCCGCCGCCGGGGCCGCCCGCGCCGCTCGCCCGAGGACGCCGGCCCCGGCGCCCGCGAGCGGATCCTCACGGCGGCCCGGGACGAGTTCGCCGAGCGCGGGTACGACAAGACCTCGATGCGCGGCATCGCGAAGGCGGCGGGAGTCGACGCGGCGCTCGTCCACCACTACTTCGGCACGAAGGACGACGTCTTCGCGGCCGCCATCGAGATCTCCTTCGAGCCGGCCCTCGTGGTGCCCGCCGTCCTGGGCGCGGGCGGCACGGACGGCATCGGCGAGCGGCTGGCCCGCTATTTCATCGGCGTGTGGGAGAACCCGGCGACCAGGGCCCCGCTCCTCGCGATCGTCCGGTCGGCGCTGACCAACGAGACGGCGGCGAAGGTGCTGCGCACGTTCCTGCTGCGGCGGCTGCTGGAGCGGGTGGCGGCGGAACTCGACGTACCGGATCCCACCCTCCGGGCGGAGCTGGCGGCCTCGCACATGGTGGGAATCGCGCTCCTGCGGTACGTGATCAAGGCGGAGCCGCTGGCCTCGGCCGACCCGGAGCAGATCATCGCGACGGTCGCCCCGACGCTCCAGCGGTACCTGACGGAGGCGTGACCCGGGGCACGCCCGCGGGCGCCGGCCGGCTCCCTGCCCAGGCCCCGCGCGCGGCGTGACCGTACACCGAGCGGTTCGTCCCGCATAACGGACGACCTGTCCGGATCGTGGATCCGAGGCGTACGCTCGAAGTTACTCTCGTGAGTAAGCCTCGTACGTCCCATCTGCCTAAGGAGCGAGCGACGATGCCCGAGCTGAGGTCCCGCACAGTCACCCACGGCCGCAACATGGCGGGCGCACGCGCCCTTATGCGGGCTTCGGGCGTAGCGGGCGCGGACATCGGGAAGCCGATCATCGCGGTCGCGAACTCCTTCACGGAGTTCGTCCCCGGGCACACGCACCTCGCACCGGTCGGCCGGATCGTCTCCGACGCCATCCTGGCGGCGGGCGCCGTCCCGCGTGAGTTCAACACGATCGCGGTTGACGACGGCATCGCGATGGGCCACGGCGGAATGCTGTACTCGCTGCCCTCCCGCGACCTGATCGCCGACTCCGTCGAGTACATGGTCGAGGCGCACTGCGCGGACGCGCTGATCTGCATCTCGAACTGCGACAAGATCACGCCGGGCATGCTGATGGCCGCACTGCGCCTCAACATCCCCACGATCTTCGTCTCCGGCGGCCCGATGGAGGCCGGCAAGGCCACGCTCGTCGACGGCACCGTGCGCAAGCTCGACCTGGTCGACGCGATCTCCGACGCGGTCAACGACAAGATCTCGGACGAGGACATCCTCCGTATCGAGGAGAACGCCTGTCCGACCTGCGGCTCCTGTTCCGGCATGTTCACCGCCAACTCGATGAACTGCCTGGCCGAGGCCATCGGCCTGGCCCTCCCCGGCAACGGCTCGGTCCTCGCCACGCACACCGCCCGCAAGGCGCTGTACGAGAACGCCGGCCGCACGATCGTCGAGATCACCAAGCGCCACTACGAGCAGGACGACCACACCGTCCTGCCGCGCAGCATCGCCGGCCGGGCCGCCTTCGAGAACGCCATGGCGCTCGACATCGCGATGGGCGGCTCCACCAACACGATCCTGCACCTGCTGGCCGCCGCGCAGGAGGCCGAGCTCGACTTCGGTCTCGACGACATGGACGAGGTCTCGCGCCGCGTCCCGTGCCTGGCCAAGGTCGCGCCGAACGTGGCGCCCGGCGGCACGTACTACATGGAGGACGTCCACCGGGCGGGCGGCATCCCCGCCATCCTCGGTGAGCTGTACCGCGGCGGCCTGCTGAACGAGGACGTGCACAGCGTCCACTCCGACACCCTCGCCGAGTGGCTGAAGACGTGGGACGTGCGCGGCGGCTCCGCGTCCGACGAGGCCGTCGAGCTGTGGCACGCGGCGCCCGGCTGCGTCCGCTCCGCGACCGCCTTCTCGCAGTCCGAGCGGTGGGACACCCTGGACACGGACGCCGAGGGCGGCTGCATCCGCTCCGTCGAGCACGCGTACTCCAAGGACGGCGGCCTGGCGGTCCTCAAGGGAAACCTCGCCGTCGACGGCTGCGTCGTGAAGACCGCCGGCGTCGACGAGTCGATCTGGACCTTCGAGGGCCCGGCCGTCGTCTGCGAGTCGCAGGACGAGGCCGTCGACAAGATCCTCCGCAAGGAGATCACGCACGGCGACGTCGTCGTCATCCGCTACGAGGGCCCGCGCGGCGGCCCCGGCATGCAGGAGATGCTCTACCCGACGTCCTTCCTGAAGGGGCGCGGCCTCGGCAAGACCTGCGCGCTCGTCACGGACGGCCGCTTCTCGGGCGGTACGTCGGGCCTCTCCATCGGCCACGCCTCTCCCGAGGCGGCGTCCGGCGGCACGATCGCGCTCGTGGAGGACGGCGACCGCATCCGCATCGACATCCCGAACCGCACGATCGAACTCCTCGTCGCGGACGAGGACCTGGCGGCCCGCCGCGCGGCCCTCGGCGGTGTGTACGCCCCGAAGAACCGCGAGCGCAAGGTCTCCCAGGCCCTGCGCGCGTACGCGGCGATGGCGACCAGCGCCGACAAGGGCGCGGTGCGCGACGTCACCAAGCTGGGCTGAGCGCGGCCCGCTCGGGCGAGCGGGTGAACGGCGGCGGGGGGGGGGGGGGGGGGGGGGGGGAAACAGCACCCCCCCCCCCCCCCCCCCCCCTCCCCCCCTCCCCCCCTCCCCTCCCCCCCCCCGCCCACCCCCCCCCCCCCCCCCCCCCCCCCCCCCCCCCCCCCCCCCCCCCCCCCCCCCCCCCCCCCCCCCGCGTCCGGGCCCGTACCGGCGCTCACACCCGTACGGCGAGCAGGTACAGCCGCGTGATCTGCACCGCGTTGAGGTTGTCGTCCGACACCAGGTAGAGCGGCCGCCAGCCCTTGTGCTTCCCCCCGGTCCACGGCTCGCCGAGCGCCATCCCCTCCGCGTTCTGCAGCAGCGGGTTGGGCTGCGGGCCCTTCGCGGCCACTTGCCCGGGGTCCCCGGCCGGGCAGTCGGCGAGGTCGAAGAGCTTCTCGCTCCGTACGAACTCGTCGGCCGGCCTGCGGTACAGCGCCCGCTCCCCCGTCACGTCCTGCGCCCCCTCCAGGGACAGCCGCTGGACGCGGATCGCGTTGCCGACGCCGGCGGCGTAGTGCCGTTCCAGGGCCAGCAGCCGATCCGGCCCCACCGCCACCAGTTCGGTCAGGTAGAGCCCGTCGGCGGCCCGGTAGGCGTACTGGCGGTCCGGTAGGTACGCCCCGCCCGGCATGCCGGTGTAGCGCTGGATGCGCAGCAGGTTGCGGCCGCGTTCGTCGCCGTCCTGGGACAGGGACGCCTCCATTCCGGCGTACAGGTGCCGGCCGTCGGGGCTGAGGGCGAGCGCCTCGATGGTCCGGCCCGTCTGGGCGCCGCCCACCGGCCACGGCTCGAACTCCTCGGGCACCGGCAGGTCCTTGCCGACCTGGCGGCCGGTCGCCAGGTCGAACCGGCGCAGGGCGGGCCCGGTCTCCGCCGCGACCAGGATGGTCCGGCCGCCCTTCTCCACCACCAGGGCCTCGGCGTCGATCCAGGCGGGGAGCCGGCCGCCGGCCGCCGGGCGCAGGGTGGTGGCGGTCCGGGCCGAGGGCGCCAGGGTGCGCGAGCCGCCGCCGCCGGTGAGACGCAGCGGGAAGACCCGGTTGAACTCGTTGTCGGCCAGTGCGAGCGCCTCGCCGTTCCCGCCGGGCAGGAGCGCGAGGCCGGACAGCCCCGCCAGCTTCTCGCCGTCGGCCTCCGTCTTGTCGAGCGCGTCGGAGTGGTCGAGCAGGACGGCGCCCGGCGCGCACCGCCCGGCCGCCGGGACCGGCTCGCGGACGCGCCCCTGCCACCAGTCGACGGCCGGCGTCGTGGAGAACCCGATCCCGAGGCCGAGCGCCCCCGCCACCAGGGCCCAGGGCCAGCGCCGCCCGTGGGGCGGGGGCACCGGCGGACCGGGCTCCGGCAGCGGCGGCAGTACGGCGAGGTTGCGGACGAACTCCAGGTCGCCGACGCCGTTCTGGCTCTCGTCCTGGGGCTCCTGCGGGCCGGGCAGGTCGTCCCGCCCGACGACCCGGTCCCTGACCTCCCGGAAGACGGCGTGCAGCCCCAGCATCGGCGGGCCTTCGGGGATGCCCTTGCGCAGGACGTCGACGAGCTCCCCGGTGAAGACGCTGCACTGGTCCTTGTCGGGCGCGTGGGAAGGGCGGTCGTGGGTCGCGGAGGTCATCACGTACGAGCCCTTGATGTCCCGCAGCGTCCGCACCGCCGCCCGTACGCCGAGGTCCGCGGCCACCGTCCCGGCCGGCGACATCTGGAGCACCTTGCCGCTGAAGCAGCAGTCCAGGATCAGCACCCGGCGCAGCGCGGCGCCGTTGTCCTTCATCGCGCGGCGCACATAGCCGGCGTCGACGCAGGTCTCCGGCTTGTCCTCGCTGGAGCCGGGGAGGGTGAGGCAGAGCCGGCTGTCGTCCCTGTCGAGCAGGCCGTGGCCCGCGTAGTAGACGAGGAGGGTGTCCACCGCCTGCTTGGCGGCGACCCTGATCGGGTCGCAGATCTCGGCGGACGTCCGCGGGTTCGCGACGGTGACGATCCGGTCCTCGGGGACGCCCCAGACCGACCGGTCGGCCAGCGCCGCGCGCAGTTCGACGAGGTTGTGACGGACGCTGGGCAGCGGTGCGAGCCCCTTGTCGCCGCCGGGGTACTTGTCGACTCCGATCAGCACACAGGCCGAGCGGGCCGGGTCGATCCGCTGCGAGCCGCCTTGCGGTGGCACGGCCTGCGCGGGCCGGGCGGCGGCTGTCACGGGGCGTGCCCGTCGGGGCGCGGCGGGACGCCGTCCGGGGCGGCGGGGCCGACCGCCGCCGCGGGTTCCGGGGCAGGCGGGTCGGCCGGGGCGCCCGGCGGCTCGGGGGCGGGTGCGGGGGCCGCCGCCGGTTCCGGCGGGGTCTGTCCGTACGCGCGCATGATCTCCGCGATCCGCTCCGCGTCCGCTCCTACGACGTTGACGGTGATCGGGCTGCGCGGTCGGCGCGCCTGGCGCCACGCGTCGAACGAGAGCGGCAGCTGGGCCAGCGCCACGGCCGTGGACACCACAGCGGCCACGGCTTCCGCGTCGATCCCCATCACGCCCCGCGGCGCGGCGGTCTCTCCCCCGGCCCCTTCCGCGATCTTCTCGATGCGCGCGTGACCACGCAGCGACATGTCGTCGGACAGCCACTTGTGGAGCGACCGCAGATCCGCGCCGCGGTCCGGGCCCGGGCCCGCCTCGAATCTGATCTCCGTACCGTCCATGCGGTCCACGCGACTCCCGTGCGCTCGCTCCCGGATACAGTGGCGCGCGTCACACACGCCCCGTCCGATACTCGCACAACCGGCATGCGGGAACGGCGAGTTGCGAAGCCTGGGGGCGCGAAGAGGAGTGAAGGGGAGCAGAGGGGGAGCGGCCCCGCGGTCAGCCCGCGGCGGCGATCCGGCCGGCGGGGGCGGACGCCTTCAGCTCCATCTCGCGCCGCCTGCGCCTCGCCAGCACCACCCGGCGCTCGGCGGCGGTCAGGCCGCCCCAGACGCCGTACGGCTCGGGCTGGAGCAGGGCGTGCTCCCGGCACTCGACCATCACCGGGCATCGCGCACAGACCCTCTTCGCGGCTTCCTCCCGCGCCAGCCGGGCGGCCGTCGGCTCCTTCGAGGGAGCGAAGAAGAGCCCGGCTTCGTCGCGGCGGCACACCGCCTCCGTGTGCCAGGGGCCGGCCTGATCCCGGGACGGCGCGCGCTGCGAGGGAACGGCGGCGACCTGCAGGGACTGATGCGGCGGATGCAGCACGGTCTACTCCTGACGACGGCTTCGGGAGCGAGCAGCGATGCAGCAGTCCCTACCCGCTGTGCGCGCGCCTATGCACAGGGTTTCGAACGCGTCAGTGCCCGAGGTGTTTGCGCAAGCGACCGTGGAGGTCCGCGACGCGCTTCCCGCGCTTGGGCCGTGCCTCGATGTGACCGAACACCGAGTAGCCGTTGATGACGACGACGGGCGCCTCGGGATCGTGGGCCTCCAGGGAGTCGACCTCGAAGTTCCCGAAGATTCCCGTGCCGCCGCCGCGCAGGGTGATGTTCTCGGGGACGCGCACCTCGACGTTGCCGAAGAGGGAGGTCGCGTTGATCACCGTGAGCCGCTGGCCGAAAAGCGCCTCCGTCAGGTCGATCTCGACGCTGCCGAAGAGGGCGAAGGCGTTCGTCCTGCGGCCGATCCGCCAGCGGCCCTTGCGCGTGGAGCTGCTGAAGACGGCGACCAGGTTCTCCGCCGCGACCGGCACACCGGAATCGTCCGGGTCGTACGCCGCCGAGGCCGGCTCGGGCCGGGTACGGCCGCCCGGCGCGGGCAAGTCCTGGACCAGCGGCTCCAGTTCGGCGACCGTCTTGGCACGGTAGACCGCCTCGACGCGGTCGGCGTGCTCCTCCGCCGTCAGCCTGCCCTCGGCCACGGCGTCGCGCAGGATGTCCGCGATCCGGTCGCGGTCCGCGTCCGACGCGCGCAGGGCGGGCTCGGCGGACACCGCCGGGGCGGTCGGCTGGTGCGGCTGCTGAGACTGCTTCTCGAGGTCCACCGCCCCAGCGTACCCAAACGCGATAGATCGCGACTAGTGCGCGCGACCGCCAACTGAGCCTTACCTCACAGACCCGCCGCCCGGCAGGCGTCTTACGCTGGTGGACGGGCTGCGCCAATGGAGGCCAGTTGCCGTCTGCCGAGTGAGGAATGGCCGTAATGCCAGAGTTTGCGTACTCCGATCTGCTCCCCCTGGGAGAGGACACCACGCCGTATCGCCTGGTGACCGCCGAGGGTGTCTCCACCTTCGAGGCCGACGGCCGTACGTTCCTCAAGGTCGCCCCCGAGGCGCTGCGCACCCTGGCCGCCGAGGCGATGCACGACATCTCCCACTACCTGCGGCCCGCGCACCTGGCCCAGCTGCGCCGGATCATCGACGACCCGGAGGCGTCCTCGAACGACAAGTTCGTGGCCCTGGACCTGCTCAAGAACGCGAACATCGCGGCGGCGGGCGTCCTGCCCATGTGCCAGGACACCGGCACCGCGATCGTCATGGGCAAGCGCGGCCAGAACGTCCTCACGGAGGGCGGCGACGAGGAGGCCCTCTCGCGCGGCATCTTCGACGCGTACACCAAGCTCAACCTGCGGTACTCGCAGATGGCCCCGCTGAACATGTGGGAGGAGAAGAACACCGGCTCGAACCTGCCCGCGCAGATCGAGCTGTACGCCACCGACGGCGGCGCGTACAAGTTCCTCTTCATGGCGAAGGGCGGCGGTTCCGCCAACAAGTCCTTCCTCTACCAGGAGACGAAGGCCGTCCTCAACGAGTCCTCCATGATGAAGTTCCTGGAGGAGAAGATCCGCTCGCTCGGCACGGCCGCGTGCCCGCCGTACCACCTGGCGATCGTCGTCGGCGGCACGAGCGCCGAGTTCGCGCTCAAGACGGCGAAGTACGCCTCCGCGCACTACCTGGACGAGCTGCCCTCCGAGGGCTCGCCGACCGGCCACGGCTTCCGCGACAAGGAGCTGGAGGAGAAGGTCTTCGAGCTGACGCAGAAGATCGGCATCGGCGCGCAGTTCGGCGGCAAGTACTTCTGCCACGACGTGCGCGTGGTCCGCCTGCCCCGGCACGGGGCGTCCCTGCCCGTCGCGATCGCCGTGTCCTGCTCGGCGGACCGCCAGGCCGTCGCGAAGATCACCGCCGAGGGCGTCTTCCTGGAGCAGCTGGAGAAGGACCCGGCGCGGTTCCTGCCCGACACAACGGACGAACACCTCGACAACGCGGCCGAGGCCGGCGATGTGGTGAAGATCGACCTGAACCGGCCCATGGACGAGGTCCTCGCCGAGCTCACCAAGTACCCCGTCAAGACCCGCCTGTCCCTCACCGGACCGCTCGTCGTCGCCCGTGACATCGCGCACGCGAAGATCAAGGAGCGGCTGGACGCGGGCGAGGAGATGCCGCAGTACCTGAAGGACCACCCGGTGTACTACGCCGGTCCGGCCAAGACCCCCGAGGGTTACGCGTCCGGCTCCTTCGGCCCGACGACGGCCGGCCGCATGGACTCCTACGTCGAGCAGTTCCAGGCGGCGGGCGGCTCCAAGGTCATGCTGGCCAAGGGCAACCGCTCGAAGCAGGTCACGGACGCGTGCGGTACGCACGGCGGCTTCTACCTGGGCTCGATCGGCGGCCCGGCGGCCCGGCTCGCCCAGGACTGCATCAAGAAGGTCGAGGTCGTCGAGTACGAGGAGCTCGGCATGGAGGCGGTCTGGAAGATCGAGGTCGAGGACTTCCCCGCGTTCATCGTGGTCGACGACAAGGGCAACGACTTCTTCACCGAGCCCGCCCCGGCCCCGACGTTCACCTCCATCCCCGTCCGGGGTCCCGGCCTGGCCTGATTCCCGGCGCGGCGCCGTCTGCCCCCGTCCGCGGTCCCGCGGGCGGGGGCAGTCCCGGTTTCCCGGGCGCGCGTTCGCCGCGGCGCGAGCCCCTGCCGGGGACCCGCGCCGCCGTCGCTCTACGCGAACTGCTGGTTCGCCGCCCCCGTGCAGGGCTGGAGCCGCAGCGGGTCCTTGGCCGCCGCGAGTGTGACGCAGAGACCCGTGGACGCCGCCGGGCGGATCGTGGACCCGTCACGCACGAACTGCTGGTTCGCCGCGCCCGAGCAGTTCCACAGGACCAGCCCGGCGCCTGCCTGGTACTTGGCACCGGGGACGTCCAGGCACCGGTCGTGGGTCAGTTCCGTACGGACCGACTTCTGCGCGGTGTCGTACCACCAGCCCTGGTTGCGGCCGCCGTGGCAGTCCCAGCCGCCGACCGCCGTGCCGTTGCGCGTCGTCGAACCGGGCACGTCGGCGCACGTCCCCGTCGCCGCGTTCCTCAAAGGCTTGTACACGTCGTCCCACGCCCCGGCGAAGAGCACCGGCTTTCCGGTGCTCGCCGGGTCGGCGCAGCTCGCTTCCCGCAGCCCGGAGTCGTAGACCTGGGTGAGACAGGAGGCGAAGGCCGCGTGGCCGCGGATGTTCGGGTGGAAGGACTGGCGGACCGAGTTGGAGTCCGGCAGGCCGGGCTTGGAGAGGTCGATGTAGAGGCCGCGCGCCCACGGGTCCTCCATGCAGACCTCGTGGCCGTGGAAGAGGCGGGAGTTGTCGAGATAGACGGACGCCGTGTTCGCCGCCGCCCTGCGCATCCCGCGTTCGAACGTGGAGACCGCGGTGTCGCGGCCCCAGGCCGCGTCGGAGTCGTATCCCGCGCAGCCGCCCGGAATCTTGCCCGGGAAGTTCGGGTTGTCCTTGATGTCGGGGCCGATGGGGCTCGGGTAGCCCATCACGACCATCTTGTAGTCCCCGTCGGCGTACCCGGCGTCGCGCATCACCGTCCGCAGGTCGCGGACGGTCTGCTCGACCTTGGGGACGAGCGCGTCGACGCGCGCCTGCCAGCCGGGGGCGTACTTCGGCGCGCAGGCGCCCTGGATCGTCAGCCAGCGCGTGACGCAGTCGGTCATCACCGGCCCGAACTGGAGGTCGTCGTTGGCGCCGGCGACCAGCAGGACCATCTTGATGCGGGTGTTGCGGGCCTTCACGGCCAGGTTGTCGCTCTGGACCAGCTCGTCGGCGTACTGCTTGCCGCCGCCGATCCGGATGTTTCCGGTGTACGCGCCCGAGCAGGAGACGTTGTACGTGACGTCGGCCGGGATGCCGGTGCGGTGGATCGCGGCGTCGGGCGAGCGGTGGCACCAGTTGTCGGGCCCGTTGGTGCCGGGTTCGTAGGTGCCGACGCCCTCGCCGGAGATCTCGCTGTCGCCGAGCGAGATCAGCCCGGTCTTGCGCTGGTCCATGGGCCGCTCGGCCGGACTGCCGTACAGCTTCACGGCCTCGGCGGCCCGGACGGCCTCCAGTTCGGCCGGAAGCGGTGTGGAAGCCGACGCGGTTTTGTCGGCCGCGGTGGCGGGGGCCGCCGCCGTCAGGCCGCCCCCCATGGCCGCCGCGAGTGCGGCGGCGGTGGCGACCGCAGAGCGAAGTCTGAGCCGTGTGCGCTTCATTGCGCCTCCCCGGTTTGTTGTTACCCCCGGTATTTACTGGCCGGTAGGCGACTTGGGAATACGCAGAACAAGACAAGTGCTCAACTTTCCGAGGAGGTACGTGATCATGACGACCGACGACCAGCAGGGCGAGTACCGCGTGGAGCACGACTCGATGGGCGAGGTACGGGTCCCGGCGCACGCCAAGTGGCGTGCCCAGACCCAGCGGGCCGTGCAGAACTTCCCCATCTCCGGCCAGCGCCTGGAGCGCGCCCACATCGAGGCCCTGGCCCGCGTCAAGGCCGCCGCCGCCGTGGTCAACGCCGAGCTCGGCGTACTGGACGGGGACATCGCGCGGGCGGTCGCGGAGGCGGCCGAGGAGGTCGCGCGGGGGCGCTGGGACGAGCACTTCCCGGTGGACGTCTTCCAGACGGGTTCCGGGACGTCCTCCAACATGAACATGAACGAGGTCGTCGCCACGCTCGCCACCGAGCGCCTCGGGAGCCCGGTCCATCCCAACGACCACGTCAACGCCTCACAGTCGTCCAACGACGTGTTCCCCTCCTCCATCCACATCGCGGCGACCGCCGCCGTCACCGGCGACCTGATCCCCGCCCTCGACCATCTGGCGGCCTCCCTGGAGCGCAAGGCGGCGGAGTTCGCGGACGTCGTGAAGTCCGGCCGTACACACCTGATGGACGCCACGCCGGTCACCCTCGGCCAGGAGTTCGGCGGTTACGCGGCGGCCGTCCGGTACGGCGTCGAGCGGCTGCGGGCCTCGCTCCCCCGCCTCGCGGAACTCCCCCTCGGCGGCACGGCGGTGGGCACCGGCATCAACACCCCGCCCGGCTTCTCGGCCGCCGTCATCGCCGAGGTGGCCCGCACCACGGGGCTGCCGCTCACCGAGGCCCGGGACCACTTCGAGGCGCAGGGCGCGCGGGACGGACTCGTCGAGACGTCGGGCCAGCTCCGTACGATCGCGGTCTCCCTCACCAAGATCTCCAACGACCTGCGCTGGATGGCGTCAGGACCGCGCACCGGATTGGCCGAGATCAGCCTTCCGGACCTCCAGCCGGGCTCATCGATCATGCCCGGCAAGGTGAATCCGGTCATTCCCGAGGCCGTGCTGATGGTCGCGGCCCAGGTGACGGGGAACGACGCCACGGTCGCCGCGGCCGGCGCGGCGGGCAACTTCGAGCTGAACGTCATGCTGCCGGTGATGGCCAAGAACCTCCTGGAGTCGGTGCGGCTGCTCGCCAACGCGACCCGGCTGCTGGCCGACCGTACGGTCGACGGCATCACCGCGAACGTCGAACGCGCCCGCGAGTATGCCGAGTCCTCGCCGTCCGTGGTCACTCCGCTCAACAAGTACATCGGCTACGAGGAGGCCGCGAAGGTCGCCAAGAAGTCCCTCGCCGAGCGCAGGACGATCCGCGAGGTCGTGCTGGAGTCCGGCTACGTCGAGCGGGGCGCCCTCACCCTGGAACAGCTCGACGAGGCGTTGGACGTGCTGCGTATGACGCACCCGTGACCTCGGTCGCGGCAACCGGCAGAACGTACTCCTAAGATCTGCTCATGACAGATACGGCGGGCGGTGCGGGCAGGGCGCGTTGGGCGCCGGGGGACCACATCCTCTGGCGCTATCGCGGCAACGGCTCCGGCCGGATACACATCTGCCGCCCCGTCACGGTCGTCCGCGACACCGACGAACTGCTGGCGGTGTGGATGGCGCCGGGCACCCAGTGCGTCCGGCCGGTGCTGGCGAACGGCACGCCGGTGCACGAGGAGCCGCTGGCCACCCGGTACACGGCGCCGCGGACCACCACGACCTCGCGGTGGTGGGGCACCGGCGTGCTCAAGCTCGCGCGTCCGGGCGACCCGTGGTCGGTGTGGCTGTTCTGGGAACCGGGCTGGCGGTTCAAGAACTGGTACGTGAACCTGGAGGAGCCGCACACCCGCTGGTCGGGCGGCATCGACTCCGAGGACCACTTCCTGGACATCTCCGTGAACCCGGACCGCGCCTGGTGCTGGCTCGACGAGGACGAGTTCGAGCAGGCGCGCCGGGTGGGACTGCTGAGCGAGGAGCAGGCCGCGCGGGTACGGGACGCGGGGCGCGCCGCGGTCCGCCTGATCACCGCGTGGGGTGCGCCGTTCCGCGACGGCTGGGAGAACTGGAGGCCCGATCCGCAATGGGCCGTTCCCCGGTTGCCCGATGACTGGGACCGCACTCCTGTTCACATGGCTCCGTGAGACCCTTGAAACGCCCCCATGGGTCAAACGTAGGATCGCCTTCCGCAACACTGAGCGCACTGAGCGCACTGGCCGCGCCAACAACTGGCGTGCTGGGCGCAGAACCTGACCGTATGTCACCACAGGGGGGTGGAGCCGTGCCGGAACGCGAATCTGCCGGGTTCGGGGCCCACCGTCCTGTCGAGGCCGCCCGCAGAGCGGGTATATCGCCACACAAAGCGATTGCATCGCACAAGCTCCCCGGACGGACGGAACCCCACGCGTGACGGAGCACCAGTCCACCTCGCACGAAGGCCGGCAGCCCCTGGTCGCCCGGCCGCACGAGCGCACCCGGCCGCGGCAGGAGGAGGCGCCGCCTGCGGTGCCGAGTCCGGCGCCCGCTCCCCAGCCGGCCGCGGGCGACGGGACCCCGGAGCCGGCCGCGGCGACCAGGAGCGAGGGCGACCGGCTGCGGTTCGTCGGCGCGGCCACGCGGCGGATCGCACGCGGCATCGACCTCGACGAGATCGTGCTCGGCCTGTGCCGGGCGTCCGTGCCGACGTTCACCGACGCGATCCTGGTCTATCTGCGCGACCCGCTGCCGGTCGGCGACGAGCGCCCCGCCGTGCCGTTCATGCTGCGGCTGCGCCGCACCGACCGGCTGCGCTTAACGGACGACGGGGCCGAGGAGATCGACCTCCAGGCCGAGCCGATGCCCGCGCCGCAACTGTGCGAGGTGCGCAGCGGCGGCGCTCTGGCCGAAGTGCTCAGGGGCGTACGTCCGGTGTTCGGCGACACCTCGTCCGCGCGGGCGGCACTCGCCGAGCTGCTCGGCGAGGCCATGAGCCTGCCCACCGGACGCCGCGCGATCCTCGCGCCGCTGCGCGGCCGGCGCCGCGTGATCGGCGCGGCCGTCTTCCTGCGCCGCCCCGAACGGCCCGCGTTCGAGGCGAACGACCTGCTGGTCGCCGCCCAGTTGGCCACGCACACCGCGCTGGGCATCGACAAGGCGGTGCTGTACGGGCGCGAGGCGTACATCGCCGACGAGCTCCAGCGCACCATGCTGCCCGACTCGCTCCCCCAGCCGACCGGCGTCAAGCTGGCCTCCCGCTACCTGCCGGCCGCCGAGACGGCCCGCGTCGGCGGCGACTGGTACGACGCCATTCCGCTGCCGGGCAGCCGCGTCGCGCTGGTCGTCGGCGACGTCATGGGCCACTCCATGACGTCGGCGGCGATCATGGGTCAGCTGCGGACGACGGCGCAGACCCTCGCCGGTCTAGACCTGCCGCCGCAGGAGGTGCTGCACCACCTCGACGAGCAGGCGCAGCGGCTGGGCCAGGACCGCATGGCGACCTGCCTGTACGCCGTGTACGACCCGGTCTCGCACCGGATCACCATCGCCAACGCGGGCCACCCGCCGCCCATCCTGCTGCACCTGGGCGGGCGCGCCGAGGTGCTGCGGGTGCCGCCGGGCGCGCCCATCGGCGTCGGCGGGGTCGACTTCGAGGCCGTCGAACTCGACGCGCCGGCCGGCGCCACGCTGCTGCTCTACACCGACGGGCTCGTCGAGTCGCGGCTGCGGGACGTGTGGACGGGCATCGAGCAGCTGCGGGAAAGGCTCGCCGACACCGCGCAGTTGACCGGACCTGATCACTCCCCGCCGCTGGAGGCCCTGTGCGACGACGTACTCGACATGCTCGGGCCGGGTGACCGGGACGACGACATCGCGCTGCTCGCCGCCCGCTTCGACGGGATCGCGCCGAGCGACGTCGCGTACTGGTTCCTGGAGCCGGAGGAGCAGGCGCCCGGCCGCGCCCGCAGGCTGGCGCGGCGCGCGCTGGCGCGCTGGGGCCTGGAGGAGCTGAGCGACTCGGTGGAGCTGCTGGTCAGCGAGGTGGTGACGAACGCGGTGCGGTACGCCGAGCGGCCCGTGACGCTGCGGCTGCTGCGTACGGACGTCCTGCGCTGCGAGGTCGGCGACGACGCGCCGCAGCTGCCCCGGCAGCGGCGGGCGCGGGACACGGACGAGGGCGGGCGCGGCCTGTTCCTGGTGAACCGGCTGGCGAGACGGTGGGGCGCCACGCGCCTGTCGTCCGGCAAGGTGGTGTGGTTCGAGCTGGCCACGCGTCCGTAGCCGTCGCGCACGTACGACTGCGGCGGGCACCCGGGGGTGCCCGCCGCAGTCGTGTTCCGCCGGTCAGGGGCGGGGCAGGAAGCCGTCCTCGGCGCCGCCGTCCGCTCCGCCGTCAGCGCCTCCGTCGTCCCCTCCGCCGGAACCGCCGTCCGCTCCGCCGTCGGAGCCGCCGGTGTCACCGCCCGGGTCCGGCGGGCCGATCGTGATCGGCGGCGGCGACGACGTCGAGGGCGTGGCGGGCGGCGTCGTCGTCGGCGGGGTGGAGGACGGCGTCGTCGTCGGGGTGCTCGGCGTCGTCGGCGTCTTGCTCGGGGTGGCCGGGGTCTTGCTCGGCTTGGGGGTCGGGTCCGGGCTGTCGCTCGGCGGGGGCACGTAGGCGTCGTCCGGGTCGATCTCCAGGTCGAAGTCGGCGTCGGAGCCGCCGCCGAGGGCGCCGAGGGTGTAGTCCGACCAGATCATGGCGGGGAAGCCGCCGCCGCTGGCGCGGCCGGCGTTGGCCGTACCGGTCAGCGAGACCTGCTTGCCGCCGTCCGGGGACTCACCGAAGATGGCGACCGCGGTGGACAGTTCGGGGGTGTAGCCGACGAACCAGGCGGAGCGGTTCTTCTCCGACGTACCGGTCTTGCCCGCCGCGTTGTAGTTGGGGTTGCTCGCCCGGGTGCCGGTACCGCTTCTGACGACTCCGGTGAGCACCTTGGTCACGCTGTCCGCCGTCGAGCGGTCGATGACCTGCTCGGCCGCCGGCTCCGGCAGGTCGACCCTGCCGCCCTCGCGGTCCTTGTGCTCGGCGGACTTCACGATGGTCGGCGTGATCTTCTTGCCGTGGTTGTCGAGCGTCGCGTAGACGCTCGCCATGTCCGTCGTACTGGCGCCCATCACACCCAGGGACATGGCAGGACGCTCGTCGAAGCCGCCCTTGTCCTCCATGCCCATGTCGAGCGCGGTCTCCTTGACGCGCGGCGCGCCGACGTCGACGAGCATCTGCGCGAAGACGGAGTTGACCGAGCTGTTCATGGCCTGCTGGACCGTGATGGGTCCGTAGCTCTTGCCCAGGTCGTTCTGCGGTGAGAAGGGGGTGGCGCTGCCCTTGACGGGACGCTTGCTGGTGCCGTCGTAGATGGTGCCGGGAGTGATCGGCGTGCGGTCCTGCGTCTTGGAGTTGCTCTCCAGGGCGGCGGCGAGGACGACGGGCTTGAAGGTCGAGGCCGGCTGGTAGTCGGAGCGCTGGGCGTTGGATATCCAGTGCTTGGTGGCGTCCTGGCCGCCGTACAGCGCGACGATCCTGCCGGTCTTCGGATCCACCGAGGTCGCGCCGGCCTGGAGCGTGGCGTCGACCTTGCTCTTCTCGCGGTCGAGCTTGGACTCCAGCTGGCGGTCGACCGCCTTCTCCAGCGCCTTCTGACGCTTCTTGTCGATGTTGAGCGTGATCGTCCAGCCGCCCGCGTCGAAATCGGCCTCGGTGACGCCCTGCTTCTTCAGCTCGGCCTTCGCGGCCTCGACCATGTAGCCGGTCTGGCCCTCCATGCCGGCGGCGCCCTTCGGCTTCTCCGGTATGTCGAACACCTGGGCGGCGCGTCCGGCCGTGTCGAGCTCGTTCATCTCGACCATGTTGTCGAGCACGTAGTTCCAGCGCTCCTTGACGAGCTTCCTGCTGGTGGGGCTCGCCACCGCCCAGTCGTACTGGCTGGGGGCCTGGAGGAGCGCCGCGAGGTAGGCGCCCTGCGAGACGCTCAGCTCCTCGGCGTCGACGCTGTAGTACGCCTGGGCCGCGGCCTGGATGCCGTACGCGCCGCGTCCGAAGTAGCTGGTGTTGAGATACCCGGCCAGGATCTCCTGCTTCTTGTACTTCCGGTCCACCTTGATGGAGATCACAAGCTCCCTGAGCTTGCGGCTGACCGTCTGGTCCTGGGTCAGGTAGTAGTTCTTGACGTACTGCTGGGTGATCGTGGAGCCACCCTGCTTGCCCTTGCCCCTGACGGTGTTGAGCAGGCCGCGCGCGGTCCCCTTGAAGTCGACGCCGGAGTCCTTGTAGAAGTTCTGGTTCTCGGCGGCGACGAAGGCCGTCTGGACCTCCTTGGGGATCTTGGCGAGCGGCAGGATCTCGCGGTTGCGCTTGCCCGACCGGGCCATGATGTCGCCGTTGCTGTACTTGTAGACGTTGCTCTGGAGCTTGGCCTCGGCGTTGGCCGCCGGCACCGGCACCCAGATGTAGAGCGCGACGAAGACGCCCATCATGAGCAGGCAGAGGCCGAAGAAGGTGCCCAGCACCTTCTTCCACGTGAAGAAGCGGCGTATGCCTCCCGCCTTCTTCGCCTGGCGCGCGCCGCGCTTCCGGTCCTTTCGCGCTTCCGCTCTGCCCATTACTCCGTAACTCCGCTCATCGAGCCCCCGGATGTCAGCTCAGAAAGCTAACACCGCACCTGCGGACAAAGGACGGCTGATCCGGTCTTTTCCGTACGTGACAATCAGCACCCGTCTCACTGGAACCGACTCATGAGAGGGCTCCAAGGTTGCCAACACGCGCGCACGGGTTTACGGTACTGAAAAAAGTGATATCACTTTGCTAAGCAGTCGAGTCGGCGTCACGCCGTACGGAACCGGGGGATCCACATGTCTATGACCAGCACGTCCGCACCCACCGACCTGCCCGAGATGCCCGCGCCACGGGTACGCGAGACCGCGGCGCACAGCATCGGCGGCGGCCTCGCGCTGCTGCTCGGGCTCCTGGGCCTGCTCGCCGGGGCGGGCCTGGTGGCGGCCGGCGCCACCATGGCGTCGACCGGCCTCAAGGTCGCACTCGTCGTCACCGGCATCCTGATCGCCTTCGCCGCCTTCTTCGCGATGTGCGGCCTCAACATGGTGGCGCCGGGCGAGGCCCGGGTCGTCCAGCTCTTCGGCCGCTACCGCGGCACGATCCGCACCGACGGGCTGCGCTGGGTCAACCCGCTGACCACACGCTCGAAGATCTCGACCCGGATCAGGAACCACGAGACCGCGGTCCTCAAGGTCAACGACGCCTACGGCAACCCGATCGAGCTGGCGGCGGTCGTGGTCTGGAAGGTGGAGGACACCGCGCAGGCGACGTTCGAGGTCGACGACTTCCTCGAGTTCGTCGCCACCCAGACGGAGGCCGCCGTACGCCACATCGCGATCGAGTACCCGTACGACGCCCACGACGAGGACGGCCTGTCCCTGCGCGGCAACGCCGAGGAGATCACCGAGAAGCTGGCGGTCGAGCTGCACGCGCGCGTCGAGGCGGCCGGGGTCCACATCATCGAGTCCCGATTCACACACCTGGCGTACGCACCCGAGATCGCCTCGGCGATGCTCCAGCGCCAGCAGGCGGGGGCGGTCGTCGCGGCGCGCAAGCTGATCGTCGAGGGCGCGGTGGGCATGGTCGAGATGGCGCTCAACCGGATCACCGAGCAGGACATCGTCGAGATGGACTCCGAGCGCCGGGCGGCAATGGTGAGCAACCTCATGGTGGTGCTGTGCGGCGACCGGGCCGCGCAGCCCGTGCTCAACACCGGCACGCTCTACCAGTGACGGACGAGGCCCCGCAGCGGAAGCGGCCGCAGCAGCAGCAGCGCAAGCAGGTGCTGCTGCGGCTGGATCCGGCTGTGTACGACGCGCTGGCCCGGTGGGCGTCGGACGAGCTGCGCAGCGCGAACGCGCAGATCGAGTTCCTGCTGCGCCGCGCGCTGTCGGAGAGCGGCCGCCTTCCCGGCGCCGCCGGCCCCATCCCCCGGCGCGGGCGTCCCCCGAAGTCGCCGGACGCCGGAAGCGGAGCCGGTCCGGAACCCCCGCCGGCGTAGCGGCGCGGACTTGCGGGGCTCGGTCCCGGGACGGGATCGAGCCCCGCAGGGCCGCGCCCCGCTCACCCCGCGCCCGCCACCACCCGCACCGGCAGCCGCCGCATCGCCTCCTTCAGCGCCTGCGCGAACGCCTCGAACTCGCTCTGCCGCGCCGCCCCGGTCCGCATCGCCAGCGCCACCCGCCGCGACGGCGCCGGATCGGCGAAATACCCCGTCACCAGCCGGTCGTTGCGTTCCGTCTCCACCGTCACCGCCGTGCGCGGCAGCAGCGTCACGCCGAGCCCGCCGGCCACGAGCTGGACCAAGGTCGACAGACCCGCCGCCGTCGTCGTCACGGGCGCGCCCCCGGTGCGGCCCGCCTCCCGGCAGATGTCGAGCGCCTGGTCCCGCAGGCAGTGCCCCTCGTCGAGCAGCAGCAGAGGCAGTTCCCTGAGCGCCTCGCGGGGGATGTCCTCCCGCCCGCCGAGCCAGTGGTCCCGGGGCGTCACGAGCACGAAGTCCTCGTCGAACAGGGGCAGTTCGGCCACCCCGGGCACCCCCAGCGGCACCGCGAGCAGCAGCAGGTCGAGCCGTCCCGCCGCCAGCCCCTCCAGCAGCGACGACGTCTGCTCCTCGTGGACCTGGAGGTCCAGATCCGGATACCGCTCGTGCACGAGCGTGAGCACGGTCGGCAGCAGGTACGGCGCCACCGTCGGGATCACCCCGAGCCGGAGGACCCCCGTGAAGGGCGCCCGTACCGCCTCCGCCTCCTCCATCAGCTCGCCCACCGCGTCCAGCACGGCCCTCGCCCGTACCGCGAGCCGCTCCCCCGCCGGAGACAGCAGCACCTTGCGCGTCGTACGCTCGACGAGCTGCACCCCTAGCGCGTCCTCCAGCGCCGAGACCGCCCCCGACAGGGCCGGCTGGCTCATGCCGATCGCGGCGGCCGCGTCCCTGAAGTGCAGATACTCCGCGACGGCGGCGAACGCGCGCAGCTGCGACAGGCTGGGCTGCTTGGCCCTGACGCCGGCCACGCCGACGCCGCCGCTCCCGTTACCACTGGCCACTGATAACCACCTCCGATCGGATCAAGCCAGTCTAGCTATTTCTGCGATCAATGCTTCCTGTGTCACTGTGGGGCTCCGTCCAACCCCTCGGAATCTCCCCAAAGGGGATTTCCCTCTCTGCAAGGAGCGCGCGTGCTCACTGTTGGTGACCAGTTCCCCACGTACGACCTCACTGCCTGTGTCTCCCTGGAGTCCGGCAAGGAGTTCGAGCAGATCAACCACAAGTCCTACGAGGGCAAGTGGCGCGTCGTCTTCGCGTGGCCCAAGGACTTCACCTTCGTCTGCCCCACCGAGATCGCCGCCTTCGGCAAGCTGAACGACGAGTTCGCCGACCGTGACGCGCAGATCCTCGGCTTCTCCGGTGACTCCGAGTTCGTGCACCACGCCTGGCGCAAGGACCACCCGGACCTGACCGACCTGCCGTTCCCGATGCTGGCCGACTCGAAGCACGAGCTCATGCGTGACCTCGGCATCGAGGGCGAGGACGGCTTCGCCCAGCGCGCCGTCTTCATCGTCGACCCGAACAACGAGATCCAGTTCACGATGGTGACCGCCGGTTCCGTGGGCCGTAACCCCAAGGAGGTCCTCCGGGTCCTCGACGCGCTCCAGACGGACGAGCTGTGCCCGTGCAACTGGACCAAGGGCGAGAACACTCTCGACCCCGTCGCCCTGCTGTCGGGTGAGTGACTGACATGGCACTCGACGAACTGAAGTCCGCCGTACCGGACTACGCCAAGGACCTGCGCCTGAACCTCGGCTCGGTCATCGGCAACAGCGACCTCCCGCAGCAGCAGCTGTGGGGCACCGTCCTCGCCTGCGCGATCGCGTCGCGCTCGCCGAAGGTGCTGCGCGAGCTGGAGCCGGAGGCCAAGGCCAACCTCAAGCCCGAGGCGTACCAGGCGGCCAAGTCCGCCGCCGCCATCATGGCGATGAACAACGTCTTCTACCGCACGCGCCACCTGCTCTCCGACCCGGAGTACGGGACGCTGCGCGCCGGTCTGCGGATGAACGTCATCGGCAACCCGGGCGTCGAGAAGGTCGACTTCGAGCTGTGGTCGCTCGCGGTCTCCGCGATCAACGGCTGCGGCCAGTGCCTCGACTCGCACGAGCAGGTGCTGCGCAAGGCCGGCGTCGAGCGCGAGACCATCCAGGAAGCGATCAAGATCGCCTCGGTGATCCAGGCCGTCGGCGTGACGATCGACTCCGAAGCCGTCATGGCGGAGTAACCAGCAGTACGCACAGGAGGGGGCCCGCGGACATCACGTCCGCGGGGCCCCTCCGGCGTACCCGCTCAGGCTTCGCTGCTGCTCGCGCCCCGGAAGGCGGCCATGAGGTCGCGCATGTCCTCCACCATGAGCGGCGGCATCCCCGACAGGTCCGGCGTGGGGTCCTCCGCGTCGGGCGGCTGGTCCAGGTAGTAGTCCTCGTCGTAAGCCACCGCGGAGCTGACCGTGAGGGAGAGCACCGCTCCGCCGTCCAGGACCCGCAGTCGCGGTTCCTCGTTGTCGCCCATCCCGGTCAGGAACGCCTTCTCACCGAGCGCGGGCACCTCCTCGGGACGGGACGGCAGCCCGTCGAGCCAGTTGGGCTGGTTGACCAGCGCCTCGAACTCCGGCTCCGGGTCGGTTTTCTTGTGCGTCTCCAGCACGACCTCGACGTTGTACTGCACGGAGATGCCCTCCGCCGCCTTCGCCCGCGAGTCGTAGTGGTAGCCGCACGTGATCTTGTCCAGGGCGCTGTGCTCGTCGAAGACCTCGTCCGGGTCGGCGGCCCGCTTCCCGAGCTCCGCCGTCAGGGCGCTCAGCTTCACCTTCGCGCACAGGCCCTCGGCCACCCGGTAGCCCCGCGTGTCGACGCCGGCGCCCGGCCCGTACGCGTACAGCCCGCCCGCCCACACCACCGAGGCCGTCACCGCGCCGCCCACGGCCCACAGCCACGGCCTGCGGCCCCGCGGTGCGGGGGAACGGTCCTCGCTCGTCGCGGTCTCGCCCTGCGGCCAGGCCGCGGAGTCCCCCACCATCTCCGGCTCGGAGATCACTCCGGCACCGCCGCCGTCTCGCCCTGCTCCGCCGCGGGCTGGGGCACCGGCCCCGGCTCCACCGCCGCGCGCAGCGCCGCCTCCATGCTGTACGCCCGCAGGTAGCCGACCACCGTATTGGTCACCGCCACCAGCGGCACCGCCACCACCGCGCCGCCGATCCCGGCGACCAGACCGCCGGCCGCCACCGCCAGGACGACGGCCAGCGGGTGCACCCGTACCGCGCGGCCGAGGATGAACGGCTGGAGCACATGGCCCTCGATCTGCTGCACGGCCAGGACGACGACCAGCACCATCAGCGCCGTGAACACGCCCTGGGTCACCAGCGCCACCACCACGGCCAGCGCGCCCGACATGACCGCGCCGACCAGCGGGATGAACGCGAACAGGAAGATGAAGACGGCGAGCGGCACGGCCATCGGCACGTCGAGGAACCAGATCCCCAGGCCGATGAATATCGCGTCGATCAGCGCGACTATCACCGTGCCCCGCACGTACGCCGTGAGCGTGCGCCAGGCGCGCGGCCCCGCGCCCGCGACGCCGGGCCGGGCCTGCGCGGGCACCAGCCGCAGTGTCCACTGCCAGATGCGCTTCCCGTCGTACAGCAGGAAGAGCGTCGAGAACATCGCGAGCAGTATCCCGGTGAGGACCTCCACCATCACGGTGACGCCCTGGAGGCCCGCCGAGGTGATCTCCTCGGTATTGGTGCCCACCGCGTCGCTCAGATTCTTCGCGATGTCGTTGATCTGGTCCTCGGTGACGTGGAACGGGCTGTTGAGGAGCCAGCGCTTGGTCTCCTCGATGCCGTCCTTGATCCGCTCGGAGAGGTTGTCGATGTTCTCCATGACCTGCCACACCACGAACCAGCCGACCAGGCCCATGATCACGAAGCCGAGGATCGCGGTGACGGCGGTGGCGAGTCCGCGCGGCAGCCCGACCCGCCGCAGGCGGGCGACCGTCGGTTGGAGCATCGCGGTGACGAGCAGGGCCGCGACGAAGGCGAGGACCACCAGCTGTACGGCGCTGATGACCTTCATCAGCACCCAGAGCGTGCCGGCCAGCACGAGCAGCCGCCAGCCGGCCTCGGCCGCGACGCGCATCCCCCACGGGACGGCGTCGACGGGCTCGGGTCTCGCGGCGACGGCGGGGGCGTACGAGGGCGGCGCCGGAACGTGGTCGATGCCGCCGGCATCGGCGGCGCCCGTTCCGTACGCCGCGCCCGGCGGGCCCGCGCCGTCGACGCCCTCCGCCTCGGCGGCGGCGCGGCGCTCGTTGAGCAGCTCACCCAGCCGGGTGAGTTTCGCGCCCGTCCGACTGAGCCATCCCGGCTGCGGCTGTGTTGCCATGTCGTTCCCTCTTCTCCCCGTCACCTGCTCGCTCCCCCCGGGGAGACCCGCCCCCGACGGTACACGCGCGGAGCCCCTCACCGTAGGACGGTGAGGGGCTCCGCGAAGTCGAGCGACCGCTGGGATCTAGTACCAGTGGTTGGCCTGCCAGAACGACCACGCGCCGCAGGGGCTGCCGTAGCGCTCGTCCATGTAGTTCAGGCCCCACTTGATCTGGGTGGCCGGGTTGGTCTGCCAGTCGGCGCCCGCGGACGACATCTTGGAACCGGGCAGCGCCTGCACGAGGCCGTAGGCACCGGACGACGGGTTCTGCGCCTGGTAGTTCCACGTGGACTCGTGGTTCACGATGTTGCTGAAGCACTGGAACTGGTCGCCGGGGACCATCTGCCGCGCCATGGCCTGGACCTCGGCGACGGTGTACGAACCCTTGGCGGCGAAGCTGGACGCGTCACGCGTCGCGGAGCGGCTGGCCGTGGCCTGCTTCTCCTCGCGCTCCTTGGCCTCGGCCTCGGCCTTGGCCTTCGCCTTCGCCTCGGCTTCCGCTTCGGCCTTCGCCTCGGCGGCTTCCTTCTTCGACTTGGCGTCCTTGGCGGCCTGAAGACGGGCCGATTCCTCCGCGGACTTCTTCGCGCTCACGTCGGCGGCGTAGGCCTGTGCGTCGGCCTGCTGCGTCAGGGACGCGGTCTGCACCTGGGCCTGCTGGCCGGCAGGGATGTCTGCGAGGAGCGTCGTGTCGGCTGCGGTCGCCTCGAAGTTGTCGTTCGAGGGCTGAGTGTCGCCCGAGGCGACGCCCACAACGGCGCCGACAGTGGTGACCGCGGTAGCCGAAGCCACGGCGAATCCCCGGACCGAAATCCGGCTCACACGGTTTCCTTCCAGCAGTGCCCGCTCGGGTGACCTCGCGGACGCAATCGTGCCCCTGGCGCTGGCCTCCCCTGTGGCTGGGCCACGGGAGGCGCGGACCCGGTGGGCAACTCCTTTGCGGGAGCGCCGCGTGGTGACTCGGGCGGCATACGGCGACGGCTGTTGAGTTGTGTGGTGCTGCATCACTGAAGATGCGGGTGTGCCGTATGCGGGGCCTGACGGAAGCAAGACTCTGCCGGAAGGCGACGCCGGTAAGCAATTCTCCGCCGCGTGGGAAAGCTCACACGCCGTTCACGCCAGGAGTTTTACGGAAACTTGAGCGCAGCAGGACGCCGCCCGGCTAAGATCCTGCGTTCTGCCGGACGGCGCCAACTGCCTTATCCCTCTTACAGGATCAAAGGTGCACGTCCTCCAGCATTTCGGTCACCAGCGCCGCGATCTGCGACCGCTCCGAGCGAGTGAGGGTGACATGGGCGAAGAGCGGATGGCCCTTCAACTTCTCGACGACGGCGACCACTCCGTCGTACCGGCCGACCCGCAGGTTGTCGCGCTGAGCGACGTCGTGGGTCAGCACCACGCGTGAATTCGCCCCGATCCGGGACAGAACGGTCAACAGGACGTTCCGTTCCAGCGACTGGGCCTCGTCCACGATCACGAACGCGTCGTGCAGCGAGCGGCCCCGGATGTGCGTGAGCGGCAGCACTTCCAGCATGCCGCGCCCCAGCACTTCCTCGATCACCTCGCGGCCCGCCACGGCCGACAGCGTGTCGAAGACCGCCTGCGCCCAGGGGCTCATCTTCTCGGACTCGGAACCCGGCAGGTAGCCGAGCTCCTGGCCGCCGACCGCGTACAGCGGCCGGAAGACCATCACCTTCTTGTGCTGCCGGCGCTCCAGCACGGCCTCCAGGCCCGCGCAGAGCGCCAGCGCCGACTTCCCGGTGCCCGCCCGGCCGCCCATCGAGACGATCCCGACGTCCGGGTCGAGCAGCAGGTCCAGCGCTATCCGCTGCTCGGCGCTGCGCCCGTGGATGCCGAACGCCTCCCGGTCGCCCCGTACGAGTCTGACCGTCCCCTCGGCGGTGACCCGGCCCAGCGCCTTGCCGCGCTCGGACTGGATGACCAGACCCGTGTGCACGGGCAGGTCGGCGGCGGCCGGTTCGTAGACCGACTCCTCGGTGTAGAGCAGGTCCACCTGCTCGGCCGAGAGGGACAGTTCCGCCATCCCGGTCCAGCCGGAGTCGGTGATGGCGAGCTCGGCGCGGTACTCCTCGGCGAGCAGGCCGACCGAGGACGCCTTGATCCTCAGCGGCAGGTCTTTCGACACGACTGTGACGTCGAACCCCTCGGCCTGGAGGTTGCGTGCCACCGCCAGGATCCTCGAGTCGTTGTCCCCCAATCGATAGCCGGCCGGAAGCACGCCGGGATCGGAGTGGTTGAGCTCGACACGTACCGTTCCGCCCAGGTCGCCCACGGGGATGGGGGCGTCGAGGCGTCCGTACCGCACGCGGCAGTCGTCGAGCAGACGCAGGGCCTGCCGGGCGAAGTAGCCGAGTTCCGGATGGTGCCTCTTGGCCTCCAACTCCGTGACCACGACGATCGGGAGCACGACCTCGTGCTCGTCGAACCGGGTCATGGCTTTCGGGTCGGCCAGCAGGACGCTGGTGTCGAGAACGTAAGTGCGCCTGTCGGGCATGCGGCGCTTTGTACTGGTCACCACGGAAGGACGTACCCCCTCGGATGAGGTCGGGTGCGACGGCGTCGCGAGCGGTGGAACCGGACTCGGCCACGATGCGCGGGCCGAACTCCGGCCCTCCGCTTCGTCCACACTCAGCGCGTGGTCGTCCTGGTGCAACGGGCCTCCCGGGCGAGCGGACTTGCCGCTCACTGAGATACGGCGCCCGTGGACCGGACGTCGACCTGGAAGGGGTATTCCCTGGAACGCGCGTGACCATGCCATGGCATATGACACGTCGTGAACCGGGAACCTTCCCGGGCGGCCGGTGAGCTCGCGAGGCGGTCGGGGCGGGGCCCGCGTCAGGACGCGTAACGCCGGTGGCGGGCGGGGCAGGGCCCCGCGTCAGGATCCGTAACGCCGGTGGCGGGCCGCGTAGTCGCGCAGCGCGCGCAGGAAGTCGACCTTGCGGAAGGCGGGCCAGAAGACTTCGCAGAAGTAGTACTCCGAGTGGGCGCTCTGCCAGAGCATGAAGCCCGAGAGCCGCTGCTCGCCACTCGTACGGATCACCAGGTCCGGGTCCGGCTGGCCGCGCGTGTAGAGGTGTTCCGAGATGCGCTCGACGTCGACGAGTTCGGCGACCTCCTCAAGCGAGGTGCCCTTCTGCGCGTGCTCCAGCAGGAGCGAGCGGACCGCGTCGGCGATCTCCTGGCGGCCGCCGTAGCCCACGGCGACGTTGACGAGTATCCCCTCGTTGCCGGCCGTGGCCTGCTCGGCCTCCTTCAGTACGGACTGGGTACGGGCGGGCAGCACGTCCAGCGTGCCGACGTGGTGCACGCGCCAGCGGCCATCGGCGGCGAGATCGCGCACCGCACCCTCGATGATGCCCAGCAGCGGCGTCAGCTCCGCCTCCGCGCGGTCCAGGTTCTCGGTCGAGAGCATCCAGAGCGTGACGACCTCGACGTCGGTCTCCGCGCACCAGCCGAGCAGTTCCTGGATCTTGCTCGCGCCCGCCTTGTGGCCCTGCTCGGTGGTGCCGCCGGAGGCCTTGGCCCAGCGCCGGTTGCCGTCGAGGATCACACCGATGTGCTTGGGCACCTGGTCGTGATCGAGGCGGCCTTCCACCCGGCGTGCGTAGAGCCTGTACACCAGGTCGCGCAGGTTCACTGGGTCTCACCTCATGGCGTCGTGCGGGTTCGGTACGTCCCTGGGACCGATCCGGCACGCGCGGCTTTCCCAGCCGGTCGCGTGCGGTCCCGAAGCGGCCACACTACTGCGCGGGCGTCTCGGCGGCCCAACCCGGCCTGTCACAAGTCCGTGATAGGAGAGGAATGTGACTGATTCCCCTTTGTACCTCGCCGCCGGTGACCGCTACGACTCCATGGAGTACCGGCGCACCGGCCGCAGCGGGCTCAAACTGCCCGCCGTCTCGCTCGGCCTCTGGCACAACTTCGGCGACGACCGGGCTCTGGACGCCCAGCGCGCGATCCTGCGCCGCGCGTTCGACCTCGGCGTGACGCACTTCGACCTGGCGAACAACTACGGCCCGCCGGCCGGCTCCGCCGAGCTGAACTTCGGGAAGATCTTCGCGCAGGACTTCACCCCGTACCGGGACGAGCTGATCATCTCCACGAAGGCCGGCTACCTCATGCACCCCGGCCCGTACGGCGAGTGGGGCTCGCGCAAGTACCTGCTGTCCTCGCTGGACGCCTCGCTGACCCGGATGGGCCTCGACCACGTCGACATCTTCTACTCCCACCGCTTCGACCCCGAGACCCCGCTCGAGGAGACGATGGGCGCGCTGGCCACCGCGGTGCGCCAGGGCAAGGCGCTGTACGCCGGCGTCTCGTCGTACAACGCCGAGCAGACGGCCGAGGCGGCCGGGCTGCTGCGGGAGATGGGCGTGCCGGCGCTGATCCACCAGCCGTCGTACTCGATGATCAACCGCTGGACGGAGGACGACGGCCTGCTGGACACGCTGGAGGAGGCGGGCATGGGGTGCATCGCCTTCGTGCCGCTCGCGCAGGGCCTGCTCACGGGCAAGTACCTGAACGGCATCCCGGAGGGCTCGCGGGCCACCCAGGGCAAGTCGCTGGATCCCGGCCTGCTGTCGGAGGAGGTCGTACGCCGCCTCAACGGGCTGAACGACATCGCGCGCCGGCGCGGCCAGTCCCTCGCGCAGCTGGCGCTGTCCTGGGTACTGCGCGACCCGCGCATGACATCGGCGCTGATCGGCGCGTCGAGCGTGGCGCAGCTGGAGGAGAACGTCGCGGCACTGGGCGGACCCGCGCTGTCCGACGAGGAGCTGAAGGAGATCGACACCTTCGCGGTCGACACGGCCGGCACGAACATCTGGGCCGGGCGGGGCTGACGGTGCGGAAGTGAGCCCGGGGGCGCGAAGGCACCGGCGCCACAGGTGTGACGGCACAAAAAACGGGCCGGTCCGTGGGGGGGATACGGACCGGCCCGAGGGGGGGTTTCCACCATAACCCTTCGTAAAGGGTGCTCGCGCCCTCGCCGCTCCGAAAGTCATCCGTGATTTTTTCCAGCGGTGCCGCAGGCGGCCCCGGAGCCCAGTCGGCACTAAGGAAAATACGCTTCTGCGGCCCCTCTTCCGTCCCCCCGAAGAGCTAACCGGGCGAGGGGAGCGGACTTGACGCTCCGCTTACGCGACGACGTCGCGCCGCTTGGCGGCGAGGATCTGCTCCATGTGCCGGGTGGCCCAGGCGCCGAGCGGTCCCAGAGCCGTGTTGAGAGCCTCACCCATCTCGGTGAGCGAGTACTCGACGCGCGGTGGGACCTCCCGGTACACCTCGCGGTGGACGATGCCGTCCGCCTCCAGCTCGCGCAGATGCTGGATCAGCATCTTCTCGCTGACACCGGGCACCTGCCGCTTCAGCTGCCCGAAGCGGAGCGTGCCGCCGTCGTGCAGCGCCCACAGGATCAGGGCCTTCCACTTGCCGCCGACCACGTCCATGGCGGCGTCGAGCCCGCAGACGTACGGCCCGGTGTCCTTGTCCACTGCCAACTCCTCTGGTCCGTAACGGCTTTCACCGCAGTCGACGAAGGTCATCGACTGTACGGGAGCGGCCGTCGGAGCAGGGAGTCGTCCGTTCGCGGAGCGGCGAAGAGCACCCGGGTGCACCGCCGCTGACGGAAAGCCGGTCCGGTCGCGCGACGGGGGGACGTCGGCGGACGGGCCGGTTGCGGCCGCACCGGGAACATCCGGCGCGACCGCGTCCGGGCCGGCGGCTCAGTACCTGAGGGCCGCCGCGATGCCGTGGGCCTCGGCCAGGGACTCGTCCGGTACGAAGACGACCTCGCCGTCCGCCGACAGCACCGTCTCCACCACGGAGTCGATGATGTCCTCCTCCGCACCCGGCATGCTCTCCTCCCCCGGCGCCGGCAGGGTGAGCGTCGCCCGTTCCGCGCCTTCGACCGTCTCCGGCCGGGCGCTCACCCGCAGGCCCTCCTCGACGACGAGCAGCGCCACGCGTCCCTCCCCGGCCGCCTGCCACACGTCCTGCACGCCCGCCGAGTACCGCTTGCCGCTGCGCGCCTCGTCGAGCCCGCGCATCGCCCGCGCCGTGTCGGCCTCGGCGAGGGCCCGGCGGGCCGGGGCCAGCTGGGCGGACATCTCCGCCGGCGTCGTGTTCGTCAGTCCGCCCACTTCGAGCTCGGTGGCGATCGCCTGCCCGTGGTGAGTGATCTCGCGGTAGACCGAGATGTGCTGGCTCAGCCCGACCAGGACGACCGGCAGCGGGCTCGCCTGGAGCACCGCCGTCATTTTGCGGTCGGCCTCCATCAGCATGTTGCGGAAGTCCTGGGTGAGCCACTGGCCACCGTCGCGGCTGGGCGCCTTGTCGCGCTCGGCGCCGGAGGTGATGACCGGGAAGCCGGACACCTGGTCCTCGCTCACCTGCTCACCCTGGCCGCGCCACAACCGCACCTCGCCCGTACTGAGGACGACGACCAGGTACTGCCGCTCCCGCGCCGACAGCGCGACCAGGTTGCGGGTGAGATACGTCGTGTTGATCACGATGCGCTCGGGCACGGATCCCCCGACCAGGAAGCTCCGGTGCTCCTCGGGCGAGGCGTAGACGACCAGTCCGTCACCGAAGTACTCCGGGTCGAGGGCGTCGGCCGCGGCGGACAGCTGCTGCGCCACCGCCGTCGCCTGCACCTTCGACACCTCGGGGTCGTCCGCGAGGCGCTTCTCGGCCTCCGTGAGCATGTTGCGCAGGCGGATGTGGTCCTGCTGGCTCTCCGGCCAGTGCCGGTGCGTGGGCAGTGTGACCGACACCGCCGGATACGGGCGGGGCTTGCGCAGTTCGGCGAGCAGTTCCGGGGTGGGGCGGGTCGGCTGCGTCATTCGGGCACTCCTGGCTGCGGCTGCGGCTGTGGATCGCGGGCAGGCGGCTTACCGTGCCGACTGCCCGTACGTGCTTGCGTGCGTTCATTGCGAGCATTGCCTACATTGCGTGCGTTACACACGTCTCATGGCAACTTCTCACGATTGCGTGGTCGGCGCGCGCGGTCAGACGGCCGAAGCGCCCAGTCCGCCCAGCAGCAGCCCCGCGAGCGCCCCGGTGATCATGAAGGGGCCGAACGGGATCGCGGTCCTGCGCTCGGCGCGCCGCAGGATCACCAGCCCGACGCCGTACACCGAACCGAACAGGAACCCGGCGAACGCCCCCGCGAAGAACACCGGCCATCCGTACCAGCCGAGGGCGGCTCCCAGGGCGAGGGCCAGTTTGACGTCGCCGAAGCCCATGCCGTTGGGGTTGATCAGGAACAGGACGAAGTAGCCGCCGCCGAGGGCGGCGCCGCCGAGCAGCGCGACCGGCCACGATCCGCCGTTCCCCGGCAGCAGCGCGGCCAGCCCGAGCAGCGCGGGGGTCGCCGCCGCGAGCGGCAGCGTCAGGACGTCGGGCAGCCGGTGCACGCGCCGGTCCACCACCGCCAGGAGCACCCCGAACGGCGCCAGCAGCAGCCACACCCCCAGCTCCGGCCGGGCCCCGGTGGCGGCGGCGAGCAGCGCGCACGCGAGGGCGGTGCAGAGGACGGGCAGCACGGCACGCGCGTACGGCGCCGGCCCGGACAGGTGCCGCGGCGCGCCGTCCGCGGTACGCACCGGCACGCCCACCGCCGCCGCGCACCGCGCGCAGCGCGCCGTACCGAGCCAGCCGCGCGCGGGCCCGGCGAGCGGATGCCCGGCCGGACACGCCGCCCGCCACCCCTCTTCCGGCTCGACGGCCAGCCGGTAGGCGGCACGGGGCACGAGCAGTCCGGTGGCGGCGCCCCAGAGGGCGGCGGCCGCGATCAGCATGGCGTACACGACAGGGAGCCTAGGCGGCGGTGGGGTGCGGGGTCATGGGCCCGTGGGCCCAGAGGGGGGTGGGTGCGGGTGGGGCGAGCAGGCGGGTGGTGGGCTGAGGCGGGCACGGGGGTGGGGTCGTGGCGTTACCGTCGGCGTATGGGGCAATGGACGGACGGGGCCGGGACGTTGACTGTGACGGCTGCGGGGGCGGTGGCGGACGGCCGGGGCGGTGCGGGGCCGGTCTCCGTGCCGATCGAGATCGCGGCGTCCCGACGGGCCCGCACACGGGGGCTGCTCGGCCGGGACGGCATCACGGGCGCGATGGTGCTGACCCCGGCGAGCAGCGTGCACACGTTCGGCATGCGTTTCGCGCTCGATGTGGCGTACCTGGACCGCGACTTCCGCGTGCTCACGGTCCGCAGAATGCCCCCGGGCCGCCTGGGCCTCCCCCGCCCACGCGCACGCCACGTACTGGAGGCGGAGGCGGGCGCGCTGGAACGGTGGGGGATACGGCGGGGCTTGCGGCTGATGGTGCGCGCGGCTGGGGCCAGGGGCGGGGGCAGCCGCGGGGAGCTTGGCTGAAGGTGGGCGCTTCCCGCCGGCACCAGGAGACGGCCACTCGGCTGCTCAGCTGCTCAGCTACTCAGGGCCGTACGGCACGTCCTCCGACAGCCTCGGGTCGTAGTACGTGACCTGCCACGCCGCACCCAGTTGCCGGGCCAGCTCGCGTGCGAGCGTCGCGCCGCGTTCGGCGAACGCCGCCTCGTCCCGCGGGGTCGGAAACCCGGACGCCACCGGGTCGTCGCGGTTGAGCGTGGCGTCGTACGCGTCCCCCCAGCGCTCCAGCTCCCCCGCGAGGCCCGCGTCGACCGGCAGCTCGCCCGGGGCGACGTTGTCGCTGATGCCGTCGCTGCCGCGGACCCACACCGGGTGGCAGTCGTAGTCCGCCGCGAGCCGCACCCGACGTACGGCCTCCGGCCTCCGCCCCGTCCCCTCTTCCTTTTCTTCTGCCTCTGCCTCGTCCTCCGGACGTACATCTCCTGCTCGCGCTTCTGCGCTCATACCGTCACCCGTCCCGCTAGCCCACGCTCTTCGGGTTGGCGCCGACGACGAACCCGTTGTTCCCCACCGTCACCGCCACCCTTCGCTTCTGTCCCTTGAACTCGACCTCGTAGATCGGCCGCCCGTCCCCCTTGCCCTGCGTACCCACCTTCTTGCCCTTGGTCGCAGCCTGCATCACGAGGTCGGGAATGTCCTCCCGGGCGATTCCGCTCCGTTCGAAATCATCGGCGTGCTCTTCGAGAATGTGCTTGAGGCCGGCCCGCGAGTTGCCCTCCTCCAGGAACACGATCTTGCCGTCGGGATCGCGCTCGGCCCTGATGACCTTCTCCGGGTCGAACTTGACGCCCGTCTCCTTCATCTCGTCGAGGAGTTCCTTGTCCACGCAGTCGTTGTTGTGGACGAGGACGTTCTGCCCGCCGACCCCGACGTAATACGTGTGGATTCCGGCGACGGTGAGGTCGTGCGTGGTCTGCCGCCGGGTGTGGTGCGAGACCGCCGTGACCGGGAGCGCGCTGCCGTCTGAGGCGCGGAGACTCGCGCCCGGCCTGATGTCACCGGCGTCGGCCCAGCGGGGAGCGCCGTCGCCGGTCAGCCAGAAGGGGTGCGTGTCGGTGGCGGTGACGGCGCGGAGCCCGGCCGGCGTGCGGACGGTCAGGCGGGTGAAGTGCTTGTCGTCGTACGTCGTGATGGTGTGCGTGACCCGGCGGCCGGTCGTCACGCCGCGGACGGGATCGGTCACGGTGACGCGGTCGCCGACGCGTACGGCCTCGATGGGGACGCGGGTCCCGTCGGCGAGCAGTACCGGGGTGCCGGGCAGGAAGCTGTGGGCGCCGGCGCAGGTGATGGGCCTCTTGTCGGGCTGGTCCGGCTTCTGGTCGGGTTTCTTCTCGTCGAGCTTGCGTTGCGCGTCGGCGAGTTCGTCCTGGGCGTCCTTGACGCGCTTGCGGTTCATCACCATGCCGGTGAGGCCGTCGTACAGCTCGTCGCCGTGCTTCTTCAGCTTCCGTACGAGCTCGGCGGCCTTCTTCCACTTCCACGGCGCGCCGTACTTCGCGGCCAGCTTGCCGACGGCTCCGCCAATGAGGCTGGTGAGGACGTTGATGAGCGTTTCGGTGCAGGAACCGGCGTTTCCCGTGGTGACGCAGTCGACGGCGTCGGTGATGCCGAGCTCCTCGGCGAGGATCTTGCCGAGCTCTTTTGCCGCCTGCTCGGCCTTCTCGCGGTCGCTCTGCTCGGCGTTCTTGGCGTCCTGGAGCTCCTTGAGAGCCTTCTCGTACGCGATCTGCTCGGGCGACTTCGTTCCGTCGCCGTCGGCGTCGGCGTCGGTGCCGGTGCCGGTGCCGGTGCCGGTCTCGCGGTTGCCGCTGGTGTCGCCGTTTCCTTGGCCGTCGCCGTTGGTGTCGCCGTCTCCCTGCTCTCCACCGTCTTCGCGCGCCTGCGGATCGCCGCCTCCGCCACCCCCGCAGTCACCACCGCCGGTGACCCGGCAGACCGCCGCGCCGACCTGCTCGGAGATGGTCTGTCCGAGCCCGGTGGCGACGAGCGCACCGATGATGGCGGCGACGACCAGCACCAGTGCCGCGTACTCCAGCGTCGTCTGCCCCGACTGCGCCTTGCGCAGCCCCAACAGGCGCGCGTCAGTGCGTGGTTGACGACGTCGCCTGCGGGGTCGGCCGAAGTGGAGTGCCATGCCGCGACCGTACGGAACACCGTGTTGACGGGCATGGGCCCACGGACCCAACCCGGGCTCAAATCCCGCGGCGTCATGTGTCGTCGAGGCCCTCGGGGTGGTCCAGGCATCAGGGGAGTTTGGCCGCCTGAATGGTGGCGAGGCGGGCGGGGATCTCGGGGGTCTTCCCGTCGATGAGATTGGCCGCGTAGAAGATGACGACCGTCGAGCCGGTGCGTACGAGCTGGAAGACGAGCGGCACGTCGGCGCCCTCAAGGGCTCCGGTCACCTGGTAGGCCAGGGCCTCCTGCCCGGCTTCGGGCGCGGGCAGCGGCTTCACCTCGGTGTAGGTGGAGGGACCGTCGCCGCCGGTGGTCTTGAAGCCGCCGGCACAGGCCCGGACGGCCTTGCTGACGCCACGGAGGACCTGAACGGCGCGCCCCTCGGGATACGAGGTGAGGATCTCGGTGACGACCGTCTGGTCGTCCTGCCCCTCCTCCGACTCGTCCATCAACGTGCGGTGCACGACGGCGGAGGGGGCGGGCTCGGGGGCACCGTTGATGACGTCGGCGAGCGCCTGGCACTCGGGCTGCTCGGCGCGCTCGGTGCCGGTCTGGCCGGCGCCCCGCATCGGCGTAACGGCGAAGTGCGGCACGTCGCCGCTCGCGAGGGCGGCCTTCTTCAACTCACCTGTGCTCAAAGTGGCGCCGGTGCTGGTGACGGGCTTGTCCGTGGCGGTCGTGGGGGTGGCGGTCGTGGGGACGGGCGAGGAGGAAGCAGAGGCGGAGGCGGAGGCGGCTGCTTCTGGCTTCGCCCGGCTGTCCTTGTCGTCCGTACCGGAGGGACCGCCACTGCAGGCCGTCGTGAACGAGAGGACTGCTGTCACTGCGGCTGCGGTGACGACAGACGCGGCTCGACGGGCCGACTGTGGTGACCGGGTCGACGGCGTCGGTTGGGCTGCTCGCGTTGGATGGGCTGATCGCGTTGGGTGGGCTGATCGCGCTGAACGTGCCTTCACGCCTCACTGCTCCCTGGTACCTGCGTACGACCGCTGACGGCTGACCGTCTGCCATGGGCCCGGGGGGCCCGGGCGGCCGACCACTGAGCGCTGACCACTGGCCATACGCACGGTAACAACGGCAGGGCTGACCACGCTTGGGCCCACGGGCCCAAATGGTCACCGCATCCGCCCTGCGCCGCACTGGGGCGTGCTGCTGACGCGCCAGGCCATGGAACGGGGCTGGTCACCGCCCCGTCTCCACCGCGTACTCCGAGAGGACGGCTGGACGCAGATCCGCCGGTGAAGCTGGGCCGAGCCCGGCATGGTGATCGACCGCATGACGCGGTTACGGGCGATCCAACTGGCTCACCCCCGGCTGGTCGCAAGCCGTTGGACGGCGGCATGGCTGCACGAGATCGAACTCCCGTGGACGGTGAACGGCACGACGGTCAGTCGCACGCTTGCGGACCTGTTGAGGTCGAGCCCCGGGAGGAGGCACTGATCACCGTCGAGTCCGCGGTGTCGATTCGTCCACCGGCGGGCGACCCGACGGCGAAGCGTCCGGCGTTCACGCACCTCGGAGCGGTAGCGACCGCCCTGGAGGCCGGGCCTCGGCGTGGCGTACGGAAAGCGCGGGCAACGCTCGCACTCGCGGACCGGCGGAGCGGTTCACCCGCCGAGACTGTCGCCCGTCTGCGCATACACGACGCGCATTTGCATCCTGAGCCGCAGGCGCAGGTGCGGCCGCCGGGCGGCCGACGGCGGACTGTCGACTTCCTGTCCCGGGCGGAGGGTGTCGCAGTGGAGATCGAGGGCTACGCTTACCACGGCGACCGAGCGGCCCATGAGCGAGACGTACGTCGCTTCAACGAACTCACCTTGTGCCGGCCCCTCCACCGGTCACTTCGGTTCACAGCCATGGATGTCTACCGCCGCCCGGACACGATGATCGAGGAAATCCGCAACGCACTGGCATTGGAGAGAGGCGGCGGTGGAGTCACCGGGTGAACCACTCGTTGCTTCCGGGGGGTTTCGGGCCGTCCCCCAGCGCTTGAGTGTCAATGGGCCGGGGCGGGGTGTGCGGGCGGCTGCACAGTTGTCGCTGTCGCTTCTCTTCGCTGGGTGGGATGAAGTCGACATATGACGGAGTTCGACGCCCCTCCAGCCATCACTCGTCCCACGCGTAGCGCTTGTGGTCGTGGTGTGAGCGGTTCATGCGCTCAGCCGGCTGTTGGGTGGCTACGGCGGTGGTTCACATGCCGGTGACCTTGGACACGAAGGCGTCCAAGTTGTCCGTCATACGCGCGAGACGCTCGTGCAGCGTCAGAGTTTCCTCGTACCGTCCGGAACGCAGTTTCGGCTGCCGCTTGCCGCGTACGTACAGGGGGCAGGCCAGGTCCGAGCAGATGTAGATACCGACCGTGTTCCCCTCGCGGCCCTTGGCGCCCGCCAAAGGGGCGACCAGCAAGGTGACACCCGAAGACGCGTGTCCCGTCAGGCAGACCTGACACAGACTGGACTTCACCGCACTGGTGCGGCTCACCGACGGCACCCGCAGCGAGACCCCCACCGGGCCCTCCGCCTGCGGCAGCACGAGATGTGCCCGCAACGGTGCTCCGGGGTCCACCCAGCCGATGAAGTCGAGGTCTTCCCAGGGAAGTTGCGCGAAGTCGAGCGGAAGGCGCAGACGTGCCGCCTCACCCTTGGTGCAGTTCACGAAGGATGAGCGGATCTGTTTCTCGGTGAGTGGTTCCACGGGCGTCGACCCTACGGCCACCCCCACCACCCCGCATCTCAATATCCACACGCCCCGCAAGCCGACAACCGTCGCCGCACCCGTTCCTCGCAAACCAACGGCCGTCGCCGCAGTCGCTGAGACTGGGGCCGCACCACCCCGGGACCGACCGCGCGCCCCACCCGCCCACACACCTGCCAGCCGGCGACGTATGAGCGACCCCTCACCGAGCCTGTCCCGTGGGCTCCCCCGGGGGCGGGCCTCCGACGCCACCCTCCCAAAAGGCGGCCCCCACACCAGAAGCAATCACCGCCCCCGGCCCTACAAAGCCCCCGTGCCTCACCCCACCCCCGCCGCACCCTCACTCCCCCGAGGCCACTCCCCTCAGACCGCCCCGCCCTCAAGCGCGCTTCGGTTCGAAGTGGAGCGCCGTGATGCCGCAGTCGAACGGCCGCGCCGTGACCAGGCGGAGCTGCTGGTAGCCATTCGGGTTGGCGAAGACGGGCATGCCGGCACCGATGGCGGTCGGGTTGACGAACAGGTGCAGTTCGTCAAGCAGCTCTGCTGCGATCAGGTTCGATACGAGCGTGCCGCCTCCGTACGCGATCATGTCGCCGCCCGGCTGCGCCTTCAGCTTGTTCACCGTCTCGGCCAGGTCGCCACCAGCCACGACGGCGTTCTCCCAGGGCGACTCCGTGAGGGTGTTGGAGATGACGACCTTGGGCGTGTTGTTCATCTTGTCGATGGACGCCTGGTCCTCTCCCTCGGGACCGGCCGCCCAGGCCGGGATGAACCCCTCCGCGAGCTTGCGGCCCAGCACGATGCAGTCGACCGGGTCGGTCAACGCATCGATGTAGGCGCTGATGTCGTCCGTCCACGGGAACGTCATCCAGTCCATCTCACCGTTCGGGCCTGCCATGTAGCCGTCGACTGTGGTTTGAACCTGAAGCTTGAACTTGCGCATGGTGCTACCTTTCGGCGTTTCGCTCGGGGTTCGCGCGGGAGGTGGAGGTCGGCTCCGTGCCGCGTGCTGGGCTCTCGGTGCTGTGTGCTTGTGCTGTTTGCTCGTGCTGCGTGCTCGTGCTGCGTGCTCGTGCCTGCGTGCTGCGTTTTCATTGAGACCGCACGGCACACCGGAACTCATCGGCCCGCCCGCTCTTCACGGGAAAAACTTAGCCGCGGTGATCTACGAAAGTGGTCAGTCCGGGCCTCTTGGCCGTACGGCCGTCGCCCGAGGACCGGCCGCGCAGGCGTCGCCCCAGCCAGGGGCCGAGGTGCGCGCCGACCCAGCGCAGTTCGGCTTGCGCCGCCCGCCAGCCGGCAACGGCTGCGTAGGGAGGCAGCGGCTGTGACCACGCGTCGTCCGCGCCGGGAAGTTGTACGGCGTGGGCCGCGGCGGCGGCGAAGCGTTCGTGGCCGAGAGGGCTCAGGTGGAGCCGGTCCGCAGTCCAGAGCCGCGGGTCGGCCGCGAAGGCGTGCTCGGCGATCTCGACGACCACGACCCCGTGGCGGCCGGCCGCCGCGCGAATGCCCGCGTTGAGCGCGTGCACCCGGGAACTCAGTGGCCGGGCCAGCGGCGCGATCTGCCCGATGTCGGGGAAGGTGACCGTCATGACGCGGGCCCCGCCGCGCGTCAGCGCGGCGTACATCACCTCCAGGTGCCCCACCACCTCGGCGGCGTCGAACGTCGGCCGCATCACGTCGTTGACCCCCGCGACCACCGACGCGAGGTCGGGGCGCAGCGCCAGAGCCGGTGCCAGTTGCTCGGCGTGGACCTGACCGGCGAGGCGTCCTCGTATGGCCAGATTGGCGTACTGGAGGCGGGGGTCCGCGGCGGCGAGGTGCTCGGCGAAACGGTCCGCCCAACCCCGCAGGCCGATGGTGTCGTCCCCGTCGCCGAGCCCCTCGGTCTGACTGTCCCCCAGGGCGACGTAACGGACATACGACAGCCCCCGCCGGACTGCCCCAAGCGGCAACTCCGGCTCCTGCTGCCCGTCCGACCCGAAGGACCCGTCCGCCCCAATGGGTCCGCCCGATCCGGACGACCCGCCGGCCCCCAACGACCCGTTAACGCCCAACGACCCGCCAACGCCCAACGGCCCGCCAACACCGGACGACCTGTCTGCCTCCAGCCGCCCGTTCACCCCGTCCGTCCCGTTCGCCCCGTCCACCCCGAGCATCCCGACCCCCACCTGTCGCCCATCCCCCACTTGCCGCCCGTACTGCGCCTGCTCATCGTCGTTCTGCATCAGCACTCGGCCTCTCAGCACTCCGCGTCTCAGCACCACGCGTCTCAGCACTCCGCGTCTCATTGCTCCGCCTCGCGCGCAGGACGGCTGCCACGCGCAGCCCCCACTCCTTGTTCTCCCGCTCCAGTGCCAGGCCGCGCAGGCAGGTGAGGTACGGGCCGATGCTTTCGCCTCGGCGCAGGAATTCCTCTTCGTCCAGCTCGCCGCGCATCTTGCTCAGGACCTTGCCGAACAGCTCGATCTTGGCCTCGGCCAGCGCCGCCCGCTGTTCCAGCTGTTCGATCACCGGGGCGGTGTCGACGCTGTCGGCGGCCTGGACCTTGACCAGCAGGTCGTCGCGGATGAACGAAGCCTTCGGCGTAGCGGCGGCGAACGCTTCGAGCTCGGCGAGACCCGCCTCCGTGACGCGGAACAGGCGCTTGTTCGGCCGTGTCTCCTGCACGACCTGCCGCCCCGCGACCAGGCCCTCCTTCTCCAGCTTCGCCAGCTCGGCGTAGAGCTGCTGGGGCAGGGCGTGCCAGAAGTTGGCGACGCCGATGTCGAACGCCTTGGCCAACTGGTAGCCGCTGTACTCGCCCCGGCCGTCCCCGTCGCTGCCGTCGCCCGCGAGCAGCGCGGCCAGTACGGCATGTCGCAAAGCCATGGATGCGGCCCCTTCCTTTTCGGCGTGCGTACCCACATCATCATAGTCAAGAAAGTGAGTAGTCAGATTGAAGACTATGGGACGTGCAGTCCACGTCCGCCCGTGTACGCGCAGGCCACTACGACGACTGCCGAGGAGTACCGACGCATGAACGACGACCAGCTCCCTGCCGAGGCTGCCGCCACCGCTGCCCGCTTTCGCGCCGCCGTGGAAAAGGAGGATCTCGCCGCGCTCGACGGGCTGTTCGCTGACGGCATCCGCCTCTACAGCCCGGTGAAGTTCCGGCCCTTCGAGGGCAAGCCGATGGTCATGGGGCTCTTCGGTGTCCTGCTGCGGACCTTCGAGGACTTCCGTTACGTCGGCGAGTACGCCGGTACGGCGGAGACGAGCGCCGACGGCGGTGAGGCCCCTTCGGCGGTCCTGCTCTTCCGTACGGTTGTGAACGGCAAGGCCGTCCACGGCGTCGACCTGCTCCACTTCGACGACCGGGGCCTGATCAAGGAGTTCACGGTGATGGTCCGCCCGCAGTCGGCGGTGCACGCCCTGGGAGAGGCGGTATTGGCCGGGTTGGTGGCCGACGGCCTCGTCCCCGCCACCGCCGCCACCGCCACAGTGGCATCACCCGCCTCGGACGCATCACAGGCATCCCCCGCATAGGCGACCGGGCGAGCGCCCCGCTCCCGACCGGCACCCGCCGCCCCCCGGCCTCCCTTTCGGCGGTGGCTACGCCACCGACGACCTCGCGCACTGGCGGCAGGCGCGCGCGGAAGCCGCCACCAGGGCGTGCGACGCGGCGGCCAGCGAGCCGGCCAGGGCGATCAGCGGCCAGTTCGTGGCCAGGAGTGCGGAGATGGTGAGAGCCAGGGTGGCGATCGCCATGGACACGCTCGCGGTGGTGCCGGTCCATGCGACCGCCAGGGGCAGCCGGTGAGGTGTCGGCAGCCGGCGGGCGAGCGTGCCGGTGGCGGCCAGTGTGCCCGCCGCGAGGAGCGCGGCCACGCCGGCGATCCCGGCGAGATGCACGGCCAGCAACTGGGCCGCCCGCGGGACGAGCCCGTCCTCGCCCGGGTCGGCACTCCGGATCACGTACCAGCAGGCGATCAGGAACGGGGCGGCGAGGAGCGCGGCCCGGGCGGTGTGCCGGGCCTGGGCGATGGTCAGCTCCCGCTGACAGCTGGGCACGATCTCCTCGGGGCTCCCGAAGTCCCGTACCGCTTGCCGGGCGGCCTGGTCGCGCGGCAACCCCTCGCGGGTGTACGCCGCGACCGTCTCCGCGAGGCCGTCGCGCACCTCCTCGACCAGCCGCGCCTTGACGCGGGCCGGCCCGTACAGGGCGCCCGCCAGGGCCGTGGCGTACTCCTCGACGGGGTCGGCGGCCCGTCGGCCGGCGGCGTTCACGTGGCGGGCCGGGGCGGCGCCGCCGGGTTCAGGACGGAGCCGATCGCCGTCGTGAACTCCTCCCACGCCGTCCGCTCACGCGCCAGGCTGCCCCGTCCGGCGTCGGTGAGCTCGTAACAGCGCCGCCGCCGCTCGCCGACGGAGTCCCACTCGCTGCTGAGCAGCCCGAGCCGCTCCAGCCGGTTCAGCGCCGGATAGATCGTTCCCGTCCGCAGGTCGAGCACGCCTCCGCTGCGCTGCTGGACCGCGGCGATGATCGCGTACCCGTGCAGCGGTCCTGCTTCGAGCACGGCAAGCAGCAGCCCGTCCAGATGTCCTCGTACCGCGTCTGCCCTCATTGGTAGGCCCTCATAGGTAGGCAGCCTACCCAAAGGAGGAGTAGGGGTGGTACCTATTGGCAGCCAACACATAGCGCACGGCCCGAGGAGCCCGCGGTGACCAAACTGCTGCTGTCCATACACGTCCTCGCGGCGATCCTGGCGATCGGACCGATCGCCGTGGCCGCCTCCCTGTTCCCCCGGTACGTCCGACAACCGGCGCCCGGCGGCGCGGACCGGCAGCCCACGTCCGGCGTCACGGATACGGGCGCTGCGGATGCCGGCGGCCGGGCCCTCGGGGTGGCCGCCTTCCTGCACCGAATCTGCCGGGTCTACGCCGTCGCCGGTATCGCCGTGCCCGTCTTCGGGATCGCCACCGCCGTCCAACTCGGCGTACTCACCGATGCCTGGCTGACGACTTCGCTCGCGCTGACCGCGATCGCCGCGGCCGTTCTCACGCTGGCCGTCCTGCCCCGCCAGAGGCGCCTGCTCGCCTCGCTCCAGGACGCGCCGCACCGTGAGGGCCAGGTCCCCGGGCCGCACCCCGCGGCGGCGCGACTGGCCATGCTCACAGGCGTTTTCAACCTCCTGTGGGCGGTCGTCGTCGTCCTCATGATCGTGCGCCCCGGCTCGACGACGGGAGCGTGACGCCGGTGCGCATCCTGCCCGTCGCGGCCGGCGTCGAGGCCGCCTCCCTCGTCGTCCTGCTCGCCAACCTGCTCACCGCGCACACGCCGGCGGTCGCCGCACTCACCGGCCCGCTCCACGGCACCGCGTACCTCGTCGTCGTCGCGACCGCTTGGCCGGCCCCCGGCGCCGCCTCGTCGGGGGCCCGGTGGCTCGCCGTCGTCCCCGGCGTCGGCGGCCTGCTCGCCCTCCGCCGGATACGGAACGGCCCGTCGCCGGGGTGAACCGGAGGGGTGGGGACGCCTGTCCGGTCGCGCTCAGGTGTCAGGCGGTGGGCCGTACGGCGAGAGCCGCGAGGTAGTCGGACACGGCCGCCACGGCGCCGGGGAGGGGGAAGCGTGCGCCCAGGTGGCCGTCCGGGCGTACGACGAAGCCGGTCGAGCCGTCGGGGCGGTAGAGCCGGGCGAACTCCCCGGCGGCGTCGCCGTATCCGGGCACGCCCAGGGCGCCGGGCGCGTCCGGGACGGATTCGCGGGCGAGGACGGCGACGGTCCGCAGGCCGTCCGCGAAGGGTGGGGCCTCGCCTCCCGTACCGCGTGGCGGCACACCGGCGGCCCGGAGTGACTCGGCGGTCTCGGCCAGGGCGGCGGGGTCGGCCGAGTACAGGAGCACCAGGTGGCCCGTACGGCCGCGAAGGATGTCGAGCAGTCGCAACGGATACGCGGCCACGGGCGCGGTCAGCCCGGCGCAGTCCGGGGCCCGGTCGCCCGGCTGGGGCGCGTCGGCCGGGCCGTACGGTTCGGCCGCGAGTGGTCCGTCCCGGTAGCCGACGAGCAACTGGGCCTCGCGGGCCACCAGGGTCCGCGGGTCGTCGGGGTCGGCCTCGAAACCCTGCCTGGCATGCCGAACGGTACGGCCGACGACCTCCTCGCCGACCGGGCGGCGCTCGGCGTCGTAGCTGGCGAGCAGAGCGGGGCCCGCCTTCTCCCCGATGACGAGGGCGAGTTTCCAGGCCAGGTTGCAGGCGTCCTGGATGCCGGTGTTCATGCCCTGGGCGCCGGTGGGCGGGTGGATGTGGGCGGCGTCGCCCGCGACGAAGACGCGTCCGTCCGCGTAACGGTCGACGATCCGGTGGCTGATGCGGAAGACCGACGACCAGCGCATCCGGGAAACGGACGCCGGTACGGGGCCCAGGCGGTCGACGACGGCCTGGATGTGGGAAAGCTCCGGGACCCGGCCGCCCTCCATGCCGTGCGCCACGCCGTCGCCCCGCCCGCCCTCCGGGCCGCTCGCGCGCGCGGAGAGTTCGGGCGGAACCAGCATCGACATGCGGTAGCGGCCCGTACCGGGCAGCGGAATGCAGACCAGCACGTCGTCGGTGGAACCGTCGTCGGCACGATGGACGGACCGTACGCCGTATCCGTGCGGCAGGTCCCAGTCGGCCTCGACGTCGGCCAGCATGTACTCCTCGGCGAAGGCCGCCCCCTCGAAGGTGAGACCCAGCGCTTTGCGGACGGTGCTGTGCGCCCCGTCGCAGCCGATCAGGTAGCGGACCCGCAGCTCCTCCTCGGCACCGGACGCGGTACGCAGCCGGGCGGTGACGCCTTCCCCGTCCTGGGTGAACGACAGCAGCTCGGTGCCGCGTTCGATGGACGTCCCCAGGTCGGCGACGTACTCCTCGAGCAGGCGCTCGGTCTCGTACTGCGGCAGCGCGGCGAACCCGTACGGCACCTCCGGCGGCAGCACGAGGTCGATCCGTGCCTCTTCCCGGCCGTTGACGTACGTGAACTGCCCGCGCAGCGGAGCCGCGGACTCCAATGCGGCGCGGGCCAGCCCCATGCGGTCCCACACCTCCAGGGTGCGGGGCTGGATGCCCACCGCCTTGGCGTAGGGAAGGCGGGCCGTCAGCCGGTCGACGAGACGGCAGCGCACTCCGTGCCGGCGGAGTTCCGCGGCCGCGCTCAGTCCGACCGGACCGGCCCCGGCGATCAGTACGTCGGTCCTACGGGGGTACGCCACGGATGCCTCCCAGTGCCGGCCCGCCCCGGAGTGGTTCCGTACTCCCCCATGGTCGCCCAGGGGTACGCACCGGGCGAGCCGGGCGCGGACGGCCCGCGCCACACGCTCCCGGCGCACCCCGGGGTGACCGCACTCTCACGTTCCGGGGTCACCGGGGCAGGACCACCCAGGACTTGGTGCCGTGCCGCAGGGGCGGCTCGGGGCGCACGGCCGCGGCGCAGAGGCCCCAGTCGCCGCCCCAGTCCTCGACCACGGCCGCGAGCAGCCACAGGGCGCGTCGGCGGCGCTCTTCGCAGAGGAGTACGGCATCGCAATCGGCATGCCGGGGATGCTGGTCCCAGACGACCACGCGGAGTGCGTCGTCGCGGTGGCGGAGGGAGAGGTAGAGGTCCTCCCCGAGGGCCGGCCGCGTCGCCGCCGCCAGGAACTCGGTCGCCGCCAGCAGGGCGGGCAGCCCGAAACGGTCCAGGCCGTGGGCGCGCAGAGCCGCCGCCATCGCACCGCGCACGATCGCGGCACTGCGGGGCACGCACGGCACGGTGAGGCTGAGCGCGAGCCCGCCGCCGGGACGCCGACGCCGGGACGGGCCCGGTTCGGGCCCCGGACCGGCCGGGCCGAGCGCGGTGCTGACGAATGGAGACATCATCTACTCCCTTGGGGAACGCGGGGCGGGGCCGGCTCTCTTTCGCGTGGGTGCGCACGATCGGCTCACGTGGCGGTGCGGGTGATGAGTGGTGGGCCTGTCTCCCTGACGCGGAACTGCCCCTCCCAGGGCAGGAGGTGACGGGCAGGACCGCGCGATGCACTTCCACTCGTCGTACGTGAGCGGTGCACAACCCACAGTAGCGGTGGTGGTTAATTTGCCACCTCTTTTGTGGAGACTGCACCCTTTCGTGGCCCGTCGCACGTGCAGGCGGCAGACTGCACACGACCGCAGGCGGAAGGGGCCGGCATGGCAGCGAGGACGTCTCCCACGGAACGTCAGAGAAGACTCGGGTCCGAGGTACGCAAGTTGCGCATGTCAGCCGATGTTTCGGCCGAGTTCGCGGCCGGGCTGCTCGGAGTCGACCGGGGCAAGATCTCCAACATCGAGTCCGGAGTACGGGCCATCAGCCCCGAGCGGCTGCGCACGTTGGCCTGCAACTGCGCGTGCACGGACGAGCGGTACGTCGACGCCCTGGTCGAGATGGCCCAACCGCAGAGGCGCGGCTGGTGGGAGCGTTACCGGGGGAGGCTGCCGCAGGGGCTGCTCGACATCGCCGAACTGGAAGCCTGCGCCCTACGCATGAGGGCCGCGTACTCCATGCACATGCCGGGACTGCTCCAGACGCCGGATCACGCCCTTGCCGTATTCCAGTTGGTCGTACCGCAGTTGCCGGAGCACGAAGTCGCTCTGCGCCTCGACCATCGCGTGGAACGCCAGCACGTCCTGGACGGCGAGGGGGCTCCGGCGTACACCGGGATCGTGCACGAGGCCGCCCTGCGGATGCGGTTCGGAGGGCGGGCAGTGGTGCGAGCTCAGCTCGACCACCTGCTCAAGAGATCCGAGCAGGAGAACATCACCCTGCTGGTCCTGCCCTTCGAGGCCGGGGCGTTCCCCGGGGCCGGGCAGACGGTCCTGTACGCGGAGGGGCCGGTGCCGCAGCTCGACACCGTACAGATCGACACTTCGCACGGACCGGAATTCCTGCACTCGGAAGCCCAGTTGGCGAAGTACCGGGCCCATCTCGACTGGATGGAGGACATCGCGCTGTCCCGCGAGGACTCGCGGGACTTCATTCGGACCATCGCACGCGAACTCTGAAGGGACGACCAATGTCAGAGATCCACTGGGACGAACCGTTCTGCGGCGAGGGGAACTCCTGCTTCCGCCTCGGTACGGACGCGCAGGGGAACGGCTACATCGCCGTGAACGGCGAGGAGGATCGTTACCTCACCGACAGCCGCGACGCCCTGCGCAGGATGATCCTCGACATCAAGGCCGGCAAGGCGGACCACCTGCTGTAGTCGGTGACGGTCCCGGCCGGCGGCGTACGGCGCGCCGACCGGGACCGGTCAGTTCTCGGGGGCGGCGGCCGGCGCCTCGCCACGGGGGAAGGACACCTCTACGCGCCGGTTCTTCTTCCGGCCCTCTTCGGAGTCGTTGTCGGCGATCGGGTAGTCCTCGCTGTAACCGCGGATCTCGAACGTGACGGTGGAGTCGAGGGACTTGTTCAACTCCTGCTGAACGGCGTCCGCGCGCTTCTTGGAAAGCACCTTGCCGTGTTCGTACGAGCCGAGGTCGTCGGTGAACCCGAAGACCCGGATCTTGGTCGCCTTCTGGTCGATGATCTCGTCGGCGATGGACTTGATACGGGAGGCGGCTTCCGCGTTGAGCTTCGCGCTGTCCTTCCCGAAGAGCACTTCCGCCTGAAGCGCGAACTTCACGTCGGAGTTCGTGTCCTCGCGCCGCTCCTCACCACCGAGGTCTTCGACGACGGACTTGATGTCGATGACGCGGGCGGGGGCGAGAGTGCCGCCGTCCGCCAGCTTCAGCCCGGGAGAGTTGCCGTCCACATCGGGAGGCGGCGACGTCGTCGTACTGCCGGGAGGCGCACTGGGCGAGGGGTCGGCCTGGGCCGCCGTCACGGAAAGACCCGTGAGCAGAGCTGCGGTGGCGAGGGTTGCCGTGGCGAAGCGTGCTGGGCGACTTCGGGAAAAGGTGCGATACATGGCGTCACTCACCATCGGAGATCTCGATAGTGATTACGGGCATGTCAGCGATTTGCAGGTCGACCTCGGTCGTTTCAGCCGGCGGTGCAGGGAATTGCGCGAACCACGCCTTCTCTTCATTCTCCTTGAAACCGCCCGAAAACTGGGTGCACAGGCAGCGCCCGTCGGTGTCGCGCAGAATTAGATACTTCTTCTTCCCCACCTTGTCCACCAAGGAAGCACCCGCCATGGAGGCCGCATTGTCGGAGAGCTCCTTTTCGCTTCCTCTCCACGAAGTCGGGTTCCAAAACTTCCCGTTACCGTTCCTCACCTTTCCGCTGACGGTCAGGAACCCACCCTCGTCCCGTACTGCCGAGTTGACGATGAGAGTGGTATTGGCGCCGCCACCCGTCACTTCGGCCAAGACGGTCTCCTCCTTCGGCGGTGCCTGAGACTCCTCACCCGTCGGCTCCTCGTCGCCGCCCTTGCCCTTGTTGCTTGGAGCCGAAGACGATCCGTTGTCGGACTTGCCCTCATCGCTTCCGCCGCAACCGGCCACCGTGAGGACCAAGCCAGTCGTGATCGCCACCGCGGTCAAAGCCCCTCGGGCCTTCATGGTGTGCCGCATGCTCATCAGTGACTCTTCCTTTTCCTTGTCGTGCGCTTGTCACTCGGCCAGGTGGACGGCGAACAGGTCATTCGCCTCGGGCAGATCGATCAGCTCGTCGACGGGGACCTTCGGGTCGATCTTCCACAGTCCGCTGCCCCGACAGTCGATCACGATGAGCTTCCCGGGATCACTGGCCACGATCTCGCACAGCGGCTCGACCACGGCAGTGGCATCAGCCTTGGCGTGCGTGTTCTCCGTGCCCGGGATGACCGAGTCGCCCACCGTAAAGCGAGTCTCGATCTTTGCGGTGAATGCGGGGTTACCGTTGACCTCGGTCCGCTCGACTGAGCCCTCCAGATCCGAGTCGTTCTGGTCCGCCAGCCGCGCCGCGGCAGCGTCGAACCCCGCACCGGGGAAGACTGCTTCGGCCATCAGCCACCGGGGCCATGCCACCGGATCATTCAGGTGGGCAAAGAAGCCGACCGTGAGCTCATCCCGTACGTCCTGGGCTGCTGCGAGGGCAGCTGCGTCAGCAGCGGACTGGGCTCCGTTGCGCGCAACAGCCGCCTGGGCGAAGGCGAAGTAAGCGAACGCAAGAAAGAGCAGACCCCCCACCACCACGACGTACATGGGGAGGGTCTGCCCTCGGTCATAACGAAGCCGCGCTGCGATCAGCCGCCGGTGATGTCGTCCACCGCGTCGCCAATGGCGGTCGAGATCGTCTCGTCCAGGTTCAGCTCCCGCACCGCCACCACGATCAGCGCGATCACCACGACCAGGCCCGCGTACTCCACGACGCTCGCGCCCTCGTCCGCCCGCTTCTGCATGCGGGTCACGACCGTGTCGCGCCAGTTGCTGATGGCGAGCTGGGCCTTCGTTGCGGTCTTGAGCGTGATGTCCTTCGCCATGGGGTGCCCCTCCGAGGTCGGCCGACGTGTGCGTTTCCGCGATGGTGGAAACGTACGGCGGGGCGGGGGTCCCGGCGGAGGGTCCGTGGGCCCAAGTCTGGGCCCAAAGGCCGGCTTGGGCCTGCCGAAGGGCCGTCTTCCTCGCCTGCTCAGCCATGACTCGCCGTCCCCCTCGCCGATCCCAGCCACAGCGCGATCGCCTCGCTCCGGCTCGCGCTGTGCAGCTTCGCGAAGATGCGGTTGATGTGGTTCTTCACGGTCTTCTCGCTGATGAAGCAGGTGGCGGCGATCTGCTGGTTGCTCATCCCCGAAGCGATCAGGTCCATGACCTCCACCTCCCTGGCACTCAGCCCGAAGTCCTGTAAGTTCCGCGTCCGTTGGGTCTGCCGGTCCGTTGAATACTGTGCCATGTCCGATTGCAGGTGCGAAGTAGTTTCTCGCGATCGGCCCGAATCCGAGACATCTGGCCCGGCATTGAGTCCCCGCGCGGCGTGTGCACTCGCATCGGGTGTCGCCGGGTGGCCGGGGACGCGGCTCCCGCCCGTGTACGGCCGGCCCGTGGCGTACGCCGCACCGAGCCCTTCCGGCAGCTCCGGTCCGCCTGTCCCCCGCGCGGCCCCGCCGCCGCCCCGCATGTGGGCCAGCAGCGCGTCCTGGGCCGACGCCGAGAAGTGGGCCCGGCCCGCCTTGATGTCCCGTACGGCCGCGACGAGCTGTTCGGCGGTGAACTCGCCGTGCACCAGGTAGCCGCCCGCGCCCAGCCGCAACGCCTCGCGCACGATCTCGCTCTCGCGGCTGTACGTCAGCATCAGCACCGGCGCGACCCGCACCAGGTACGGCAGCGCGGAGATGCCGTCGACGCCCGGCATCCGCACGTCCAGCAGCACCACGTCGGGCAGGTGGTACTGGGCTGCGGCGAGGGCCTGGCGGCCGTCGGTCGCCTCCGCGACGACCTCGACGTCGTCGCGGCCGCCGAGCAGGACGGTGAGCCCGGCCCGTACGACCGGATTGTCGTCGGCGACGACCACGCGCAGGAGCGACGGCGGGCCGAAGGGGTCGGGGGACGGATCAGGGAATGCCGCCGCCGGCGGGGGAACGCGGACCCCGGTGGGGGTGTGCTCCGAGCGCGGTTCGATCGTGTGCGACGACGTGTGCTGGGACACGTGGGACGGCGACGACACGGACGGGCGGGGCCCGGAGTCGTACGAGCTTTCGTCCGGCATGGTGCGGCCTCCTCTCGGGAGAGTGACGGGGGGCGGTGAGCGGTGGGCGGCGGGTCAGTTCGAGGCCCGCATCGGTGGGGGCAGTGGGGGCAGTGCGGGCAGGGGCGGACGTGGTCGAAGGCCGGTCGCGCCCGCCGGCGCCAGTGCCGCCGCCGGGAGTTCCACGCGTACCTCGGTGCCTCCGGCGCTTCGGCCGCGCCCGATGCGGATGCGCGCGCCGATGCCGGCCGCCCGCTCGACCATTCCGACCAGGCCGAAGTGGCCGGCCTTGCGGAGGTCGTCGAGGCTGATGCCGGCGGGCAGGCCACGGCCGTCGTCGAGGACGCTGATGCGCAGTATTCCGCCGGCCAGGCCGAACTCCACGGTCACCTGCGAGGCGTGCGCGTGGCGGTGGCTGTTCTCCATCGCCTCGGTGGCGATGGTCAGGAGGTGGCGTCCGACCGCGTGCGGCACGGTCGGCACGGGCGACGCGCCCGCGATGTCGCGGAAGGCCGTCCGGATGCCCGTACGCTTCCCGAAGTCGGCGAGTCGGGCCGCCAGTTCATCCGCGACGACGACTCCCCCGGTGTCGTAGTCGGCCTGCCTGCGCAGGTCCGACAGGATCTCGCGGGACTCCGCCGCCGCCCGCCGCGCCGACCGGGCGACCATGCCGGCCTGGTGCTTGACGGTCAGCGGGTCCATGCGGTCGGCGGACTGCGCCAGTCCCTCCGCCGCCATCGCGACGCCGTGCAGGGTCTTGGCGACCGAGTCGTGCATCTCCCGGGCCAGGCGCGCCCGCTCGCCCTCCACCGCGTCCGTGACGGCGAGCCGGGCGTTGGCCTCGGAAAGGGCCTGCGTCGCCGCCCCGAATCGGAACATCAGATTCCGCAATGTGACACCGATGATGCCCGCCGCCACGCAGAAACCGCTTATCAGCAGCGTGCTCGCCGGGCTCGCCATCCGTTCCGACCAGGCCGTGTACGCGGCCGCCAGCAGCAGGATCTGGATCGCCGTGAAGATGCCCGCGCCGCGCCAGCCGTACAGCAGGCCCGCGAGGAGCGGCGTGCACACGGTGGCGTATCCGAGGGCCGAGTCGGGCGAGGCGGTCAGCAGCAGGACCGAGCCGAAGAGGACGTCGACGCCCATCAGCGTGCGGTACTTGATGAGCAGCGGGCCGAACACCTCCCAGTCCCGCAGCATCGCGTACGAGCCCACGAAGCTGAAGACCACCGCCCCGCCGACCAGCCAGCCGCCGAACTGCCCGTCCGCGCGGGCGAGCGCGAAGGGCGCGCCGAGCGCGATCATGGCGAGGCGGAAGCCGAAGACCTGGCGGCACAGCGCCTGCAGGGCGTTGATCTGGATCGGGATGCTCGGTGCGGGAACGTCGTCGGCCAAGGCGGACGCGGGAGCCTCTTCGGGGACGGCCGCGCCGCCGTGCAGGGCCGTCGTGTCACCACCGCCGGCCGGCGTGCGGGGCCCGGTGCGGGGCCCGTGCCGGAGCCGGATCGTGGGGAGCGACACCATGGCCGTCAGCCGCCGAAGACCGAGCCGAAGTCGGTCTCCGACCCCAGGAACATGTTGGTGACGATGAGGAGCAGCGTCGCCGGGACCATGAAGGCGAGCGTGACGACCGTCGTCTTGGGGATCGCCTTGGCCGCGCGGCGGCGCGAGTTCTGTGCGTCGGTGCGGCGCATGTCGTTGGCGATCTGGATCAGGGTGTCCGCGATCGGAGCGCCGAGTTCCTCGCCCTGCTGGAGCGCTGTCACGAACTGCGAGACCTGCTCGGACTCGTTGCGCCGGCGCAGTTCGTCGAAGGCCTGGCGGCGGCTCACGCCCATGTCCATCTGGCGCAGGGTGATGCGCACCTCGTCGGCCCAGGGGCCTTCGTACTTCTCCGACACGCGGTCCAGCGCCTGCCGGAAGCCGAGACCGGCGCTGACGACGACGGCGAGTACGTCGAGGAAGTCGGGCAGGGTCCGCTCGATGACGTCCTTGCGTTCGCGGACGGCCTGCCAGATGGTGACGTCCGCCGCGAACAGTCCGTACGCGATGCAGAAGACGCCGAAGAGCGGCAGGTCCTTCAGCAGCAGCACGAGCGCCGACAGGCCGCCGAACAGGCCGTAGACGGCGCGCCGCGCGGCGTACCGGTCGACTGTGAGGCCGCCCGGGTTGCCCGCCGAGTCGATCTTGCGGCGCTTCTTGTCGACCCGCCGGGGGCCCATGAGGCGCAGTACGGCCGGGGCGAACCGCATGCCGAGGCGGTCGACCGCCGATTCCGGGCCCGAGACGCGCGAACCGCCGATCTCCAGGGCGACGGCCAGGTCGCCGGGGATCTTGGCCTCGGCGCGGTACATCCTGATGCCCTGGAACGCGCCCGCGACGCTCAGCCCGACCACCAGCGCGAGAAGCAGTGCCATGCTGGATACCTCCTGTCTCCGTACGGGCGGTCAGACGTCGATCTTGCCGAGGCGGCGCATGACGATGAAGCCGAGCGCGTAGAGCCCTATGGCCACGATCACGATGATCTGGCCGACGGGGCTTCCGGTCATCCGGGCCATCGAGCCGGGGGTCACGGAGTTGAGCATGATCATCGCGCCGAGGCCGAGCAGGGGGATCGTGTACGCGGTGGCGTTGACCTCGGCGAGCATCGTGCGGACCTCGCGCCGCGTCTCCTTGCGCTCCTCCAGCGTCTCCGTGAGGTTGCGCAGCGATCCGACGACCGTGCCGCCGGCCCGGTTGGAGAGGACCAGGGTGGTGACCAGGACGACGAGCTCGCGCGACGGCAGGCGCTCGGCCAGTTCCCCGAGGGCGTCGTCGATGGACCGGCCGACCGCGAGCTGGTTGGCCACCCCGGCCAGTTCCTCGCCCGCCGGCGCTTCCAGCTCCTCGGCCGCCATGCTGAGCGCGGTACGCAGGGCCAGTCCGGCGGCGGTCGCGTTGGCGAGTATCCGGGACAGGTCGGGAAGCTGGTTGATGAAGGCTTCGATCCGCTTCTGCCGCTGCCAGTTGAGGAACGCGCTGGCCCCCCAGAGGGCGACCAGGCCGGCGACGGGGCCGAAGAAGGGCGCCAGTACGGACGAGGCGATCAGCCAGAGCGCCGCCACGCCGACGACCACGTAGACGAAGAACTCGCCCGCCGTCAGGTCGAGCCCGGTGGCCGAGAGCCGTACGTGGATCCTCTTGCCCAGAGCGGTCTTCCGCAGCCGCCGGTCGACCGCCGTGAACCGCCGCTGCCGGCCCACCGGATGGGGGCCGCTGATGGCCAGGCGGTCGACGAGGGCGGCACGCTGGGCCTTGCCCGACACGTACGTGTGCAGCCCGGCGACGGCGAAGGCGCCGCAGAGCAGCGTGCTGCCGATCGCCAGCATTGCGGGATTGTTCATCGCGTACCTACTGGGCCTCTCGTACGTAGAGCGGATTGAGCGGGTCGAGCGGATCATCGAGGTCCGCCACGCCGAAGGCGGGCGGGATCGGCTCGTTCGCCAGGTGGAGCCGGTCCGCGATGCGGCGCGGCAGCCCCAGGTGTTCGAACCGGCCGTGGACGACGCGGTCCGCGCTCATCGGCTGGGCGAGGAAGCGCGAGACGGTGGCGATCTGGAACCGCTCGCGGCCGTGGGACACCAGGATCGCGATCTCGCTGATCTTGCGGGAGCCGTCGGCCATGCGGGCCAGCTGCACGATGACGTCGATGGCGCTGTTGATCTGGTCCCGCAGCGCCTCGAAGGGGATCTCGACCTCCGACATCGAGCCGAGGGTCTGCAGGCGCATCAGTGCGTCCTCGGCGCTGTTGGCGTGGACGGTCGCGAGCGAGCCGTCGTGGCCGGTCGACATGGCCTGGAGCATGTCGAGCGTCTCCCCGCCTCGCACCTCACCGACGATGATGCGGTCGGGGCGCATGCGCAGGGAGTTGCGCACGAGATCGCGGATCGTGATCTGGCCCTTGCCCTCGACGTTGGGCGGCCGGGTCTCCAGGCGGATGACGTGCGCCTGCTGGAGCTGGAGCTCGGCCGCGTCCTCGACGGTGATGATGCGCTCGTGGTCGGGGATGAGTCCGGAGAGGGCGTTGAGGAGCGTGGTCTTCCCGGAGCCCGTGCCGCCGGACACGATGACGTTGAAGCGGGCCCGCACGAGAGCCGACAGCAGCAGCAGCATCTGTTCGTCGAGCGTGCCGAGGCCGATCAGCTCCTGGAGGCGGTACGCGCGCGGGAAGCGGCGGATCGTGAGCGTCGGGCCGGTGAGGGACAGCGGCGGGATGATGACGTTGACGCGCTCGCCGGACGGGAGGCGGGCGTCGACCATCGGATTCGACTCGTCGACGCGGCGGTTGACGGTCGAGACGATGCGCTCGATGGTCTGCATGAGCTGCTCGCTGGACGCGAAGCGCATGGGGAGCTGCTCCACACGGCCTGCGCGCTCGACGAAGATCGAGTCGGGGCCGTTCACCATGATCTCGGTGATGGACGCGTCCTCGAGGAGCGGCTCCAGCACGCCGAGCCCGAGCGCTTCGTCGACGACCCGGCGGATGAGCTGCGAACGCTCGGCGGTGGAGAGGACGGGCCCCTCACGGCTGATGATGTGGGCGAGGACGCGCTCAAGCCGGGCCCGCCGCTCGCCGGCCGCGAGCGAGGACATCTCCGCGAGGTCGATCTCCTCGAGCAGCTTGGTCCGGTAGGTGGCGACCAGGTGGCCGTCCTCCCGCCCTCCCGCGTGCTCGTCGGGGGCGGTGATGCGTGCCCGCAGACTCATGTGCGTCACTCCTCGGTGGTGCGGATCGCTCGTGCGGCTCTGTTGTACGGGTCGCTCGTGGGCGGCGCCTCTCCCATCGGACGGTCGCTACCGGTCCTCCTGGTCCGCGGGCATCGTCACCGAGCGATCCACCGTGCCGAAGTCCGGCATGCCCGGGACGACCGAGGGGATCTGGACCGTGGCCTCGGCGGTGACGACGTCCCCGGTCTCCACCGCGATGTCCGTTCGTCCTGCCATCCAGTCGCTCATCGCTGCCAGACCCGTGGCACGGCCCTGCCCCCGCAACTCCTCCTGCGCCTCCGTACGGGCCGCCGCGCGCGCCGCGGTGCCCGCCTGGGAGGCGGCGTAACCGACGATGCCGAGCTGGATGCCGGCCATGGCGACGATCAGCAGGATGGGCAGGAACCCGGCGAACTCCAGGATGGCCGCTCCCCGGTCGCGTTCCCGCCCGCCGATCCGGCGCAGTAGACGTCTCACGGCCCGTCCCCTTCCTTCGCGGCGCCCGCACTGCCGTCCACGTCCCACGGGAAGTTGCCGGCTCCGGGGAAGAGGATCGGAGTGTTGAGCCCGACGCTCGCCTTCCACAGGTTGCCCTCCTCGCGGCAGTCGATCCCGGCTCCGTCCTGCCACGACGACGGCAGGTGCTCCTCGGCCGCCGCCCGGCATGCCGCCTGTCCGCTCTCACCCCGCGTGGCCGCCGCCGTGGCCGCCCGCGCGCCCTCGTCCGCCGCGTTGCCGGCCAGCGAGAACGTGTAGCCGAACAGGACCGCCTGCCACATCGCGACCATGACGAAGATGATCAGAGGCGCCATGCCCGCGAGCTCGACCGTGACCGCACCCCGGTCGCGGTCCTTGCCCCGCCCCCGGAACCCGATCGCCCCCCGGTCGCTGCGCAGCAGCTTCCCGGCACCTTTGCTCCCCGAGCCCGCCGCCGGCTTGACCAGCCCCAGCTCGCCGGCCAGCGCCCACAGGGCCTGCCGGACCGTGCCGCGGCTGTCGAGATCCTGCATGCGGCCCGCGTCCGTGGCCGCCTGGAGTTCCTTGAAGTTGGCCGGGATCGCGGCGCGCGCCACCTTCGTGCCCGTGATCCGCTCGACCAGCGGCGGCTGGATCTCCGTGTTGCGGTTGTGGCGGTTGACGACGGTGGTCGTCTCCTCCGCCTTGCGGATCTGCAACCGGTCCCACATCCGCACCATGCGCTTGGCCGCCCGTACGGCCACCACGTCCGGCGTCACCACGAGCAGCGCCTGGTCGGCCATTTCGACGGCGGCCGCGTTGGCGCTGTTCATCTGCGTACCGCAGTCGACGACCACGACCTCGTAACGGTTGCGCAGCGCGCTCACCACCTGCCGCGCCACCCGGTCGGTGACCTCCTCGCCCCGCTCCCCCTCGGCCGGGGCGAGCACCAGGCTGATGCCCGTGGGGTGGGAGAAGACGGCGTCCTGGAGTACGCGCGGCGAGATGTCGGCGATGCCGGCCAGGTCGACGATCGAGCGGCGGAACTGCACGTCCAGGTACGACGCCACGTCGCCCGACTGGAGGTCCAGGTCCACCAGCGCGACCGTACGCCCCGACGCCTTCGCCGCGAGGGCGAGCTGTACGGCGACGACCGTGGCCCCGGTGCCGCCCTTGGCGCCCGTCACCGTCACCACCGTGCCGCCGGGCCCGGCGAAGACGTCCGGCCCGGTGCCCAGGTGGCGTCGTACGCCCGTGGACCAGGACGCGGCGCCCTGCACGCGGGCCGCCAGCTCCTCGTAACCGAGCGGCAGTCCGACCAGCCCGCGCGCACCGGAGTCCATGGCGGCCGTGAAGAGCGCGGGCCCGGTGTCGCCGGTGACGAGGACGACGCCGACCGCCGGGAAGCGGAGCGCGACTTCCCGGATCAACTCCAGCGCGGGCACCGGCCCGATGCGCTCGTGCACGAGCACCACCTCGGGCAGCTCGTCGAGCGATTCGCCCGCGAGCCTGGCGAGGGTGTCGAGAAGCGACGTGGAGTCGATGACGGGCGCGGCGGGTTCGGCGTCGGGGAGCTGGCTGAGGAGAGTGGTGATGGCGCGGGCGGCGTCAGGATCGCCGACCGCCGGGAGGATACGAGTCGTCATGCGCCGGTCCTCACTTGTCCCCGTCGAGGGTGTACTCGCGGTCGCGCGGCGAGATGGTGGTGTCGCTGCCGTCGGCCACGAGGGCCAGGCGCACGTGCTCGGCGAACGACTCCGCGTACGCCACGCGCTGGGCGTCGAGCGTGTTCAGGGCGAAGGTGATCGGTACGGCGTCCTTGGCACGGCGGCTGCGGTCGTTGCTGCCCGGCTCCAGAGCCGTGATCTTGCCTACGTCGAGCACGCGCGCACCGGAGACGATGACCTGGGACTTGTTCGGCTGCCCCTCGTCCTCGCCCTCGAACGTGGCGAAGATGTTCACTCTCGCACCGGGATTGATCTTGCCCGCGACGCCGGTGGCGGCATCGATCATGATCGCGATCTCCTGCTCACCAGACCCGAGTTCCGGTTTCTTCACGATCATGTCGCTCTGGAGGAGTGAGCCCTTCTGGAGCTGGGTCACCGCGATCTTGCCGCGTACCTCCGCGATGTCGGTCACGGCATTGGCGGAAAGCCACCGCTTCGGCATCGAGATCTTCTCGAACTGACCGGAGTCGAGCTGTTTGTACGGTTCCACGTCGTTCTTGAGCCGGTACGCCGAGACTTCCGGACCCACCTTTGAGTTCACATCACTGATCACCGAGAGCACGCCGGCGAACGCCCCGAAGGCGCAGAGAACCGACAGGAGCAGCAGAATGACGCCGCGGCGCTGACGTGAGTTCATGGAGTAGGGCTACCTCGATCAGGAACGTCGGATCAGGGTCAGGGTCTGGATGTCGAGCAGGATCACGGTCACGGTCAACGGACATGCGTGGAACAGTTGTGCTGCCTGAGGGATATCGTGCCCCGCGCGACGCTATGACGACCCCTGGTTCAGGACACCGACCGCACGGGATTGATTCTCGGGCGGGGTGAGGGGGGAGGAGCAGAACCCGCAGCGGTCGCCGATGAGTTCGACGCCGCACCAGCGGCACTTCTCGCGCCGCACGGAGGCGACCAACTGGTAGAGCACGGAGATGTCCGGCAGATAGGCGGCGAACTCGATCATCTTCGCCGTGCCCCACCAGCGCGGGGAGTCGGCGGGCAGCCCGATCTCGTGCACGCCGGACACCTGCCAGGCGGGCGCCAGGACGCCGGTGACCCAGTCGGACGCGAGGGCGCCCCGGCCGACGAGCAGCTGAGTGGCGAACTCGGGACCGGCCAGGCCGGCGGAGGCGGCAGCCGCAGCGGGGGCGTCGGACCCGGCGCGGGTGGCGACCACACCTGAAGCCGAGGCGCCACCGCGGCTACGACTGCCACGGCTGTGGCTGCTGTGAGTGCTGCTGCTGTTGTGGTTACTGCTGTTACTGCTGCTGATTTTGACCAACTGCGGGTTCGGGTTGGCCAGTACGGCGAACTGCGTGCCCGGCATCCAGGACTTCGCGTGCGACTTGAGGCTTACGGGGACGCGGTCGAGCTTGGTGACGGAGTTGAGGAGCGCGCCGGAATAGATGTAGTGCGAGAGAAGCCGAGCGGCCGAGGCGACGACACCCGCGCTGAAGTCACAGATGGACAACTGACGGAGCTGCCGTACGAGTACGGCGATCCCGAGCGGTGGCAGATCCAGCTTCAGCAGCGCGAGCCGGTCGGTCTCCAGCATCGAACGGAGGGTGTGGAGGCGGCGCTCGTGGGTGGCCGGAATGGACGCCGGATAGACGGCGACGACGTATCCGTACCGCTCCAGCATGACGTGCATGTCGACGAGCGCGGCTTCGAGCGGCTGATCGCCGGGTGCCTGTAACAGGGCTGCGGTGGGGGTCTGCTGATCGGTCGGCGGCAACACCAAATCGGCGCTGGTGACTGCGATCGCGGTCGGCACGTTGGTTTCCCCGTTCACTCCGTACGCCGCTGATCCCGGCGGCGTCCGCAGATCGATGCTGCTCCGTCGTGCTGCACCAGCACTTTATCCACGGCCTACGTGGCGGAGAACACTTTTCCTTTTTCTCATACCGGGGTGGTGGGGTGGGCGGGGCGGCGCGAAGGGTTTGGGGAGGAAGCTAGGGGGGCGGGGGTTGGGGTGGCTGGGGAACCACCCGTTGCTTCTGGCCCAGTCTCAGCGGGTGTGACGACGGCCGTTGGCGCGACACCGCATTCGGCCCCCGGGGAAGCCCACGGGGAACCGGAAACAACCACCGCCCCCGGCCCAACAAAGCCCTCCGCCTGTCACCCCGGCCCCCACCCCCGCCGCAGCCAACTCCCCCAACCATCCTCTTCTGCCAGAGGTCTTGACAACACAATTGGTCTGAACCATTTTATCGACCAACGACCAACGACCAAAACCCGGCAGCAAACGGTGGCCACCGTCTCAGCGACTCCTCCCCACACTCCCCCACCGGAGGCAGCAAGTGGACCGCCCAGCTCTTCCCCTCATAGCCCTCACCGCCGCCACCCTGCTCACCGCCGGTCTGGCCGCCCCCGCCGCCCAAGCCGCCGCAGACTCCCCCGTCCGTGGCGCACCCCGATCCGCACCCCAATCCACCCTCCAAGCCGCCGCCGCCGACGTCAACGTCGTGAAGAACGCCGGCTTCGAGGCCGGGCTCAGTAACTGGGCCTGCTCCGCAGGCAGCGGTGCCACCGTTTCTTCCCCCACTCACGGTGGTACCGCTGCCCTCAAGGCCACCCCCGGCGGCCAGGACAACTCCCGCTGTTCGCAGACCGTCACCGTCAAGCCGGGTGCGACGTACACCCTCAGCGCGTGGGTCCAGGGCGGGTACGCCTACCTCGGAGCGAGCGGCACCGGGACCACCGACGTGTCCACCTGGACGCCCGACTCGTCCGGCTGGAAGCAGCTGACCACCAGCTTCAAGGCAGGCCCCTCCACCACCTCCGTGACGGTCTACACGCACGGCTGGTACGGCCAGAGCGCCTACTACGTCGACGACGTCTCCGTCTTCGGCCCCGACGGCGGCGGCGGGACCGACCCCGAGCCGGGCATACCGGCCGCCCCCGCCGGACTGACCGTCGGGGCGACGACGTCGTCCTCCGTCGCTCTCTCGTGGTCCGGTGTCAGTGGCGCCACCGGGTACAACGTCTACCGCGGCGGTACGAAGGTCCGGTCCGTGACCGGGACCTCGGCCACCGTCTCCGGGCTTGCGGCAGACACCGCGTACCAGTTCCAGGTCACCGCCACCAATGCGGCCGGCGAGTCGCCCAAGTCCGCTTCCGTCAGCGGCCGTACCGCCCCCGGCGGCGGCGATCCCGGCCCCGGGCCGGCCGTGCCCAAGCACGCGCTGACCGGTTACTGGCAGAACTTCAACAACGGCGCCACCGTGCAGAAGCTCCGTGACGTACAGGCGCAGTACGACATCATCGCCGTCTCGTTCGCCGACTCGACCGCCACGCCCGGCCAGATCGTCTTCAACCTCGACCCCGCGGTCGGGTACGCGAGCGTCGCCGACTTCAAGGCGGACATCGCCGCGAAGAAGGCCGCCGGCAAGTCGGTGATCATCTCGGTGGGCGGCGAGAAGGGCAACGTCACCATCAACAGTGACGCGTCCGCCACCGCCTTCGCCAACAGCGCGTACGCCCTCATGCAGGAGTACGGCTTCAACGGCGTCGACATCGACCTCGAGCACGGGATCAACTCGACGTATCTGACGAAGGCGCTGCGCCAGCTGTCCGCGAAGGCGGGCTCCGGGATGGTCCTCACCATGGCGCCGCAAACCATCGACATGCAGAACACCGGGACCGAATACTTCAAGACGGCGCTCGCGGTGAAGGACATCCTGACCGTCGTCAACATGCAGTACTACAACAGCGGCTCCATGCTCGGCTGTGACGGCAAGGTCTACTCGCAGGGGTCCGTCGACTTCCTCACCGCCCTCGCCTGCATCCAGCTGGAGGGCGGGCTCGCCCCGAGCCAGGTCGGGATCGGCGTACCGGCGTCCACGCGGGGCGCGGGCAGCGGGTACGTCCCGCCGTCCATCGTGAACGCCGCCCTGGACTGCCTGACCCGGGGAACCAATTGCGGCTCCTTCAAGCCCGCCAAGACCTACCCCGGTCTGCGCGGCGCCATGACCTGGTCGACGAACTGGGACGCGACGGCCGGCAACGCCTGGTCGAACGCGGTGGGACCGCACGTGCACAACCTGCCGTAGGCACGGCGCCGCCGGCCGGCCCCGTGCGTCAGCGCCGCCGCTCCCCCGGCGGCGCTGGCGCACGCGCACGCGCACGCGGATGCGCCTGCGGTCGCGTGCGAGTCGGTCCGTCGGTCGCAGCCCCTACCAGGGCAGCTCCCGTACCTGCTGCACGCACAGCACGATGAACAGCAGGCCCGCCGTGATCAGCATTCCGTTGCTCAGCAGACCGTTGCGCCATTCGGCCGGGGTGCGGTCGGAGTTCAGGAGCCACACCAGGGTCAGGGCCAGGAACGGCATGAAGAACGCGCCGAGCACGCCGTACACCACGACCAGGCCGAACGGCTGGTCCAGCCACAGCAGCGCCATGGGCGGGAAGGTCAGCCACAGGGCGTACGCCCGGAAGGGGAGGGAGCGCTCCTTGACGCCGGCCGCGACCTCCTCCACCGTGCCCGCGTCGACGGGGGCGCCCTTGCGGTCGCGCTGGAGGCGCTCGACGAAGTCGGCGAACATCAGGCTCACGCCGTGCCACACGCCGATGAGGGACGAGAAGGACGTGGCGAAGAAGCCGACGAGGAACAGCTTGGCCGTGACGGCGCCGTAGCGGTCCTCAAGGATCTTGCCGAGGTCGATCAGGCCGCGGTCGCCCTTGGTGAGGGCGAGCTGGGAGGAGTGCAGCAGTTCCGCGCCGACGATCAGCATCGCGACGACGAAGATGCCGGTGGTGATGTAAGCGACGCGGTTGTCGAGGCGCATCACCTTCATCCACCCGGAGTCGGTCCAGCCCTTGGCGTTCACCCAGTAGCCGTACGCCGCCATGGTGATCGTGCCGCCGACGCCGCCGATCAGGCCGAGGGTGTAGAGGAGCGAGCCGTCGGGGAGGACCGGGGCGAGGCCGGCGAAGGACGCGCCGATGTCCGGGCCGACGCGGACCGCTACGTACACGACGACCACGAACATCACGCCGACCAGGACCGTCATGACCTTCTCGAAGACGGCGTACTGGTTGAACCAGACGAAGGCCAGGCCCACCAGGCCCGTGACGATCGCCCATGTCTTGAGGCCGGGGCCGTCGGGGAAGAGCGCCACGATGGGGAGGGCGGAGGACGACATGGCGGTCGCGCCGTAGACGAAGCCCCAGATGACGACGTAGATCGCGAAGTAGACGGTGGTCCACTGGCCGAGGCTGCGCCAGCCCTCGAAGAGGGTGCGGCCGGTGGCGAGGTGCCAGCGGCCGGCCGCTTCGGCCAGCGAGATCTTGACGAGGCAGCCGATGACGGCGGCCCACATCAGCGTGTAGCCGAACTTGCTGCCCGCGATCAGGGTGGCGACGAGGTCGCCGGCTCCGACGCCGGTCGCGGCGACGACGATGCCGGGGCCGATGTACTTCCAACTGGACTTGCGCGGCGGGGAGACGGCCTTCCCCGTGCCGCTGCCGCTCTCTGTCGTCTCTGCCATCTCAGGCGTCCTCCCGCTCGTCCCCAAGTAGTGATCCACGTCACCAAAGCGGGGTCGGGGGTGATCGCGCAAGAGGACGGCAGGACGCACCGGTGGCCGAACCCCGCTCTTGACCCGTGCATGCCATGCGCCCACCATGTGCCCAGCACCCCCGCACGACATGCGTCGCACACCCCCACACTCCCCACCCAGGAGACAGCATGCGACTTCGCATACGCGGAAGAGGGTCCGCCGCGTCCGGCGCCTCGGCCAAGTCCGCCACACTCGCGGGCCTTGCGGCCCTGGTGGCGCTCGCCGTGGCGGCGCCGCTCACCGCGAGCGCGTCCCCGACGGGGGCGCGACCCGCCCCCGCCGCCGCAGCCGAAGAAGTGATCCGGCAGTACGAGATCCACGGTCCGGCCACCGCCGCCGACCGCACCGCCGTCGCGGCCACCGGCGTGTCGGTGGACGAATCCGACGACCACTCGGTCGTCGTCAGCGCCAACGCCGCGCAGCTGAGGCGGCTCAAGGCGCTCGGTTACGCGCCGAAGGCGCTGCCGGGGCCGCCGGCCCGCCTGAACGGGCTGGCCGCCGAACCGTTCGACTTCCCTCCCGCCGACTCGCGCTACCACAACTACGCCGAGATGAACGCGGAGATCAACCAGCGCCTCCAGCAGTACCCGAACCTCATGAGCAAGCGCGTGATCGGCAAGTCGTACCAGGGCCGCGATCTCATCGCCATCAAGATCAGCGACAACGTGGCGACCGACGAGAACGAGCCCGAGGTCCTCTTCACCCACCACCAGCACGCCCGCGAGCACCTGACTGTCGAGATGGCGCTCTACCTGCTGCGCGAGCTGGGCGCGGGCTACGGCTCGGACTCCCGGATCACCAACGCCGTCAACGGCCGTGAGATCTGGATCATCCCCGACCTCAACCCGGACGGCGGCGAGTACGACATCGCGTCCGGCTCGTACCGCAGCTGGCGCAAGAACCGGCAGCCCAACAGCGGTTCCTCGTACGTCGGTACGGACATGAACCGCAACTGGAACTACAAGTGGGGCTGCTGCGGCGGTTCCTCGGGGTCGTTCAGCTCGGAGACGTACCGGGGCCGCGCGGCCGAATCCGCTCCCGAGGTGAAGGTCGTCGCCGACTTCGTCCGTTCGCGGATCGTCGGCGGCAAGCAGCAGATCAGGACCGGCATCGACTTCCACACGTACAGCGAGCTGGTGCTCTGGCCGTTCGGCTACACGAACGCGGACACGGCGCCCGGCATGACCCAGGACGACCGCAACGCCTTCGCAGCCGTCGGCCAGAAGATGGCCGCGAGCAACGGTTACACGCCGGAGCAGTCGAGCGACCTCTACATCACCGACGGGTCGATCGACGACTGGCTGTGGGGCAACCAGCGGATCTTCGGGTACACCTTCGAGATGTACCCGAGCGGCTTCGGCGGGGGCGGGTTCTACCCGCCCGACGAGGTGATCGAGCGCGAGACCAGCCGCAACCGGGACGCGGTGCTGCAGTTGCTGGAGAACTCGGACTGCATGTACCGGTCGATCGGCAAGGAGCAGCAGTACTGCGGCTGAGCGGCTGCCGCTGAGCGGGGCCCGGGGCTGCCGCCCGGGGCCCCGCTTCTCGTGGGGTCGTGCGGGTGCTCAGCGCCTAGTGGCCCCGGCCCGCCAGGTAGAAGCCCAGCACCGGGGCGAGCTGGGCGAACCACTCCTGGAGCTTCGCCTGGTTGCGGGCGGCCACCACGCCCTCGTAGAACCGGCCGTCGGGCAGCACGACGGCCACCATCAGGACGCCGCCCCCGGGGCCGGCCTTGTAGTGGACGGTCGCGATGTCGCGCCAGGGGAAGTCGAGGGTGGCGCCGTCGCGTTCGAGTGACACGCCTTCGGAGTCGACCACGACGGCGTTGCGGCGGTCCGCCGCCAGGAAGTCGGGGCCGGGCACGGGCGCCGGTACGGGTACGGGTGCGGGCGCGCCCGGCGAAGGCGCGTACGGCGGCTGCGTGACCGGGGCGTAGGCCGGGGGCGGCGGGCCGAAGCCTTGGGGAGGCGGTGCGTACGCCTCCGGCACCGCGCCGCCCTGCTGTCCGGTCTGTTCGTCCATGCCCCCAGTATGGACGCCCGGGAAGGGCCGGATCCGGGGCCCCCGGGGGTCTCGTGCCGCGCGGACGCGCCGCCTCGCCCGCCGCGGTCCGCGAACACGCCCACCTCCGGCGCAAGCCCGTTCGGCGCGCTCGGCCGCGTGCTACACCGGGCGCGACCACTCCCCGCGGCGAACTGGACGCTACGCATGCACGTACGACCCATGGCGCAGAACGTTTCCGACCGATCCCCGGCCGACGCGCTCCGGCGCCCGCCTCGGACCCCGCGCGTACGTACCCGGTCCTGGGCGGCGCTGCTGGTGGCCGCGCTGCTGCCGCTGTCCGCCGCCACCCCCGCACTGGGCGCGCCCGCCGACGCGGGTGACGTACGGGCCGTACGGGAGGTCAGGTCCCCGGAGCGGCTGACACCTGACCTGGTCGCGCTGACGCAGCGGCTGCGCATCCCCGGGGCGGTCGTCTCCGTCAGTACGCCCGAGTGGGGGACCTGGACCACGACGATCGGGACCGGCGACCTCGCTACCGCAAGGCCCACCAGTACCGCCGACCATATGCGTGTCGGCAGCATCACCAAGACCTTCACGGCGACGGTGATCCTCCAGCTCGTCGACGAAGGCAGACTGTCGCTCGACGATCCGGTGGCGGCCTACCGCCCGGACGTCCCTAACGGGAAGAACATCACCGTCCGCCACCTGCTCCAGATGACCAGCGGGCTCTACAACTACTCCGAGGACCTGGGCTTCAACCAGCGGCTCGACCGGCAGCCGGAAGCGGAGTGGACTCCCCGGGAGCTGCTGGATGTGGCGTTCGGCCACCGCCCGTACTTCAAGCCGGGCAAGGGCTGGCACTACTCCAACACGAACTACGTGCTGCTCGGGCTCATCGCCGAGCAGCTCACCGGCCGGCCGATCGGCCGGCTGTTCCAGGAGCGGGTCTTCGGCCCGGTCGGCATGCACCGGACCGCGTTCGCCAACGGCTCGCAGATTCCCGGTCCGTACGCGCGGGGCTACCAGTTCATCGGCAACGTCGCGAGCCTGACCGCGCCGGTGCTGACCGGGAAGAAGGCCGCGTGGGCGAACTGGTCGGCCGGCAACCCGCTGGACGTCACGCACGTCAACGCCTCGTGGGCGTACGCGGCGGGCGCCGCCGCGTCCACCGTGGACGACCTGCGGCGATGGGCGCCGGCACTGGCCACCGGGGCTCTGCTGAGCCCCGAGGTGCAGCGGGAGCGGCTGCACTTCGTCCCCACGTCCGACGTGCCCGGCAGCCCCGACTACGGACTGGGCATCGCGAACGTCGACGGCTTCCTCGGCCACGACGGGCAGATCCCCGGCTACAACAGCTTCGTGGGCCACGACCCCGAGCGCCGCGCGACCATCGTGGTGCTCGTCAACCTGAACCAGTCGCCCGACGGCAGCGCGCCGGCCGACGAGCTGACCAAGCTCGTCATCGCCAAGCTCTTCCCCCGTGCGGGCACGGTGGCCAAGGGCTGACGTCCGGACCGCGCCGCGCCCTGCCCCCTCGACGGTCGAGGGGGCAGGGCGCGGCGTCGTCAGAGCGCCAGGCTCAGGAGCGCCGCGACCGCGAAGCCCGCGACGGACAGGACCGACTCCAGCACCGTCCAGGACTTCAGGGTGTCCCGCTCGGAGATGCCGAAGTACTTGGCGACGATCCAGAATCCGCCGTCGTTGACGTGCGAGGCGAAGATCGAGCCGGCCGAGATGGCCATGATGACCAGGGCCAGGAACGCCTGCGAGTGGCCGCCGCCCTCGACGAGCGGGAGGACGATGCCGGCCGTGGTGACGATCGCGACCGTCGCCGAGCCCTGCGCGACGCGCAGCACGAGGGAGATCAGATACGCGAGGACGACGACGGGCAGGCCGACGTCGTTGAAGGTGTCGGACAGGGCCTGGGCGACACCGCTCGCCTTGAGCACGGCGCCGAAGACGCCGCCCGCGCCCACGACCAGCAGGATGTTGCCCACGGGCTTGAGGGACGAGGTCGACACCTGCTCCAGGGACTTGCGCGACCACCCGCGCCGGATGCCGAGCAGGTAGTACGCCATCAGCAGCGCGATCGTCAGGGCGACGAAGGGGTTGCCGAAGAACTCGACGACCGAGCGGAGAAGGGAGGGTTCCAGTGCGATCGAGGAGAACGTCGCGGCGAGGATCAGGACCAGCGGCGTGCCGATGATGGTGAGGACCGTGGCCAGCGAGACGGGCTGCTCCTGCGGGGTGCGGCCCGCGGCGGTCTGTTCGGCGACGACGGCGGCCCTGGCGTCCTCGGCGGCCTCGACCATGTCGTGCGGGACCTCGACGAAGACGCGCTTGCCGATCCAGGCGGCGTACGCCCAGGCCGCGAGCACGGCGGGGACGCCGCAGACGACGCCCATGAGGATGACCCAGCCGAGCGACACGTGGAAGAGGCCGGCGGCGGCGACCGGGCCGGGGTGCGGGGGCAGGAACGCGTGGGTCATGGAGAGACCGGCCAGCAGCGGCATCGCGTACAGCACGATCGACTTGCCGGAGCGCTTGGCGGCGGCGTACACGATCGGGGCGAGGACGAAGATGCCGACGTCGAAGAAGACCGGGATGCCGAAGATGAGGCCGGTGAGGCCCATGGCGAGCGGGGCGCGCTTCTCGCCGAAGAGGCCCAGGAGGCGGCTGGACAACACCTCGGCCCCGCCGCTGACTTCGAGTATCGCCCCGAGCATCGTGCCGAGGCCGATGATGATCGCGACGTGGCCGAGGATGCCGCCCATGCCGGATTCGATGACGGAGACGACGGCCGACTTCTGGACCGTGCCGAAGAGTTCGGTGACCGAGAGGCCCGCACCGAGACCGACCGCGATGGAGACGGCCAGCAGCGCGACGAACGGCTGGAGCCTGACCTTGATGATCAGGAAGAGGAGCAGGGCGATGCCGAGGGCGGCGACGGTCAGCAGACCGGCGGTGCCGTCGATGAGGGTGAGGAGACCGCCGGTGTGGGGTGGGGTCTCCGCGGGAACGGGGGCGGCAGCGAGCAGGGGCATGAGGAGGACCTCGTAATTCCATGGGGCTTTCGGGCAGGGGGGATCGCGGCACGGCGCCCGGGCGGTGGGCGCCGTGCCGTGACGGCGTACGGCTACGGGGAGAAGAGGGGGAGGTGCGGGGCGCGTCAGCTCAGGACGGCGAGCGCGTCGATCTCGATGAGGAGTCCGGCCGGGAGTCCGACGTAGACGGTCGTACGGGCGGCGGGGGCCTCCTTGAGGCCCTGCTCCTCGAAGTACGCGTTGTAGATCTCGTTCATCTCGGCGAAGTGAGCGGTGTCGGTGAGGTAGACGCGCATCATCATCACGTCGTCCCAGCTCGCGCCGCCCTCCTCCAGGATCGCCTTGACGTTGGCGAAGGTCTGGAGGGTCTGCTCGCGCAGGGTCGGGCCCGCCGGGGTGGGCGCCCGGCCCTCGACGGCAGGCAGGAAGCCGACCTGACCGGCGACCTGGAGGATGTTGCCCTTGCGGACGCCGTGGGAGAACCTGGCCGGCGGGACGGTGTGGGTGGGCGGGGTGATCGCGGTCTTCTCGCTCATGCGCGTGCTTCCTTCGGGGGTGTGTTTCCTGAGTACTCGCTGCTGATGGCGTCGGCGGTGCGGCGCACCAGCGGCAGGAGGGTGAGGAGTTCCTCGGCGGTGACGACGACGTTCGGCGCGGACACCGACATGGCGGCGACGACCCGGCCGTCGGCGCCGCGGACGGGGGCCGCGACGCAGTTGATGGACTCCTCGTGGCCGCCGAGGTCGGTGGCCCATCCCTGTTCGCGTACGAGCGCCAGCTCCTTGAGGAAGGCGGCGGCGTTCGGCGTCGAACGGGAGGTGTACGCGGGGTAGTCGAGCTTCTCCGCGATGGCGCGGCGCTCGGCCTCGGGGAGGTCGGCGAGCAGCAGTTTCGCGACGGCGGCGACGGTGATCGCGACGGGTTTGCCGATGCGCGAGTACATGCGGACGGGGTAGCGGCTCTCGACCTTGTCGATGTAGAGGACCTCGACCTCGGTCTCCTCGTACACGGCGAGGTGGACGGTGTGCCCGCACTCGTTGTTGAGGGCGGTGAGGTGGGGGTGGGCGATCTCGCGCACGTCGAGGTTCTCGACGGCCTCCTGCGCGAGGGCGAAGAGGCGGGCGCCGAGGCGGTAGCGCTGGTCCTGCTGGCGGTAGACGAGGCCGTGCTCGTGGAGGGTGCGCAGGAGGCGCAGAGCGGTGGACTTGTGCACGCCGAGGCGGTCGGCGACCTGTCCGAGGTCGGCCGGTCCCTGCGCGAGCAGCGGCAGAATGCTCAGCGCTCGGTCGACGGTCTGGCTCATGGCGTACGTTCCTCCTGGTCGTCGGCGGCCCGGGGCGCGCCGGGCGCTTCGGTCGCGGGCGGCTCTGCGGCCGCCCGGGATCCGTCGACCTCGGCGGTCCAGCCGGGGCCGAGACGAAGTCTCCCCCAGTCGTCGGGGTCCAGGGCGGCGAGGCGGTCGGCGTCCGCGCGGGACGGGGGCGTGCCGAGGTCGCCGGGGACGGTGAGCGCCGCGGCGGCCATGAGGTGACCGTGCCGCAGCCGGTCGCGTACGGGCAGACCGCGCAGGGTCGCGGAGAGGAAACCGGCGGCGAAGGCGTCCCCCGCGCCGACGGGGGCGACGACGTCGACGCGCAGGGCGGGGACGGTGGTGACGGTGTCCCGGCCGGTGGCGGCGCGGGTGTAGACCGTGGCGCCCGCCGCGCCCCGCTTGACCACCAGGGTCTCCGGTTGCGGGAGCGTCGCGCGGATCGCGGACGCGCCCCGCACGTCCCAGGCCGTCTCGGCCTCGTCCTCGCCGACGAAGACGAGGTCCGCGCCGCGCGCGAGGTCGAGCAGCACCCGGGGGCCGTCCGCCCCGTGCCACAGGTGCGCGCGATGGTTCACGTCGAAGGAGACCAGCGGGCGGCCGGCGCGGCGGGCGGTCAGCGTGCGCATCAGCGCCAGGCAGTCGGCGGAGAGCGCCGCCGTGATCCCGGACAGGTGCAGTACGCGGCCCCCGGCCAGGTCACCGGGCGGCACGGTGAGCGGGGACATCGCGGAGGCGGCGGACCCGGCGCGGTAGTAGACGACCTCGAAGCCGTCGGCGTCGCGGTCGTCCGCCGTGCGGAAGTAGACGCCGGTGGGGCGGTGGGGGTCGCGCCGGACGGCGGAGGTGTCGACTCCGTACGCGGCGATGGTGTCGACGAGGTGGTCGCCGAAGCCGTCCGCGCCGACCCGGCCCACCCACCGCGTGCGGTGTCCAGCGGCGGCCAGGGCGCAGGCGACGTTGGACTCGGCGCCCCCGATGCCTCGCCCGAAGGAGGGTACGTCGGCGAGGCGGCCGGGCCGGGAGGGCAGGAACGTCACCATGGACTCGCCGAGGCAGATCACATCCACCGTCGCGGCGTCCGCCTCTCGCTCTGCTGCTTCGTCCGCGGGCGCGGTCACGATCGAGCTCCTCACCGTTGACCCTGCATCGGCTCGGATGTTAGACAGCGTTCAACGATATGCGCAATGGTCGTTGCACATGCTGCAACCTACGTGAGGAGGCCGTCATGGCCGTCGACAACCCGGCCGGACGAGACACCGGCCATGCGAACCGAGCGGCCCTCGCGGCGCTCGCCGGCGAGCGCGTGGACCACCGCTTCAAGGGACTGCCGCCGGACGCCGACGGCCTGACCGTCGGCGCGCTCGCCGCCGAGCGGCGCAACCTCTTCACGGGCGGCTTCACCACTCCCGTCCTCGCCCTCTCCGCCGAGTCGGTCGAGCACAACCTCGCCCTGCTGGAGACGTACGCCGAGCGCCACGGCCTCGCGTTCGCCCCGCACGGAAAGACGTCGATGTCGCCCCAGCTCTTCGCGCGCCAGCTGGAGCGCGGGGCGTGGGGCATCACCGCCGCCGTCCCGCACCAGGCGCGCGTCTACCGGGCGTACGGCATCCAGCGCGTCTTCCTCGCCAACGAGGTCGTCGACGCGGCGGCGCTGCGCTGGCTGGCCGCGGAACTGGACGCGGACCCCGGCTTCCGCTTCGTCTGCTACGTCGACTCCGTGCGCGGAGTGCACCTGATGGACGAGGCGCTGCGGGCGGCCGCCGCCTCCCGCCCGATGGACGTGGTCGTCGAACTCGGCGCCGGGGAGGGCGCCCGTACCGGCGCCCGGACGGCCGCCGACTGCGCGGCGGTCGCGGACGCGGTCGCGGCCACGTCGACGCTGCGGCTGGTGGGGGTGGCCGGGTACGAGGGCGAGGTGCCCCGGGCGGACGGCGACCGGGTGCGCGCCTGGGTACGCGAACTGGTCGCCGTGGCGGCGGAGTTCGACAGGGCGGGCCGGTTCGCCGCCGCCGGGGAGATCGTGATCAGCGCGGGCGGCAGCGCGTGGTTCGACGCGGTCGCGGAGGTGTTCGCGCAGATCCCCGAGCTGTCGCTGCCGGTGCTCAAACTGATCCGGTCCGGGGCCTACGTCTCGCACGACGACGGCCACTACCACCGCCTCACCCCGTTCAACCGGGTCACGGAGGAGGGCGAACTCCAGCCGGCGTTCCGCCTGTGGGCGCAGGTCGTCTCCCGGCCCACGCCGGAGCAGGCGTTCGTCAACGCGGGCAAGCGCGACGCGGCGTACGACCTGGACCTGCCGGTGGCCCGGGCGGTACGGGACGCCGGCACGGGCGAGATCCGCCCTGCGGACGGCATCACGGTGACCGGGCTCTCGGACCAGCACGGCTGGGTCCGTACGGAGCCGGACGCCGACCTGGAGGTCGGCGACTGGCTCGGCCTGGGCCTGTCGCACCCGTGCACGTCGTTCGACAAGTGGCAGCTGATCCCGCTGGTGGAGGCGGACGGCACCGTGACGGACTACCTCCGCACGTTCTTCTAGCCCGCGGCGCGCCGGGCCGGGCGTGGGGGCCGCGGCGCCGCGGCCCCCACCCGTTCACCCCGGTTCCCCAGCCGCTCAGAGAGGCGAATCAGCCATGGACCTCGTCATCCGCGACGTACGCGTCATCGACGGCACCGGCGGTGCCTCCTACCGCGCCGACGTCGGCCTGGCCGGGGGCCGCATCGCCGGGATACGGCGCCGCGGCGACGGTGGCCCCGGGCTCGGCGCGCCGCGCACGCTGGACGCGGACGGCCTCGCCCTCTCCCCCGGCTTCATCGACATGCACGCCCACAGCGACCTCGCGCTGCTCCGCGACCCGGACCACAGCGCCAAGGCGGCCCAGGGCGTGACGCTCGAAGTCCTCGGCCAGGACGGCCTGTCTTACGCACCGGTCGACGACCGCACTCTGGCGGAGGTCCGCAGGACGATCACCGGCTGGAACGGCGGCGGGCCCGGGGACACGGGCGTCGACTTCGACTGGCGGACCGTCGGCGAGTACCTCGACCGGCTCGACCGGGGCGTCGCCGTCAACGCCGCGTACCTCGTCCCGCAGGGCACGGTCCGCATGTACGCGACCGGCTGGGACGACCGCCCGGCGACCCCCGCCGAGCTGGACCGCATGCGGCAGCTCGTCGCCGACGGCATGGAGCAGGGCGCCGTCGGCATGTCGTCGGGCCTGACCTACACGCCCGGCATGTACGCGGACGACGCCGAACTCACCGCGCTGTGCCGCGTGGTGGCGCGGTACGGCGGCTACTACTGCCCCCACCACCGCTCGTACGGCGCCGGAGCCCTGGCGGCGTACGAGGAGATGGTGTCCCTCACCCGCGACGCCGGCTGCGCGCTGCACCTCGCCCACGCCACCATGAACTTCGGGGTCAACAAGGGCCGGGCGCCCGACCTCCTCGCCCTGCTCGACTCGGCGCTCGACGGCGGCGCGGACATCTCGCTCGACACCTATCCGTACACGCCGGGCTGCACGACGCTCGTCGCCATGCTGCCGAGCTGGGCGAGTGAGGGCGGTCCCGAGGCGACACTCGCCCGTCTGCGGGACGACGGGAGCGCCGAGCGGATCCGTCACCACATGGAGGTGGTGGGCGCCGACGGCTGCCACGGCGTGCCCATCGAGTGGGACACGATCGAGATCTCCGGCGTGAGCGACCCCGCCCTGGCGGGCTGGGTGGGCAGGACGATCGCCGAGTCCGCCGCCCTGCGGGGCGAGGAACCGTGGGTCACCGCCCGGCGCCTGCTCGTCGACGACAACCTCGGCTCGACGATCCTCCAGCACGTCGGGCACGAGGAGAACGTCCGCGCGATCATGCGCCACCGCGTCCACACCGGCGGCAGCGACGGCATCCTCCAGGGCGACAAGCCGCACCCGCGCGCCTACGGCACCTTTCCCCACTACCTGGGCCACTACGCCCGCGACCTGGGCGTCCTCTCGCTGGAGGAGTGCGTCGCGCACCTCACCTCGCGCCCGGCGGCGCGCCTGCGGCTGCCGGACCGGGGGCTCGTGAAGGAGGGCTACCGCGCGGACCTCGTGCTGTTCGACCCGGACACCGTCGCGGCGGGCTCGACGTTCGAGGCCCCGCGCACCCTGCCGGTGGGCATCCCGTACGTCCTGATCGACGGCCGGTTCGTGATCGAGGACGGGAAGCGGACGGACGTCCTCGCGGGGCGGTCGGTACGGCGTACGGCCTGAGCGGCGGAATGTCCCGCGAGCGCGGGGCGCTAGCGCACCGGCGCGGACCGCTTCGGCCCGTCGGCCGACTCGCCGTCCGGCCGCGGCGCGGCGTCCGTGTGCCTGCGCATCGACGGCAGGGCGACGGCCCGGGACGTGCGCCGTACGGGACCGCTCGCCGGTACGCCGGTCCGTCCGCCCGCCGCTGGTGACGGCCACCGGCCGCTCTCGCGCAGCAGCAGCACCGCGCCCAGTGCGCACACGGCGCCCGCGAGGTAGAAGCCGTACCCCGGGGTGCTGCCCGTGGGGTGCGTCTCGTAGACAAGGGCGGCCGACAGCACCGACAGGACGCGGCCGAGCCGGCCGTTCCAGGCGGTGGCCGCGACGACGGCCGTGCCCCAGAGCAGGTACCACGGCTGCACCATCGGCGAGAGGGCCACCAGAGCGACCAGCGCCACGCCCAGCGCGTGGACCGGATGCGGCGGCGGGCCGCCCCGCCAGGGCCGCACCCGGCGGAAGGTCGCCAGGGCGGCGTACCCGACGACGGCGAGCGCGAGGGCGAGGCCCAGCGTCTGGAACGCCCGCTTGACCGGCTGCGGGTCCCAGCCGAACAGCGCGTGCGCACCCTCGCCGACACCCAGGCCGATGTCGCTCGTGGCCGACAGCGCGGTGTGGATGGTCCCGGCGACGCTCTGCGTGTGCAGCCACCCGAAGCCGGTGCCGCTGAGCAGGGTGACGGTCACGGCGACCGCCCCGGCGACCAGGCCGGGGACGGCGAACGCCTTGACGGCTCGCCACGCCAGGGGGCCGGAGGTGCGGCGTACGGCAAGGGTGCCGACGAAGAGCAGGGCGACGGCGGCCGGCGACTTCACCATCATCGCCAGTGCGACGACCGCGCTGCCGAGTATCCAGCGGCCGCGCAGCGCGCACACCAGGCCCGTCAGCATGAGGGCGATCATCAGGCCGTCGTTGTGCATGCCGCCCACGACGTGGATCAGCAGCAGCGGGTTGAGGGCTCCGAGCCACAGCGCGCCGGTCTCGTCGGCGCCCCGCGCGCGGGCGATGCGGAGCGTCGCCCAGACGATCAGGGCGAGCGCGGCGAGGGCGACGAGGCGCATCCCGAGAACGGCGGGGACGATCCGGCCGTCGGTCACGAGCGCGACCCACTTCGCCAGGACGAGGAAGACGGGTCCGTACGGAGCCGGGCTGTCCCTCCACTGCGCGCCGCTGCTCGCCGCGGCGTCGGCGCCCAGTTCGTCCGGGCCGATGACCGAGGGACCAGACGTGTACACGTCATGGCCTTCGACGACCATCGCGCCCTGGGCGATGTAGCTGTAGACGTCGGCGCTGTGCAGCGGGGGCGCCGCCACGAGGGGAGCCGCCCACCAGGCCAGCGTCACCAGGACGTCGCGCACCTCGCCCGCGGCGCCCCGGGCGACGAGCCGCCCGTACCGCCACCAGGCCACGACCAGGACGGTCAGGCCGAGGTACGCCAGGACGGCGGCGGCAGCGGTCGTCGTGGCGCCGTGGGGCACCCACAGCCCCCACGGGTCGCGAGCCGGCAGCCTCCCGGCGGCCATGCCGCCCACGGCCACCGCGACCGATCCGGCGGCACCCAGCCGGCGGTACCCGGCAGCACTCAGCGTCCACATGACCGGTCAACCTATCCGAGTCGCGGAAACGGCCGGAGGACGTGGGGGAACGACCGGACGGCGCACGGGATCAGGCGCGGGACGGCCGTACGCACCAGCAGGGCGGCGGCCGTACGGAGCACCGGGCGGCGCGCGCCGGAGCGGCCGGGCGGGATCGCGCGGCCCCGCGACCGTTCGCGGCGGGCTCCGCCCCGGGACGGCTTCCCCCGGGGCGCAGCCCGCCCCCGACTACGGCTTGGGCAGGGTGCAGCCCGGGCGGGTCAGGTCGACCTTGCTGCCGGCCCCGATGCAGGCGACGAACCCGTACGTCTGCTGGCCGTAGTTGATGCCCTTGCGCACGGTCACATTGCCGCTCTCGTCGACCTCGCACGGGTTGTTGTCCGTGCAGCGCGCGCCGTCCTCGTTACCGGTGTTGTTCACGGCCACGACCTTGCCGGTGGCCGTGTCGACCACGGGTGAGCCGGAGGTGCCGCCGATGGTGTTGCACGCCGAGGTGTAGCGGACCGAGTCCTTCCAGGTCCACGCGCCCTCCTTCAGCCGGTACGCGAAGCCGTCGACGGAACAGCTGTAGATCCGCTTCCAGTAGCCGGAGACGACCTTGATGGCCGTGCCCTGCGCGGGACGGGTGGCGCTCAGTTCCAGCGCCTTGATGTTGTGGGCGTTCTGTATCTGGGCGTAGGTGCTGGTGAGCTGGTACAGCGAGGCGTCGGTGTCGGTCATCGTGGCGTACGCGATCTTGCTCGCCCGGAGCGTCGCGACCTTGCTGCCCGCCGAGTTCAGCAGGCTGAAGGTCCGGGAGGACGGCTTGTCCACCACGACCTGCCCCGGAGCGGGGAAGCCGGTCTCCAGGCAGTGCCCGTTCGACAGCACGAGCGCCGGGTCGCCCGGCTGCGAGGCGGGCGTACGCACCACGGAGCCGGAACAGTTGCTGAGCGCCACCGTTCCGGCGAAGTCGACCGCCTTGACGGCCGGCCGGTCCTGCTGGGGGCTGCGAGTCTCCGCGGCCGCCGGCGCCGCTGCCGCTCCGGAGAGCAGCAGGGCGAAGAGCGCGCCGACGAGAGGCTTCTTCATGTGGGGGTCCCCTCTTGAACGACCTGTGTGACCGGGGTGCGCGCACCCCGGTTTTGTCATGCGCATTGTTGAGGGGATTCCACATGCCGGACAAGACCGCGATCAGGACGCGTGCGCCCGCTCGCGCGCGGAGCGACTGGGGAGCACCACCGGGCCCCCGTCACCGCCGCAGCCGACCTGCGATTCCGGCAGGTCCGGGCGGTCGCTCCGGGGCGGACGCTCCGGGGCGGACGTACACCCGCGTGGCCAAAAACACGAAGCGGGTCCCGTTATGCACCCGTAAGGTGGCCAGCATGCAGGTGATCCAGTCGACGAAGCTCGCAAACGTCTGTTACGAAATCCGCGGCCCCGTGCTCGAGGAGGCGATGCGGCTCGAAGCGGCGGGTCACCGCATCCTCAAGCTCAACACCGGCAACCCGGCGGCGTTCGGTTTCGAGTGCCCGCCCGAGATCCTCGAGGACATCCTCCGCAACCTCGCGGGCGCGCACGGCTACGGCGACGCGAAGGGCCTGCTGGCGGCGCGGCGCGCGGTCATGCAGCACTACCAGACCAAGGGCATCGAGCTGGACGTCGAGGACGTCTACCTCGGCAACGGCGTCTCCGAGCTGATCCAGATGTCCATGCAGGCGCTGCTCGACGACGGCGACGAGGTGCTCGTCCCCGCGCCGGACTACCCGCTGTGGACCGCGTCCGTCTCCCTCGCCGGCGGCACGGCCGTGCACTACCGCTGCGACGAGCAGGCCGACTGGATGCCGGACCTCGCCGACATCGAGCGCAAGATCACGGACCGCACCAAGGCCATCGTCGTCATCAACCCGAACAATCCGACGGGTGCGGTGTACGACGACGAGATGCTGCGCGGACTGACCGAGATCGCCCGCCGCCACAACCTGATCGTGTGCTCCGACGAGATCTACGACCGGATCCTGTACGACGGCGCCACGCACACGCCGACCGCCGCCATCGCGCCCGACCTGCTGACCCTCACCTTCAACGGCCTGTCGAAGAACTACCGCGTCGCCGGCTACCGCAGCGGCTGGCTGGCGGTCTGCGGCCCGAAGGCGCACGCCTCCTCGTACATCGAGGGGCTCACGATCCTCGCCAACATGCGCCTGTGCGCCAACATGCCGGCGCAGCACGCGGTGGCCACCGCGCTCGGCGGCCGGCAGTCGATCGAGGACCTGGTGCTGCCGGGCGGCCGGATCCTGGAGCAGCGGAACACGGCGTACGAGCTGCTCACCCAGATCCCGGGCATCACCTGCGTGAAGCCCAAGGGCGCGCTGTACCTCTTCCCGCGCCTCGACCCCAAGGTCTACAAGATCAAGGACGACCGCGAGATGGTCCTCGACCTGCTGCGGGCCGAGAAGATCATGGTCGTGCAGGGTACGGGCTTCAACTGGCCCGATCCCGACCACTTCCGCATCGTGACGCTCCCGGCGGTGGAGGAGCTGGCGGACGCCGTGACGCGCATCGGGACGTTCCTGGACGGATACGGGCAGCCGTAGGCGGGCGGGCGCACCCCGGGCCCCAGCCGGATCGACCCGGCTCAACTTTAGACACAATCTAATGTAGGCTGGTGTCCTGATCCTGTCAGGAGGCCATCACATGTACGAGCCGATCCGTACCAAGTCGGTGCACCGCATGGCCGCCGACCGGGCCGACTTCCCGCACCGCTCCCGCGAGGAGGAGCTGGACATCCAGCTCGCCGGACACCTGGCGGCGCTCCTCGCGGTCACCGACGAGCTGGGTCTCGGCGCGGCGGCCGACCGCATCGCCACCCAGGTCGCCCGGCTGCGCGGCGCCCCGCCGGCCCGGCACGCCGGTCTCACCCACGCGGACCCGATCGCGCTCCATCGCCGCGCCCACGAGCTCGCGGGCCGCGCGCTCGTCGTCGCCGCCTCGCGCGCCGACACGGCGGTCGCGATCCTGGCCGCCGAGCGCATGGACGCCCACGCGGCCGCGCTCGAAGAGCTCCTCGTCGGAGCCCACTGACGGCCCCGGCCCGCGTGCCTTCGCGGCGCACGGGCCGGGTGCCACTGCATTCAGCCGGCTGAGGCGTTCCCCCGACCGCCCGGCCGCTCCCGCCCCCTCGCCCCCCGCCCTGCACCCGGCGCGCGGCGCCCGGCGCCCGGCGCCCGGCGCGAAACGAACAACCCCCGAAGCCGTGAGGGGGCTTCGGGGGTTGTGCCGCGGTCGGCCGATGACCCCACAGGTCAGGGCGGATGTCAGGACGGCCCGGCCGCGGAGTTCAGTGGAGCGGGGGGATCAGCCCAGGCGCTCGACGAGCGCGTGGTACTCGTCCCACAGCTCCTTCGGGGCGTGGTCGCCGAAGGTGTTCAGGTGCTCGGGGACCAGGGCGGCCTCCTCGCGCCAGACCTCCTTGTCGACCGTCAGCAGGAAGTCCAGCTCCTCCTCGGACAGGTCCAGACCGTCGGTGTCCAGGGAGCCCTTCGCCGGCAGGATGCCGATGGGCGTCTCGACACCCTGGGCCTTGCCCTCCAGGCGCTCGACGATCCACTTGAGCACGCGGCTGTTCTCGCCGAAGCCCGGCCACACGAACTTGCCCGCGTCGTTCTTGCGGAACCAGTTGACGTAGTAGATCTTCGGCAGCTTGGACTGGTCCTTGTCGGCGCCGACCTTGACCCAGTGACCCATGTAATCGCCCATGTTGTAGCCGCAGAACGGCAGCATGGCGAACGGGTCGCGGCGCAGCTCGCCGACCTTGCCCTCGGCGGCGGCGGTCTTCTCGGAGGCGACGTTCGCGCCGAGGAAGACACCGTGCTGCCAGTTGAAGGACTCGGTCACCAGCGGCACGGCGGTGGCGCGGCGGCCGCCGAAGAGGATCGCCGAGATCGGCACGCCCTTGGGGTCCTCCCACTCGGGCGCGATGATCGGGCACTGGCCGGCCGGAACGGTGAAGCGCGCGTTGGGGTGGGCGGCGGGGGTGCCGGACTCGGGGGTCCAGTCGTTGCCCTTCCAGTCCGTGAGGTGCGCGGGCGCCTCCTCGGTCATGCCCTCCCACCACACGTCACCGTCGTCGGTGAGCGCGACGTTCGTGAAGACGGAGTTGCCCCACATCGTCTTCATGGCGTTGGCGTTGGTGTGCTCACCGGTGCCCGGCGCGACGCCGAAGAAGCCGGCCTCGGGGTTGATCGCGTACAGCTGGCCGTCCTCGCCGAACCGCATCCAGGCGATGTCGTCGCCGATGGTCTCGACGGTCCAGCCGGAGATCGTGGGCTCCAGCATGGCGAGGTTGGTCTTGCCGCAGGCCGACGGGAACGCTGCCGCGACGTACTTCGGCTCGCCCTTGGGCGGCGTGAGCTTCAGGATCAGCATGTGCTCGGCCAGCCAGCCCTCGTCGCGCGCCATGACGGACGCGATGCGCAGGGCGTAGCACTTCTTGCCGAGCAGGGCGTTGCCGCCGTAGCCCGAGCCGTAGGACCAGATCTCGCGGTCCTCGGGGAAGTGCGAGATGTACTTCGTGGAGTTGCACGGCCACGGCACGTCGGCCTCGCCCTCGGCGAGCGGCGCGCCGAGGGTGTGGACGGCCTTGACGAAGAAGCCGTCGGTGCCGAGCTCGTCGAGGACGGCCTGGCCCATCCGGGTCATCGTGCGCATCGAGACGGCGACGTACGCCGAGTCGGTGATCTCGACTCCGATGGCGGACAGCGGGGAGCCGACGGGGCCCATGCAGAACGGCACGACGTACATCGTGCGGCCGCGCATCGAGCCGCGGAAGACGCCCTTCTCTCCGGCGAAGATCTCCCGCATCTCGGCGGGGGCCTTCCAGTGGTTGGTCGGGCCCGCGTCCTCTTCCTTCTCGGAACAGATGAACGTGCGGTCCTCGACGCGGGCGACGTCGCTCGGGTCGGACGCGGCGTAGTAGGAGTTCGGGCGCTTGACCGGGTCCAGCTTCTTGAACGTGCCCTTGGCCACGAGTTCCTCGGCGAGCCGCTCGTACTCGGCCTCCGAGCCGTCGCACCAGACGATCTGGTCCGGCTCGGTGAGGGCTGCGATCTCGTCGACCCAGGAGATCAGCTCCTGGTGGTTCGTCGGAAGGGTGGTGGGAGCCGCGTTCTCGCGCGCCACGGTTGCTCCTAAGTGAGGGTGTTTTTAGGTGTATGCCCCGTGGGGGCTGCGACCCGGATGCTTCACGACGTTGTTTCGTTGGCGCTCATCCGGTGCCGACCGCACTCATCTGATGATCCTTGCCGCCCGCCCATATGTCCAGGGGACCTCTCACGTGAGCATCACCACTCATTTCACCCCTACCTGCTCGTAACCTACGGTGGCGTAGGTAGGATTGATCGCATGACGTCCGCCCAGCCCGATCAGCGCACGAACCCCGACGACCCCGGGCAGGGGCCCGTCGAGATCGATCTTCCGAGTCCCGTCAAACCGAAGCTGCGCGGCTGGCTGCACGCGGGCATGTTCCCCGCGGTGCTGATCGCCGGCGTGACGCTCATCGTCCTCGCGGACTCCACCCGGGCCCGTGTGGCCTGCGGCATCTACATCCTGACCGCCTGTCTGCTCTTCGGCGTCAGCGCGGTCTACCACCGGGGTACCTGGGGGCCGCGGGGCGAGGCCGTTCTGCGCAGGCTCGACCACGCCAACATCTTCCTGATCATCGCCGGCACCTACACGCCTCTCACGGTGCTGCTGCTGCCCGAGCCCACGGGCCGCACCCTGCTGTGGGCGGTCTGGGCGGCGGCCGTCGCCGGAATCGCCTTCCGGGTCTTCTGGGTCGGCGCCCCACGCTGGCTCTACACCCCCTGCTACATCGCGATGGGCTGGGCGGCAGTCTTCTTCCTGCCCGACTTCATGCACGCGGGCGGCATCGCCGTACTGGTGCTGGTGATCGTCGGCGGGCTGCTCTACAGCGTCGGCGGCGTGATCTACGCCCTCAAGCGCCCCAACCCGTCACCGCGGTGGTTCGGGTTCCACGAGGTGTTCCACTCGCTGACCCTGGCGGCGTTCGTCGCGCACTACGTGGGCATCTCAATGGTCGCCTATTCGACCTGACGGCCACCGCCCGTCCTGCCGCCCGACCCGCGCCGCCCGCGGCGGCCGCGGCGGCCGCGGTCTCGACGCCGCGGCCACCCGCCACGCCACGAGCGCGACGACGGCCAGCACCACCCCGAGGACGGCGGCCCCGCCGCCGACCAGGAACCCCACGACGCACAGCGCCGCCGCGACGACGGCCGACCCGTTGACGACTTCCCGCATGACAACAGCCCCCTTCCGTGCGCATCTCCGCACGCCTGTCCGGTTTCACGGACCGTTCATCTACCCCACACACATCGTGACATGCCCCACTGACAGCGGTCCGGGGTCACGCAGCGGGCCGCAGGGGCCGATGCCCGACAATGGCGGTCATGGCCGCCGACACCCCGCACCCCCTCGCCGACACCGCACCGCCCCGCCCGGGCCTGCGCGAGCGCAAGAAGCTGAAGACGCGGACCGCGATCCGCACCGCGACGTACCGGCTGATCGCCGAGCAGGGGTACGAGGCCACCACCGTCGACCAGATCGCCGAGGCCGCGGAGGTCTCGCCCTCGACCGTCTTCCGTTACTTCCCGACCAAGGAAGACATCGTCATCACCGACGAGTACGACCCGCTGATGGAGTCGGCCCTGCGCGCCCGCCCCGCCGACGAGCCGCTCGTCGAGTCCCTGCGCGTCGTCGTCACCCAGGCGCTGCGTCACTCCCTGACCCACGAGCCCGAGGAGATGCTGACGCGTTCGCAGCTGCTGACCGAAGTGCCCGCCGTACGCGCCCGCATGATGGAGAGCATGTCCGTGACCGGCCGCATGCTGTGCGCGGTCGTGGCCGAGCGGACCGGGCGGCGGGCGGACGACCTCGACGTACGGGTCGTCTCGATGGGCTTCGTCGCGGCCCTGATGGAGACGACCGTGTACTGGGCCGAGCACGGCAGGCAGGACGACCTGATCGCTCTGGTCGACCGCACGCTCGACACCCTGGACCACGGCTTCCGCCTCTGACGCCCGGCGGCCCGCCGGTGACCCGGAGCCCGGGCCGCCGGCAGGCCGCCGGGTCACCGCCTGCGCAAGTCGCCCTTGTCGCAGGCCCGCCCGTCCCCGTCACGGTCCAGACGGTGCCGGTCGCAGCCGTCGTACCCCTCGGGCATCTTCACGCCCCGCGGCTTCCCGTGGTCCCCTGCCCCGGCGTCCTGGGCGCCGCCGCCAGTTCGTCGGCGAAACTCCGCACACGCTCCGCCGCGACCTGCCCCTGCGGGCCGATCCACACCCACTTCGAGACCGACGGCACGGTGGGGTTCCCGCCGCCCGCCGTCAGGACCTTCTGGTCCTGGGCGGGCGGCAGCAGCAGCGACGCGGACTGGTCGCGCTCGTCCTTCTTCCGCAGGCCCCGGAGGGGCTGAACATCCAATGATGTCCAGCCCCTCCGGCGTTTGACGAGCGGGCCTGGGCCGGAGCCCCAGGGCCGGCAGGGGACAGCCCCGCGCGGCAAGCAGGGCCCCGGGGCTAGACGGCCCGCTCGCCCAGGCGCTCCCGGAGCAGCGCCGGGTCGCTGGTCGGCGCGTCGCAGACGAAGTGCCGGCACACGTACGCGCCCGGCCCCCGGTCCGCCAGCAGCGGGAACTCGTCACTGCCCGCCTCGCCGACCGCGACCACCGCGCCCGGCGCCCCGCTCAGCAGCGCCACCCGGCGCAGTTCCTGCGTCACCGGATCGTCGCCGGCGCCCACCACCGCCACCTCACGCGGCCCGTCCAGCGCGGCCTCGGCCACTGCCAGGCCCCACCCGATGAACCGCGGCGCCCGAGGCCCCAGCGTCTTCACGACGCCCAACGCCCGCTCGGCGGCGCTCCGGTGCGCCTCCGACCCCGTGTGGGCGGCGTACGAGAGCAGCGCACCCGCCGCGGCCGTCCACCCCGAGGGAGTCGCGTTGTCCGTCGGATCCTGCGGACGCCGGATCAGCTGCTCCGCGTCGTGAGCGGTGTCGAACAGCGTCCCGTCCTCCCCCACGAACTGGTCGATGACGATGTCCAGCAGGAACCCGGAGAACTCCAGCCAGACGCCCTCCCCCGTCACCGCCGCCAGCGCCAGGAACCCCTCCGCCACATCGGCGTAGTCCTCCAGCACGCCCGCGTTCGCACCCACCCGGCCGTCCTTCGACGTACGGGCGAGCCGCGCCCCTTCGTTCATGTGCACCCGCACCAGCAGGTCGGCGGCCTCGGTCGCCCGCTCCACGAGGTCCGGCCGGTCGAAGTACGCCCCCGTCTCGGCCAGCGCGGCGATCGCCAGGCCGTTCCAGGCGGCCACGATCTTGTCGTCCCGGCCCGGCCTCTCCCGCGCGCCGCGCGCCGCGAGCAGCCGCGCGCGGACGTCGGCCACCCGCGCCGCGTCGGGCTCGCCCTCCCCGGCCGGGAGCTGGAGGACGGACGCCCCCTCCTCGAACGTCCCCTCCTCCGTCACCCCGAAGAGCTCGGCGGCGAACTGCGCGTCCTGCTCCCCGAGCACCTGACGAAGCTGCCCCGGCGTCCATACGTAGTACGCGCCCTCGACGTGCCTGCCCGTTCCGTCGTCGCTGTCGGCGTCCAGCGCGGACGCGAATCCGCCGTCGGGCGTACGCAGTTCGCTCACCAGGAAGTCCGCGGTCTCCAGCGCGATCCGGCGAGCGAGCTCCGAGCCGGTGGCGCGCCACAGATGGGCGTAGACCCGGCACAGCAGCGCGTTGTCGTACAGCATCTTCTCGAAGTGCGGCACGACCCATTCGCGGTCCACCGAATACCGCGCGAATCCCCCGGCGAGCTGGTCGTAAATCCCCCCGCGCGCCATTGCCTCGCAGGTGTCCGCGGCCATGTGCAGGGCGCCCTCGGACCCCGTGCGCGCGTAATGCCGCAGCAGGAACTCCACCACCATGGACGGCGGGAACTTCGGCGCCCCGCCGAATCCGGCGCGGGTGGCGTCGTAGTCCCGCGTCAGTGCGAGCAGGGCCTGCGCCAGCTCCGCCTCCCCCGGCAGCTCGGGCGCCCCGTACGCCAGCGAGCGCTCGCTCAGATCCCGGACGATCTTCCCCGCGACTTCGGCGACCTCCTCCTGCCGCCCGGTCCAGGCGGCACTGACCCCCTCCAGAACCTGCTGGAACGACGGCATGCCGTGCCGGGGCTCGGGCGGGAAGTACGTACCGAAGTAGAAGGGCGCGGCGTCGGCGGTCATGAACACGGTCATGGGCCAGCCGCCCTGCCCCGTCGCGGCCTGCACGGCCTCCATGTACACGGCGTCCACGTCCGGCCGCTCCTCGCGGTCGACCTTGACGTTGACGAAGTGCTCGTTGAGGTATGCGGCGGTCGGCTCGTCCTCGAACGATTCGTGGGCCATGACATGACACCAGTGGCAACTTGAATAGCCGACACTGAGCAGCACGGGAACTCCCCGCCGTCGCGCCTCCTCGAAAGCCTCGGGCGACCACGGCCACCAGTCGACCGGGTTGTCGGCGTGCTGGAGCAGGTAAGGGGACGTCTCATGAGCCAGTCGGTTCGGCATACCTCCATCCTGCACGACCCCTCCCCGATCGCCCGACTCTCTCGCGCTGACGCGCGTCAAGCAGGACACTTGTCGCGGTCATCGCTGTCGGAGGGGGACGTACATGCGGGAGAGCCACCGGGCCGAAGCCGAGCGGCTGTTGGTGCGGGCCGTCGAGGAGCATGTGCGGCGCTCGGGCGGGCGGGTGGACGCCAACGCGCTGCTCGTGCGGGGCCGGGCCGCGCTGGAGTCGATGGCGGCGAGCGCGGGTGAGGAGTACGGCTCGTACGTCCGGGCGCTGGACGAGGCGCAGGCCGGGCGGCAGTCGCTGGCGGAACGGTTCAGCGGTGCGCATCTGGCAACGCCCGCGCTGGTCGCGGCCGTTGCGGCCGTGGCGGCCTTCGGGGCCGACCTGGCCCTCGGTACGGGCGCCGGCACCGCGCTCGCCGCCGGGGCCGTCGTCGGCGTGTCCGGGGCCGCCGCCACCGTCGCCAAGGTCACCGCCTCGCACTGGCCCGCCGCTCACCGCAGGGCCGGCGCACTGGCGCAGCCCGGCGGGCCGGAGCAGCTGCGGCTGGAGTGGCTGACGGCGCTGGAGGTGCGGGGGATACGGCCGTTCCTCGATCAGCAGCAGGTCCTGCTGGCCGCGAACCGTGGCGCCACGGCGAAGAAGACCACCGTCGTCGGGCAGCTGCGCGGGGCCGACCGCAGCCAGGCGGCGCGCAGGCGGTCCGTACTGGAGCAGTCCTTCGGGCACCTGCCGGAGCCGGAGGGGCCGTTCGCGGGGCGGCGGGGCGCGATGGGGCAGATCGCGCAGTGGGTGCACGCGGCGCGGGCGAGCAGCGAGACGCGGCCGACGGTCGTGGTGCTGCACGGCGCGCCGGGTTCGGGGCGTACGACGCTGGCCGTCCGGGCGGCGCACCACCTGCGGGACCAGTTCCGGGGTGCGTGCCTGGTGGATCTGCGCGGCGACTCGGCGGGCGAGACGCCGCTGTCGACGCGGGAGGCGCTGCTGCACCTGCTGAACCGGCTCGGTGCGCCGCGCGAGCCGTTGCTCTTCCGCAACGGGGCCTCCCCTGCCCGGGCGGAGCCGAGAGCCGGCGGAAGGTCCTCGCAGGAACAGCAGCTGCGCAGGCTGACCGAGCTGTACCACCAGCATCTGACGGGCCTGCCCGTGACGGTAGTGCTCGACGACGCCTCGGACGCGGCGCAGGTGCGCACGCTCGTGCCGGAGCGTTCGGACAGCCTGGTGCTCGTGACCGCGCGCCGGCCGCTCGACCTGGCCGCCGACATCCCGGCCTGGGTGCACCAGCTGCCGGTGGAGGCGCTGGACCCGGTGGGCGCGGAGGAGCTGCTGCGGGAGGTGGCGGAGGAGAAGGAGGGGCCGTACGACGCGGAGGCGGCGGACCGGATCGCCGAGCTGTGCGGCGGCCTGCCGCTGGCGCTGCGGGTCGCCGGTTCGTCGCTGGGGGCCCGCACCCCGCGGGCGCTGGCGGCGGATCTGGCGGCGTACGGCCCCGTCGACCCGGTGGAGCGCGCGCTGTGGCTGCGCTACACCGATCAGCCGGACGCGGCCCGCCGTCTGCTGCGGCGGCTGGCGCTGGCCGGGCGGGCGAGCCTGGGTGCCGCCGCGGCGGCGGCGCTGCTGGCGACGGACGAGCACGAGGCGCAACGGCTGCTGGCGGCGTTGTCGCGCGCCGGTCTGATCGACCATGTGCGGGGCAGCCGCTACCGGCTGCACGATCTCGTCCGGGCCTTCGCGCAGGCCCGTCTGCTCGACGAGGAGGAGCCGGCGGACCGGGCGGCGGCGCAGGAGCGGCTGATCCGCAACTACGGCGAGCTGGCCGACTCGGTGATCCGCCTGGTCGACGGCAAGACGTCGACGAGGGCGGACCATTTCGGCGCCCACGGCTTCACGTCCCTGGAAACCGCTCTGCGCTGGCTGGACGACGAGTCGAGCTTCATCACGGCGGCGCTGCGCCAGGCGGAGGGGGTCGATCAGCAGGCCGTGCTGAACCTGCTGGGCGCGCTGTGCGACTACTGCCTGCTGCGGGGCGACCTGTACCGCCTGGGGGAGATCAGCGAGCTGACGCAGGCCGTCGGCCAAGGGCTGCTGGTGCGGTCGGTGCAGTGGCGTACGGGTATCGCGGCGCGCCAGCTCGGTGAGCTGGACAAGGCCCGTACGACGCTGTCGTCGGTCGTCGACCTGTACTTCGAGGCGCAGCACGAGGCGGGCGCCGCGCGTGCCCTGTGTTCGCTGGGCATCACGCTGCACCACCAGGGGAACCTCGTGGAGGCGGCGGCCAAGCTGAATGAGGCGCTCGCGCTCCAGGCGTCGGACGAGCTGGCCGCCGACCGCGCGTGGACGCTGCACGCGCTGGCGGCGGTGGAGCGGGACCGGGCGGACCTCGCCGACGCGGTCGCTCATCTCGACACCGCGCTGGTGCTCCATCGCGAGAGCGAGAGCCTGCACGGGCAGGCGTGGGCGCACTTTCAGCTGGGCCAGGTGTTCCTGCGGATGGGCGACGTGCCGCGGGCGGAGGAGCAGCTGCGCGAGGCGCTCGGTCTGTACGGGCGCACGCGCGACGGCCGCGGCGAGGCGTGGGCGCTGACGCAGCTGGCCCGGGCGCGGCTGGTGGACGGTGACGCGTCGGCGGCGGTCGAGGAGCTGCGCGAGGCGCTGGCGCGACACCGTGAGGCGGAGGACGCCCGGGGGGAGGCGTGGACGCTGTACTACCTCGGTCAGGCGCTGGAGGAGCACGGCGACGCCGACCGGGCGGTGCGGGAGCTGGAGCGGGCGCGCGGGATGTTCTCGCGGATGCGGGACGTGTACGGGCTGGCGTGTGCCCGCCACCACTCGGGCCGGGCCACGCGCGATCAGCGGGCGGCCCGGACGGGCAATCTGCGCAATTCCGGCTTCGCCCGTCAGCTGCTGGTGGACGCGCGCGCCGATTTCCGCCGCATCGAGGTGGCGCACGGCGAGGCGTGGACGTGCCTGGAGCTGGCGATCGTGGACGGGGGCAACGACCGGCCGGCGCAGGCGCTGGGGCTGTGCGACGAGGCGGTGCGCCTCTTCACGTCGTACGACGACCGCCGGGGCGCGGACTGGGCGCGCTTCCTGCGGTGCACGCTGCTGCCGTTCGGTTCGCCGGGGGGTTCGGAGATCGGCACGGCGGTGGCCCAGGAGGAGCTCTCCCAGCTGCTCCGGGCGTCCCACCCCTCCCGTGACGGCAAGCTGGAGGACTGCGCGGAGGCGTACGGCGTGGTCCTCGAGCGGGGTGTGGATCTCGCGGAGGGCTGGCATGCGTGGCGGCTCGGCATGGTCCCGAACCGGCACGCGCGCGAGGTCATGGGCGTACCCGTGGAGGCGGCGCGCGGGTAGGGAGCGGACCGGAAGGGCGGCGCGCGGGCAGAGACCGGGTCGGAAGGCGGCTCGGGGGCACGGGAGGAGGGCGGGGCGGCGCAGGCCCCCGGGCCCGGCCGTCCCCGCCCCGGCCCTACGCGTCCTTCGGTCGCTCTCCGGGGGCGTCGCCCGGGGCCGGCGCCGCCGGGGCGGAGCCGGCCGCCGTGGCGGCGGCCTTCTCGGGCTTCGCCGCCGGATCCGGCTCCTCTTCGAAGTCGACCTTGCCCATGTGCCGGTTCATCGACTTCATCAGCAGCCACACGCCGACGGCCAGCGCCGCGAACACCAGGAACCCGAGAACACCCGGGGTCACCTTGTCCTTGTCGAACTTGTCCGCGGCGAGCGGGACGAACTGCGTCATTGCCAGGGTTACGTTCACATCAGGCATTGTCGCGGATGCCCGCGAACAGGTCGCTCTCGGGGAGGGACGTATCGACGAGCGACTTGGCCAGCTCGTACTCCTCAGTCGGCCAGACCTCCCGCTGGACGTCCATCGGCACGCGGAACCAGCCGCCGTCGGGATCGATCTGCGTGGCGTGCGCGATGAGTGCCTTGTCGCGGATCTCGAAGAAGTCGGCGCAGGGAACGTACGTGGTCAGCGTCCGCTCCGATCGCTGGAACTCCTTCCAGCGCTCCAGCCACTCCCCGTACGGCGACTCCATGCCGCGCTCCAGGAGCGCCTCGTGGAGCGCGACGGTGCGCGGCCGGTTGAAGCCCTGGTTGTAGTAGAGCTTCTGCGGCTGGTACGCCGGGCCGAACTCGTCCTCCGGGAACTTCTCCGTGTCCGCCGCGCCCTCGAAGGCCACCATCGTGATCTTGTGGGTCATGATGTGGTCGGGGTGCGGGTAGCCGCCGTTCTCGTCGTACGTCGTGACGACCTGCGGACGGAACGCGCGGATGGACTTCACCAGCCGGCCGGCCGCCACGTCTACGTCCTCCAGGGCGAAGCAGCCCTGCGGCAGCGGCGGGAGCGGGTCGCCCTCGGGGAGGCCGGAGTCGACGAAACCGAGCCACTCCTGGCGGATGCCGAGGATCTCGCGGGCTTCGTCCATCTCCTTCTTGCGGACCTCGTGGATGTGCTCCTCGATGTACTTGTCGCCCTGAAGCTTCGGATTGAGGATGGAACCGCGCTCACCCCCCGTGCAGGTCACGACCAGCACGTCCACCCCCTCGGACACATACTTGGCCATGGTCGCCGCACCCTTGCTCGACTCGTCGTCGGGGTGGGCGTGAACGGCCATCAGTCGCAGCTGCTCAGTCAAGACTCGATCCTCAGTGATTCGGCGCAATAAGCGGCTTCTATAGTGACCGAATCGGGGGACGGAAAATTCCGGAGTCCCGGATCCAGGAGGAACGATCATGACCGCGGTGCGCCAGGACCTGCCCGAGGGCCGCTACGGCCGGTCGGCGGACGAGCGCGCGGACCGCAAGCTCAAGATCCTGGGCGCCGTGCTGGGCGCGCTGCTCCTGGCGATGACGGCCTGGTTCGGTTACGACTACATCACCGGCCAGCGGATCAGCGCCGAAATGATCAAGTTCGACACCGTCTCGGACTCCGAGGTGAAGGTTCACCTGGAGGTGCGCAAGGAGGCCGGGGCGACCGGCGCCTGCACGCTGCGCTCGCTCGCGGAGGACGGCGCCGAGGTGGGCCGCAGGGACGTCCGCATCGACCGGGCCGGCGTCGGCCGCTTCGACGAGGTCTACACGGTCCGTACGACGGCGAGGGCGACGAGCACCGAGCTGACAGGCTGCGTCGCGGACGCCGGTTCCACCGGCTGACCTGCGCATCTTTCGCTCGGAGCGTTTTCCTCCTCCCCCTTTTCCGCCTGAATTGTTAGGCTCGTGGTTTCGCCCGCCCCTGGAGGCACATCCTTCTGGGTAGGGCGATGCTTGCTTTGTATTCCCAGTACCGACGAGGAGCACCTGTGACCCAGACCAGCGAGAGCGTCACCTGGCTGACCCAGGAGGCGTACGACCAGCTCAAGGCCGAGCTGGAGTACCTGTCGGGTCCCGCACGCACGGAGATCGCCGGCAAGATCGCGGCTGCCCGCGAGGAGGGGGACCTGCGGGAGAACGGCGGGTACCACGCGGCCAAGGAGGAGCAGGGCAAGCAGGAGCTCCGTGTGCGCCAGCTGACCCAGCTCCTGGAGAACGCGAAGGTCGGCGAGGCCCCCACGACCAGCGGCGTCGTGGCCCCCGGCATGGTCGTCAAGATCGCCTTCGACGGCGACGAGGACGACACGACGACGTTCCTGCTCGCCTCCCGCGAGTACGCGAGCTCGGAGATCGAGACCTACTCGCCGCAGTCCCCGCTGGGCACCGGCGTAATGGGCAAGAAGGTCGGCGAGGAGGCTCAGTACGAGCTCCCGAACGGCAAGAAGGCCTCGGTGAAGATCCTCGAAGCCACGCCGTACCAGGGCTGAGCCGTACGTCCTGCGTCCCAGCAGTGCGCAAGCCCCCGGCCGGATCTCCGGCCGGGGGCTTCGTCCTGAGCGCGCCGGTCCGTGGGGTCAGACCGAGGCCGAGCGGTACTTGCGCACCGCCAGCGTGCGGAACACCACGATGATCACGAGTGACCAGAGCAGCGAGGCCCACACCGGGTACTGCATGGGCCAGGCGTCGGACTGGACGACGCCCGGGTTGCCGAAGAGCTCGCGGCAGGCCTGCACGGTGGCGCTGAAGGGGTTCCACTCGGCGATCGGGCGGATCCAGGAGGCCATCATCGTCGGGTCCACGAACGCGTTCGAGACGAACGTGACGGGGAAGAGCCAGATGAGGCCGCCGGACGTGGCCGCTTCGGGCGTGCGGACGGACAGGCCGATCAGGGCGCCGATCCAGGAGAACGCGTACCCGAGGAACAGCAGCAGGGCGAAGGCGGCGAGCGCCTTCACGAGGCCCTCGTGGACGCGCCAGCCGACCAGCAGGCCGACGACGGCGAGGACGACGACCGTCAGCGCCGTCTGCACGAGGTCGGCGAGCGTGCGGCCGGTGAGGACCGCGCCACGCGCCATGGGCAGGGAGCGGAACCGGTCGACGAGGCCCTTGTGCATGTCGTCGGCGATGCCCGCGCCCGCGCCGGCCGTGGCGAAGGTGACGGTCTGGGCGAAGATCCCCGCCATCAGGAACTCGCGGTACCGGGCGGGGTCGAGGCTGCCGCCGATGCTCATGGAGCCGCCGAAGACGTAGCTGAACAGCACGACGAACATCACCGGCTGGATCAGCCCGAAGATGACCATTTCCGGGATCCGGGCCATCCGGATCAGGTTCCGCTTGGCGATGACCAACGAGTCGGTGACCGACTGGGAGAGGCCGCCGCGCGGCTGCGGGGCGCGGGTGCCGGGTGCGGTGTCCGTTACGGCGCTCACTGGGCGGGCTCCGCTTCTTCCTCCGCGGCCGCGGCCGCGTGACCGGTCAGGGAGATGAAGACGTCGTCGAGGGTGGGGCGGCGCAACCCGATGTCGTCGATCTCGACCCCGCGCAGATCCAGCTCGCGGATGACCTCGGCGAGCAGCTTGGCGCCGCCGGTGACGGGGACGGTGATCTTCCGGGTGTGCCGCTCGGTCTTGCTCTCCCCCTTGCCGAAGGCGCGCAGCACCTCGTCGGCGGCGGTCAGGTGCCCGGGGTCGTGCACGACGACCTCGATGCGCTCGCCGCCGGTGCGGGCCTTGAGCTGGTCGGACGTGCCGCGCGCGATGACGCGGCCCTGGTCGATGACGCAGATGTCGTCGGCCAGGTGGTCGGCCTCTTCGAGGTACTGGGTGGTGAGCAGGAGCGTCGTGCCGCCCGAGACGAGCTCCTGGATGACCTCCCACAGCTGCTGCCGGTTGCGGGGGTCGAGTCCGGTGGTCGGCTCGTCCATGAACATCACGGGCGGACTGACCACCAGCGCGGCGGCGAGGTCGAGGCGCCTGCGCATGCCGCCGGAGTACGTCTTGGCCGTGCGGTCGGCCGCGTCGGCGAGGTGGAAGCGCTCCAGCAGCTCCTCCGCGCGGGCCTTCGACGCCTTCGCGGACATCTGGTAGAGCCTGCCGACCATCCGGAGGTTCTCGCGCCCGGTGAGGTACTCGTCGACGGCGGCGAACTGGCCCGAGAGGCCGATGGACCGGCGTACCTCGTTGGGGTTCTTGAGGACGTCGACGCCGGCGACGACCGCCCTGCCGCTGTCGGGCCGCAGCAGGGTGGTCAGGACGCGGACGGCGGTGGTCTTGCCGGCCCCGTTCGGGCCGAGGAGGCCGAGGACCGTGCCTTCCGGCACGTCGAGATCGACCCCGTCCAGAGCTTTGACGTCGCCGAAGGTCTTCACCAGACCTTCGGCATGGATAGCGCCTGGCATAAGCGGTCCCCCCGTGAAGTGGGTGTTTCTACGCGGATCCTAGATTTGCCGGACTTGCCCTGCTCGGCGAAGCTGTAGCGCGAGACGCACACACCGTAACGCGATACATCGCGTTACGTCATCCCTCAGGACAGCACGGTGTACCCCGCCTCCCGCAGCGACGACCTGACCTCCGCGCAGTGCTCGGGGCCCTTGGTCTCCAAGTGCAGCTCCACCTCGACTTCCGTGAGCCCGAGGCGCGGATCGGTGCGCACGTGCCCCACGTCCAGGACGTTGGCGTCGACCACCGACAGCACCCCGAGCATCGCCGCCAGGGCCCCCGGCCGGTCCGTCAGGCGCAGCCGCAGCGACAGGTAGCGGCCCGCCGCCGCCATGCCGTGCCGCAGGATCCGCTGCATCAGCAGCGGATCGACGTTGCCGCCCGACAACACCGCCACCACCGGCCCCTCGAACGACTCCGGCCTGCTCAGCAGCGCGGCCACGGGGCTGGCCCCGGCCGGCTCGACGACCATCTTGGCCCGCTCAAGGCAGAGCAGCAACGCACTCGACAACTCGTCCTCGGTGACCGTCACGACCCCGTCGAGCAACTGGTTGATCACCGCGAACGGCACGTCACCGGGCCGCCCCACCTTGATGCCGTCCGCCATCGTCTGCGCCGTGTCGATCGACACCGGCCGCCCGGCCGCCAGCGACGGCGGATAGCAGGCCGCGTTCGCCGCCTGCACGCCGATGATCCGGACGTCGGGGCGCAGCGCCTTGACCGCGATCGCGATCCCGGCGGCCAGCCCGCCGCCGCCCACCCCGACGACGATCGTCCGCACCTCCGGGCACTGCTCCAGGATCTCCAGGCCCAGCGTCCCCTGGCCCGCGACGATGTCGGGGTGGTCGAACGGGTGGATGAAGGCGGCGCCCGTCGTGTCGGCGTACTCCTGCGCGGCGGCCAGCGTCTCGTCGACCACCTGCCCGTGCAGGCGCACCTCGGCGCCGTACTCCCGGGTCGCCGCGACCTTCGGCAGGGGCGCCCCGAGCGGCATGAAGACCGTGGACCGCACGCCGAGCAGGGTCGAGGCCAGGGCGACGCCCTGCGCGTGGTTTCCGGCGCTGGCGGCCACGACGCCGGCCGCGCGCTGCTCGGGGGAGAGCCCGGCGATGCGCACGTACGCGCCGCGCAGCTTGAACGAACCGGTCCGCTGGAGGTTCTCGCACTTCAGGTGGACCGGGGACCCGACCAGCTGCGACAGGTGACGGCTGCCCTCCATCGCCGTGCTCCGCGCCACCCCGGAGAGCATCTTCTGCGCCCCCCGGATGTCGTCGAGCATGAGGTCGCGGAAAGGGTCGGCCGTACGGAAGCTCATGACCGCAAGTCTGGCAGCTCGGCGGCCGGGGGGCCGCCGGGGTCTGGAGCCTCGCACCGTTTCCCGCAGCGCCGGTACGCACCCGCTGCCACCCGCGTACTCTGTCCCCCACCAAACCGACCACCGCACGAAGAGAGCCCCCAGCCATGCCCACTTCCCAGGACATGACGACTGATCCGGACACCGGCCTCCTCGATGCCCTCCAGCACCAGGTGGCCGTCTTCGCCCGCCGCGCCGAGCAGACCAGGCTCGGCGGAGTGGGCCAGGTCCGCAACTCCATGGACCGCGCGGCCTATCTGCTGCTCAACCGGCTCGACCAGGAGGGCCCGATGGGCGTCAAGGCGCTGGCCGCGGGCATGGGGATCGACTCGTCGACCGTGACCAGGCAGGTCGCGCCGCTCGTCGACACGGGCCTCGTGAAGCGCACGTCGCACCCGGAGGACGGCCGCGCGGTCGTGCTCCAGCTGTCGCCGCGCGGGCAGGCGCGGCTCGACGAGGTGCGCTCCTCCCGGCGCGAACTGATGGCGCAGGTGACGGACGGCTGGACCCAGGAGGAGCGCGACGCGTTCTGCACGCTCCTCACGCGCTTCAATTCCGCGCTGTCGGCCCGCCAGAGCGCAGCCGGGACCGAACCGGGCGCCGAGACGGCGGTCACCGGCGCAGAGGTGCCTCCGGCCTCTTGACCCGGGGCGGGTTCCTGCCCTGATATGAGGGCGTGCGAGAGCGGCAGGCGGTTCGGCACCGCCGCACGGCCAGGGAGTTCGAGGCGTTCGTCGCGGGCGCGGCGGGAAGGCTGCTGCATGCCGCGACGCTGCTGACGGCGGAGCCGCCGGACGGCAACGCGGGTGCGCGGCGGCTGCTGACGGCCGCGCTGGCCCGTACGTACGCGGACTGGGACCGGCTGCGCGGCGAGGACCCGTACGACCGCACGCGCCAGGAGCTGGCCGCCCGTTTCGCGCGCGGCGCGTGGCGTTACCGGCAGCACGGCGGGCTGTGCGCGCCGCATCCGCGCGGGCCCGTCGCGTCCGGCGGCGTGCTGGAGCGGCTGACGCCGCAGGAACGGCTGATTCTGGTCCTGCGGCTGTACGAAGGCGTCGCCGAGGAGCAGGCGGCGGCGCTGCTCGGGCTCCCGGCGGAGCGCGTCCGGGCGATCTGCGCGCGGGCGACGGCCGCGGTGCGCAGCCGGCCGCCCGCCCCGGCCGGGAAGGCGGCGGCGCCGTGAGCTTCCCCGACCGCAAGCAGGACGAGGTCCGCCGAATGCTGGAGGGCGCGCACCCCCCGGTCCCGGCCGACCTGGGCGTACGCGCCGCCGTACGCGGCGCCCGCCTGCTGCGACGGCGTCGGCTGGCGCGGCGGCTGCTGTGGCTGCTGCTGGCCCTGGCGGCGGTGACGTTCGCCGTCTGGGCGGTGCTGGAGCAGCCGTGGGTGGTGCCGCCGTCGGAGGTGGCACCACCGCTGGAGGGCTGGTAGCGGGGGCTCGTGGGCCGCCGCCTGCCGGGGAGATCAGCCCAGCATCTGCTTCAGGTCGGCCAGCAGGTCGTCGCCCGACTCGATGCCCACCGACAGCCGCACCAGGTCCGCGGGGACCTCCAGCGCGGAGCCCGCCGCCGACGCGTGCGTCATCCGGCCCGGGTGCTCGATCAGCGACTCGACGCCGCCCAGCGATTCGCCCAGCGTGAAGAGCTTCGCGCGGTTGCAGACCTCGACCGCCGCCTCCTCGCCGCCCTCGACGCGGAACGACACCATGCCGCCGAACGCCTTCATCTGCTTGGCCGCGGTCTCGTGGCCCGGGTGCTCCGGCAGACCCGGGTAGAGGACCTGGGTGACGCGCGGGTGGCGCGTCAGCATCTCCGCGGCCCGCGTCGCGTTCTCGCTGTGGCGGTCCATCCGTACGGCGAGCGTCTTGATGCCGCGCAGCACCAGCCACGCGTCGAAGGGCCCGGCCACCGCGCCCATCGCGTTCTGGTGGTACGTCAGCTCCTCGCCCAGCGCCGCGTCGTTCACGATCAGCGCGCCGCCGACGACGTCCGAGTGCCCGCCCATGTACTTCGTCGTCGAGTGCACGACGACATCGGCACCCAGCGCGAGCGGCTGCTGGAGGTAGGGGCTCGCGAAGGTGTTGTCGACGACCAGGCGTACGCCGGCCGCGCGCGCGACGCCCGCGAGCGCCTGGATGTCACTGATGCCGAGGAGCGGGTTCGACGGCGTCTCGACCCAGATGACCTTGGTCTTCGGGGTCAGGGCCGCCCGGACCGCCGCCGGGTCGGAGGAGTCCGCGACCGAGAAGTCGACGCCCCACCGCGAGACGACCTTGGCGAAGAGGCGGAAGGTGCCGCCGTAGGCGTCGTTCGGGATGACCACGTGGTCCCCCGGGCTCAGCAGGGTCCTGAGCAGGCAGTCCTCCGCCGCCAGGCCCGACGCGAAGGCCAGCCCGAGGCTGCCGCCTTCCAGCGCCGCCAGGTTCTCCTCCAGGGCGGTACGGGTCGGGTTGGCGCTGCGGCTGTACTCGTAGCCGCCGCGCAGTCCGCCCACGCCGTCCTGCTTGTACGTGGACACCTGATAGATCGGCGGTACGACCGCGCCCGTGAGGGGGTCCGCGGTGTTTCCGGCGTGGATCGCGAGAGTCTCGAAACTGTGCTGGTCGCTCATGGGAAACGAGCGTAGTTCGTCTGCGCCCCGGTCCCGTCCTCCCCACACACCGTCCGGCCACGGTCCGCACGGCGTCCGGGACAATGGAGCCATGGAGATTCTCTGGTTCCTGATCGCTCTGTGCATGCTCGTGGCGGTCATCGGCCCCGTCGTACGGCGCAGGCGCGCCGGCGGCATCCGCCTGGTCGCGCCCGGTTCGCCCGACGCCGCCGACCCGGCCGCCTACGGTTTCGTACGCCAGGAGCTGCTCGACGTACGGATGCCGGGCCCGGACCGGGACCTCGAGGACGTGCTGGAAGTGGTGCAGCGCTCCCAGGACTGGCGCGCCGCCGCCCAGCTGCTGGCCGGGACGCCCAAGGACGGCGAGGTGCGCTGGCAGCGCGTGCAGGCGTTCGCCGGAGCCGCGTCCCTCGAGCTGGCGGGCCAGCCCGGCGAGGGCGGGCGCTGGCTGCGCGCCTGGCGGGCCGAGTCGCCGAAGGACGCGGGCGGCGCGCAGGTGCACGCCGAGTTCCTGGTGCAGCAGGCGTGGCGCACGTCGACGCCCGGCACCGACGACTTCCGGATCATCCTGGAGGAGGCCCGCACGGTGTGCGGCGAGGCGGCGCTGCTGGCGCCGGGCGACCCGGTCCCGTACATCACGGAACTGGCCGTCGCACGCGGACTGGCCTACCCCGAGCCGGAGTTCGACCAGCTGTGGGCGAAGATCCTGGACCGCGCGCCGACCCACATGGGCGCGCACCTCGCGGCGCTGAGCTACCGCAGCGAGAACTGGCACGGTTCGCGCGAGGCCGCCGACGCCTTCGCGACCGCCGCCGCCGCCCGCGCCCCGCAGGGCTCGCTGCTCGCCGCTCTGCCCCTCTTCGCGGTGTACGAGCACCTGCCCGAGGTGGTGCTGGTGCAGAGCTTCTACCAGAGCGCGGTGGTGACGAAGGCGATGGAGGGCGCGCTGTACGCCGTGCACGCCGCCCGCCCCGACGACCCGATGCTGGCGCACGTACGCCACCTCCTGATCCTCTTCCTCGTACGCGCCGAACGCTGGGCCGAGGCCATGGACCAGATCCGCCACGTCGACGGCCACGTCGGCGCACTGCCCTGGACGCACAGCCCCGACCCGGCGGCGGACTACGCGGTGTACCGGGCACTCGCCGTCGCCGGCTACGAGGCGAACGGAGGCAACCCGGCAACCCTCCCGAGCTGACCGGTCCGCCGCGCGGTCAGCCCTCCGTGCGGGCGGGCAGCCGCCATCCCGGGCGCGGGAAGTGGCAGGTGTAGCCGTCCGGGTAACGCTGCAGGTAGTCCTGGTGCTCCGGCTCGGCCTCCCAGAAGGGGCCGACCGGCTCCACCTCGGTGACGACCTTGCCCGGCCAGATTCCGGAGGCGTCCACATCCGCGATCGTGTCCTCGGCGATCCGCTTCTGCTCGTCGTCCACGTAGTAGATCGCCGAACGGTAGCTGAGACCGATGTCGTTGCCCTGGCGGTTCCTGGTGCTCGGGTCGTGGATCTGGAAGAAGAACTCCAGGATCGCGCGGTAGTCGGTCTTCTCGGGATCGAAAAGGATCTCAATGGCCTCCGCGTGCGTGCCGTGATTGCGGTACGTCGCGTTCGGCACGTCACCCCCGGTGTATCCGACCCGGGTCGCCGACACACCCGGCAGGCGGCGGATCAGCTCCTCCATCCCCCAGAAACATCCGCCCGCCAGCACGGCCCTCTGCGTCTGCGCAGCCATTACGGCCCCTTCCCACATCTGTCAGCTCGATCGCTCGGGCTGCTCGGCTCGCACACCACCGGCATCCCGTGCCCGCTCTCCTCAACGGCCGAAGGCCCCAAGCGATTCCCACCGGGCCCCAGCCCACACATCACGCCCCCGAAGCCCCACCACCCCCACCAGTCACACCCCCCTCCCCCAGCCCTCACTTTGTGTACTTCCTCCCACCCCTGCCGGCCAGACGGCCCGCAGGCTGTCCCCCGAGCGCCGCTTCCGAGCATCGACACGCGCAGGTCGACCGACACCTGGGCCCCGTGCAGCCGGCGTGCGACCGTGCGCCAGGCATGCCGGTGTCGCACCACGCCACCCGGCGACGTACGACCGTCGCGCCCATGCCGCCGCTCGGCAATGCGACTGATAGACAGCAACCATGACTTACTACGCAGACCTCACGCCCTACACCTACGCCACGGACAGCGGAGCGGCGCCTCAACGGGCCGACGGCGCCCGTGCGTTCGACGGGCTGCCGCAGGTGAACGTCGGCTGGCTCGCGCGGGTCAGGCCGTACGCCAAGGGCGACGCTCCTCCCGGCCTGGTGGAAGCCCTCAAGGGCATGCAGCACACCCACCGTGCCCAGCAGACCCGCGGCTATCACTTCTGCCCCTGGTGTGCCGCGAGACTCCTCGGCCTCCACGGCGCGCGTGACAACTGTCCGCGCGGCAGTGCCGAGATACGCGTCGTCGGTGACGGCGTCGTCTACGCCGCACCCGAACTCATCACCCACTACATCGAGGCCCACGACTACGCGCCACCCGCCCAGTTCGTCCGGGCGGTCCTCGCCTCCACCGGCTGAGCCCCACTCACCAGGGCCCCTTCACCACCTCGCGTCGGCACGTAATTCGTTGGTCTGCCGCGACACCGCGCGGCACCATCACAGGATGCACAGCATCTTCCTCGAGACGGACCGGCTCGTACTTCGCCCCTTCCGTGACGGTTCGGGTGACGGCCACGGTCATGCTCACGGTCCCGGTGACAGCGACGTCGACCGGCTCGTCGCCCTCGACAGCGACCCCGACGTCATGCGCTACCTCAACGGCGGCCGCCCCACCTCCCGCACGTTCGTCGTCGAGAGCGTGCTGCCGCAGCTGATGCACGACTACGCCTGCACCGGTACCCGCGGCTTCTGGGCCGTCGAGGAAAAAGCGACAGCAGCAGCTACAGGAACGGGAACGGCAGCAGGAGCGGGATCAGGATCGGGACGCTCCGGCGCGTTCCTCGGATGGTTCGAGTTCCGGCCGCTGTCCGAGGACAACGGTGAAGTCGTCGAGCTCGGGTACCGGCTCGGCCGCGCCGCCTGGGGGCGCGGATACGCCACCGAAGGAGCCCGCGCCCTGATCGACAAGGGCTTCACGGATTTCGGCGTACAGCGCGTCACCGCCAACACGATGTACGTCAACTCCCGTTCCCGGCGCGTGATGGAGAAGGCCGGCCTCACGTTCGTACGCCGCTGGTACGGGGACTGGCCCGAGCGCATCGAGGGCTCGGAACTCGGCGAAGTCGAGTACGCCCTGGATCGCGGCCAGTGGAAGGGCGCCCGCACCCACACCGGCACCCCACCCCACCCGAACGCCCCCACGGACCGAGTCCGGTAATTCTCCCGCCCGTGTACGGAACGTGATGCTGACCAGGGATGATTACGTCCTGTGTTCACGAACCTCATCACCGCCGTCGGCCTCGCCGGTCTCGCCTGGGCGCTCGTCCATGTCACCCGCCTCGCCCTCCGCAACCAGCAGGCCAAGCGTTTCGACGCCGCCGCCTACGGTCTCGTACCCCGCGATCAGCTCAACCACCACCGTCCCGCCCCTCCGCGCGACGAACCCGCCCTGCACCTCGCCGTAGAGGCCGCCTGCAAGGGCGACTGGGAGCCCGCCGCCGGGCTGCTGGCCGCAGCCGCCGACGACGCGAACTGGGCCACCCGATGGCGGCTCGTCGAAGTGTTCGCGGACGTCGCGGTGGAGGACGAGCGCTGGCTGCGGATCTGGCGCGCGGAGCTGCCGCAGGACGCCGACGCCGTTGTCGTGCACGCGCACGCGCTCCTCCTGCGCGCGTGGGCGGCGCGCGGAGAGGCGTACGCCGGGGAGACCTCCGACGCCCAGATGGCGCTCTTCGCCGAGCTGCTGCCGACCACGATGTACGCCGCCCGGGAGGCGGCCCAGATGGCGCCGCGCGACCCCTCGCCGTGGATCACGATGGTCGCCGCCGCACGCGGGCTCGGGCTCTCCCACGACGAGTTCAAGCAGCTGTGGTCCGAAGTGAAGGCGCGCGCGCCGCACCACTACGACGCCCACTGGCATGCCCTCCAGTACTGGTGCCAGAAGTGGTACGGCTCGCACAAGATCATGTTCAAGTTCGCCAAGGAGGCGGCCGAGTCGGCGCCGGCCGGCTCCCTGCTCTCCGCCCTCCACCTGAACGCCCTGCACGAGGCCGTGCTCCAGGACGGTGACGAGGCGTTCCGGACCTGGGTTTCCAAGCCCCTGCTCGCCCGAGTCCAGGCCGACATGGCGCAGGTGGACCCGGAGGATCACCGACTGCGCCAGATACGGCACCTGCTCGCCTGGGCGCTGGTGAAGAGCGGACGTTACGCCGACGCCCTCGCGCAGTTCCGGCTGATCGGAGGGTGGTGCGGAGCCGCCCCGTGGACCGCCGCCAAGGACCCCGTCCTGGCCTTCGACCACGCCCGCGGCCTCGCGGCACTGCACTCCGGCCGCCCGGGTAGCACTCCGTCCTCGTAACGGAGCCGCCTCCGGGCAGCAATCCGGTCCCACAACGAACCGTCCCCGGTGACACTCCGCCCTCCAGCGAGCCGCCCGGGGTGACGCGCGGCGGCGTTCGCTGCCGCGCGTCACCCCGCCTGCTGCCGCAGCCTCGCCGCCGTGTTCGCCGCGTCGTAGCCGGGGGCCACTCCGTCAGCCAGCACCACGTCCCCGGTGATGTGCCGCGTACGCAGCGGGATGAGCGCCCGGTAGGGCTCGGAGTCGTACCAGTCGCGCGCCTTCTCCAGGTCCGGGAAGCCGATGACGACCAGGTGACCGGGCCACTCGCCCTCCAGCACTTCCACTTCCGTGCCGTGCACGAGGAAGCGTCCCTCGTAGGGGTCGAGCCGTCGATTACCCCGCAGATAATACGACGACGACCCGAGCCGACCACCGGCCCAGCCCTGCCCCGAAACCGGCCGCAACCGCCCCCGGTCAGATCGTCGCCGCGTCGATCACGAAGCGGTACCGCACGTCGCTCGCCAGGACCCGCTCGTACGCCTCGTTGATGCCCTCCGCGTCGATCAGCTCGATCTCCGCGCCGAGCCCGTGCCGCGCGCAGAAGTCGAGCATCTCCTGCGTCTCGGCGATACCGCCGATCATCGAGCCGGCCAGCGTCTTGTTGCCGCCGATCAGCGAGAACATGTTCAGCGAGTTGGGCTCCTCCGGAGCGCCCACGTTCACGAACGCCCCGCCGACCTTCAGCAGGCTGAGGTACGCGTCCATGTCCAGCGGTGCCGAGACCGTCGAGACGATCAGGTCGAAGGAGCCCGCGAGCTCCTCGAAGGTCTTCGGATCGCCGGTCGCGTGGAAGTGGTCCGCGCCGAGCCGCAGCCCGTCCTCCTGCTTGCGCAGGGTCTGGCTCAGTACGGTGACCTCGGCGCCCAGCGCATGGGCGATCTTGACGCCCATGTGGCCGAGACCGCCCAGGCCGAGGATTGCGACCTTCTTGCCGGGGCCGGCCTTCCAGTGGTTGAGCGGCGAGTAGAGGGTGATTCCGGCGCACAGCAGCGGCGCGGCGACGTCCAGCGACAGGCCCTCGGGGATGCGGACGGCGTAGTTCTCATCGACGACGAGGTGGGTGGAGTAGCCGCCGTAGGTCGGCTCGCCGTTCTTGTCGAGGGCGTTGTACGTGCCCGTCGCGCCCTTGGCACAGTGCTGCTCCTGGCCCGCGAGGCAGGCCTCGCACTCCCGGCAGGAGTCGACGAGGCAGCCGACGCCGACCCGGTCGCCGACCGCGTACTTGCTGACGCCGGAACCGACCTCGGTGACGATCCCCGCGATCTCGTGGCCGGGCACCATCGGATAGATGCCCTTGCCCCAGCCGTCACGGACCTGGTGGATGTCGGAGTGACAGATGCCGGCGTACTTGATCTCGATCAGTACGTCGTGCTCGCCGACCGGGCGGCGCGGCACGGAGATCTTCTCCAGCGGGGCCTTCGCGGAAGGGGCGGCGTACGCGGCGACGGAGGAGACCGGCGAGGCCGGGGAGGCAGAGGAGGCAGAGGCTGCGGGGGAGGAAGAAGTGGTCATGCGGAGAGCCTGCCTGAGCTGCGGGTATTCACCCAGCCCCCTGGTGAGCGTACGTCTGCTGTGCGTACCACCGGCGGGGTCAGGATGACCGTCGTACGACAGGCAATACTTGACCGTTATGGACCAGCGCGCCGAACTGAGTGAATTCCTCCGCTCCCGCCGTGCGCGGCTCAAGCCCGAGGACGTCGGCCTGCCCGACTTCGGCAGGCACCGCCGCGTCCCAGGGCTGCGCCGCGAGGAGCTGGCACAGCTCGCCGGGGTTTCGGTCGCGTACTACACGCGTCTTGAGCAGGGGAACGGCCGCAACGTCTCCATGGAGGTCCTGGACGCGATCGCCCGCGCCCTGCGGCTGTCCGACGCCGAGCGCGCCCACCTCACGCACCTCGCCAAGCCCACGCAGAAGCGGAAGCGTCCGGCCCGCCCGCAACGGCTGCGGGGCGGTGTCCAGCAGCTCATGGACGCCATGGAGGGCGTCCCGGCGTACGTCATGGGGCGGCGCACCGACGTCCTCGGCAGCAACCGCCTGGCTCGCGCGCTGTTCGGCGACATCGGCGCGCTGCCCGCCGAGGAGCGCAACCTCGCCCGGCTGCTCTTCCTGGCCGACGAGTTCCGCGACGTGTACGTCGACTGGGAGCTCAAGGCGTGCGAAGTCGTCAGCTACCTGCGGCTGGACGCGGGCTGCCACCCGGACGATCCGCTGCTGAGCGCGCTGGTCGGCGAGCTGTCGGTGAAGAGCGAGGTGTTCAGGAGTTTGTGGGCCGCGCACCACGTGAAGGACAAGGGGCACGGCAGCAAGCGTCTGCACCACCCGCTGGTCGGTGAGCTGACCCTGTCGTACGAGACGCTCAGGCTGCCCGACGACCCGGAGCAGTGCCTGGTCACCTTCCACGCGGAGCCGGGCTCGCCCTCGCAGGACTCGCTGCGGCTGCTGGCGAGCTGGGGATCCGACGTGAGCGTGGAGGTACGGGGATGAGCGACGCGGCCGTGACCCTGCGCCGGGCGGCAGGACCCGACGACGCGGCGGCGGTGGCCGACGTGTGGCTGCGCTCCTACGACGCCGCGCTGCCCACGGTGCGGCGGGCGCACAGCGACGACGGCGTACGGGACTTCTTCCGGTACGTCGTCGTGCCTGATCAGGAGACCTGGGTCGCGGAGAGCGGCGGCGCCGTGGTCGGGATGATGGCCCTGGAGCCGGGCCGCATCGAGCAGCTGTACCTGGCGCCGGAACACCGGGGACGCGGGCTCGGCGACCGCTTCGTGCGGCTCGCGAAGGAACGTTCCCCCGGCGGCCTGGAGTTGTGGACCTTCCAGGTCAACGGGCCCGCCCACCGCTTCTACGAACGGCACGGCTTCCGCGTCGCCGAGCGGACGGACGGCTCACGCAACGAGGAACGCGAGCCGGACGTGCGCTACGTGTGGGCGCCGGAACCGCAGGGCTGACGCCCCCGCCCCGGACGCCGCGCCGTGCGGCGTCCCAGGGCGGGGGTCCTCAGGGCGTGGTCGCGTTCTCCGTCACCGTGACGCGGCCCTTGCGGATCGTGGCGAGGCGCGGTGCGCGGCGGGCGATGGCGCTGTCGTGGGTGACCATCACGAACGTCAGACCGTGCTCCTTCCACAGCCCCTCCAGCAGGTCCATGATCTCGTCGCGCATCGACTCGTCGAGGTTTCCGGTGGGTTCGTCGGCCAGCAGCACCTTGGGCCGCTTGACGAGCGCGCGGGCGATCGCGACGCGCTGCTGCTGGCCGCCGGACATCTCGCCGGGCAGGTGACCGAGGCGTTCGCCGAGGCCCACGGAGTGCAGCGCCTCCCCCGCCCGTTCGCGCCGGTCCGCCGCCTTCAGGCCCAGCGGTACGAGCGCCGTCTCGACGTTCTCCTGGGCGGTCAGGGTGGGGATGAGGTTGAAGCTCTGGAAGACGAAGCCGATGCTCTCGGCGCGGACCTTGGTGAGCCGGGCCTCCGGCAGCGCGGCGAGGTCGACGCCGTCGAGTTCGACGCTGCCGGCCGTGGGCCGGTCGAGGCCGCCGAGCATCTGGAGGAGGGTGGACTTGCCGCCGCCGGTGGGGCCCTGGATGACGAGCCGGCCGCCGTCCTCGATGGTCAGGTCGACGCCCGCGAGCGCGTCGATCGTTTCCCTGCCGCGCCGGTAACGCTTGGTGACGCCTCTGAGCTGGTACATCGGTGGATCAACTCCTGCTGTACGAGATGGGGGTTCGGGAGGGCGCGCTCGTCAGGCCACGCGGCGCAGCGCGTCGGCCGGGCGCAGCCGGGAGGCCCGCCAGCCGCCGAAGGCGCCCGCGATCAGCCCGCCCGCGACGGCTAGCGCGACGGCGAGACCGATGGTGGTGAGGGACACGGGCGCGGTGAGCGCGATGTCCACGGCCTTGCCGGTGGCCTGCCGCAGCGGGCCGCCCGCCTGGCCCCCGGGGCCGGTCACGGTGGCGGCGGCCCCGCCGCCACCGCCCCCTGAACCGCCGCCGAGCTGCGCGGTGAGGGTGGGGCTGATCGCGGTGACGAGGTACGCGCCGCCCACGCCCACGGCGATGCCGAGCGCACCGCCGAGCAGACCGTTGGCCAGGGCCTCGCCGACGACCTGGCGGGTGACGCGGCCGCTCTTCCAGCCGAGTGCCTTGAGCGTGCCGAACTCCTGCACCCGGCGGCTGACGGCCGACGAGGTGAGCAGGCCGGCCACCAGGAAGGCGGCGGCCAGTACGGCGACGGAGAGCCACTTGCCGACGCTGGTGGCCAGGTCGGACGCGGTGGACAGGGAGCCGGAGACGGTGTCGGCGAGGTCGGCGGAGGTGGTGACGGTGGTGCCCGGGATGTCCTTCTGCACGGCCGTCTTGACGCCCTCGATGCGCTGCGAGCCGGTGGCCCTGACGTAGACGGTGGTGACCTTGTTCTTCGCGTCGGCCAGCGTCTGCGCCTGCTGGAGGGGGAGGTAGACGTTCGCGGCGGCGTCGCCGCTGTCGGCCGTCGCTATGCCGATGACCTCGTACTTCGTGCCGGAGACGGTGACGGTGTCGCCGACGCCGAGCTTCTTCTCCTTGGCGTACGCGCTGTCGAGGACGGCGGTCCTGGCGTTGGTCTCCGTCGTCGCGAAGGTGCGTCCCGCCGTGATCCGGGAGGAGGTGAGCGGGCCGAGCGCGGGCTCGGTGACGTCGGTTCCGTAGACCGAGAACGAGTCGACGCCGAAGGCGGCGCCGCCGCCGCGCACCGCGCCTCCGCCGCCCGCCCCGCCGCCCGGCTGCGCGGGCTGCGCCTTGTCGATTTCGCCGCGCTTGAACTGGCCGCTGACCTTGAGGACCTGGAGGCTCAGTCCGCCGACGGCGTCCGCGACGCCGTCCTGGTCCGCGACCTCGGCGACGGTGGAGGCGGCGAGGGTCTGGAAGCCCTGCACCATCACCCGGTCGCTGCTCTGCTCCTCGTCGTCGCCGCTGTCCTTGGCGTCGAACTCGAAGCGCGGCCTGCGGCTGGTGTCGTTCTCACCCGGTGGTGTCGCGGCCTTGGTGACCGTCATGTCGGTCCCGAGTCCGTACAGCGATTCCAGGACCTTGTCCTGGGCGCGGCCCATGCCGGCGGAGACCGAACCGGCCACGATGACCAGTGCGATGCCCAGCGCGAGGCCGGAGGCGACGACGAAGGCCGCCTTTCTGCGGCGGCGCAGTTCGCGCCGGAGGTAGGTGAAGAACATGGCGCGAAGCTACGAGCGGCTCGTGATGGCTTGATAAGGCCGGTCTGAGAGCCGCATGAGAAGCAGCGGGGTGGGATGACGCCCGAAAGAGCCACCGGAGCCGCAGGGCAGCACGGCAGCAGCACGGCCGACAACGACGACGGCGGGCGCCGCCCTCGGATGCGAGGGTGACGCCCGCCGTCGTACGTGCTGCGGGGAACGCGGAGAGGAGGCTCGGATCAGACCGCGGAGCCCGCCTTCCACTGCTCCCAGTCCATGTTCCAGCCGTTGAGACCGTTGTCCGGCTTGATGGTCTTGTCCGGGGAGTTCTTGACGACGACCACGTCGCCGACGAGCGAGTTGTCGAAGAACCACGCGCCCGGCTGGTTCGGGTCGTTCGCGCCCTTGGCGTCGTTCAGACCCACGCAGCCGTGGCTGGTGTTGACGCTGCCGAAGATCGAGTCGGCGCCCCAGTAGTTGCCGTGGATGAACGTGCCCGAGGTGGACAGCCGCATGGCGTGCGGCACGTCCTTGATGTCGTACTCGCCCTTGCCGTCCTTCTTCGTGAAGCCGACGGTCGAGCCGTCCATCCGGGTCTCCTTGAACTTCTCGGAGATCACCATCTGGCCGTTGTACGTGGGGTTCTCCGGCGCGCCCGCGGAGATCGGGATGGTCTTGACCGTCTTGCCGTCCCGCGTGACCGTCATGGTCTTCGTCTTGGCGTCGACGGTGCTGACCTGGTTGCGCCCGACGGTGAAGGTGACGGTCTTGTCCTGGACGCCGTAGATCCCGTCGGCGCCCTCGACGCCGTCGAGAGCCAGCTTCATGGTGACCGTGGAGCCGCCCTTCCAGTACTCCTGGGGGCGGAAGTCCAGCCGCTGCGAGCTGAACCAGTGGCCGACGACCTCCTGGCCGCTGCTCGACGTGACCGTGATGCCCTTCTGGACGGCGGCCTTGTCGGTGATCGCCTTGTCGAAGTTGATCGACACCGGCATGCCCACGCCGACCTTGGAGCCGTTGTCGGGCGTGAAGTTGCCGATGAAGCTGTTGGCGGGCGAGACGGTGGTGAAGGAAGCGTTCTCGTGGGCCTCGCGGCCCGCGGAGTCGGCCGCCGTCGCCGAGATCTTGTACGTCGTCGAGCGCTCCAGCTGCGCGTCCGGCTTCCAGCTCTTGCCGTCGGCGGCGATCGTGCCGGCCACCTTCGCACCGGCGGTCGAGGTCATCGTGACCTCGGTCAGCTTGCCCTCGCTGACGGTGACCTTGGTGCCGCGGTTGATGCTGACGTTGTCGGCGCCGCCCTTCGGCGTGATCGCTATTCGGGCCTTGGAGGTGTCCTTGGCCGCCGCCTCGTCCACCTCGGCCTGCGACTTCTCCGAGCTCTGGGCGCTGCTGCCGCTCTTGTCGCCGCCGTCGCTGCAGGCCGAAAGGACCAGAACGCCGCTTAGCAGTGCGGACGCGGCCATCAGGCCCCTGCGCCGCTTGCTGTCCGTCATCACACGCTTCTCCATCGTTGCCGATTCCCCACAGATCCCCGGGCAGAGCCGCTGGGCAGCGTCACCCTGCCAATGTCTAAAACACCTGTACCGTTTCGTCCGTTCCACATCTCGGGGGAATGTGGGGAACACCACTGGTCACAGTGATCGACGCAGCCGCGCCGCCGCCGGTTGCGGCGGCGGCGCGCATTTCTTGGCGGCATCCGCCGGGCACGCCCGGCTCGCCGCCAACGCTACGCGGGGCCCTCCTCGTCGTCATCATCCAGGTCCCACTCCACGGCGTCGGGGTTGTAGTCGATCCGTTCGCTGCTCCACGAGGCCTGCGCGAGTTCCACACCGGGGACGTCGCTGATCAGGTCGAACGGGTCCACGAGGTGCGCGAGGGCCTCCGCATCGTCTTCCCGCACGGCGGCCTCGGCATGCGTGCGCTCGACGTCCGCCGCGTGGGCATCCTGCGAGACGTGGGCGAGAGCCGCCTCGGTGAGCGCTCCGGAGTCGGAGATTTCGAGTACCAATTCCACCTGGAGACGGACAAAACGGGACGTGTCAGTTGCGTTCATGTGTCGGAGCGTAGGCCGCGGAACGCCCGCGACTTTCCTGCGACCCGCTGCTTTCATTAGCATCGGCGTACACGGCCAATTCCCGGTTGCCTCAAGGGGGATCGATTACGTGTCCGCACGCCGACCGCTGCTGACCGCCACCGCCGCGGGCACACTGCTGTGTGCCCTGTGGTTCGTCCCGTCCGCCAATGCCACGGCGGAGCAGGAGGCGAAACCACAGCCCGCGTCGCAGGCGCAGACGCCCGCCCAGTCGCCCACCCGGTCCTCGCAGGACCAGGACCTCGCGCTGGCCGACACGGGAAGCGTGGACACGACGCCGTACCTGCTCGGCGGCACCGCGTTCCTCGGCGTGGGCGCCGCCTTCATGGCCTACTCGATGCGAAGGGCCGCACGTCCGGTGATCTGACGCACGGCCCTCGCTCCTGCTGTCCGGCGCTCGGCGCCCCGGCTCCCCGGGGCGCGCCCGGTCCACGGCTCGTCCGGCACGCGACGATCCGGTGCCGCGCGCCGCTCCGTGGTCCGGTTTACGCGAGTGGTCCGGTCACGCGAGCGGTCCGGTCACCGGCTCGACGGCCGCGACGAGCCCGCCCGCCCGTACGAAGGCGTCGGCCGCGGCGAGATCGGGCGCCAGGAAGCGGTCCGGGCCGGGGCCCTGGACTCCCGCTTCCCGCACGGCCTTGATGACGGCCTGCGAGGCGGGCGCGGGCGTCAGGCCCTCGCGCAGCTCGATGCCGCGCGTGGCGGCGTACAGCTCGACGGCGACGATCCGGGCGAGGTTGTCGATCGTGGTGCGCAGCTTGCGCGCCGCCGACCAGCCCATGGAGACGTGGTCCTCCTGCATGGCGGAGGACGGGATCGAGTCCACGGACGCGGGCGACGCGAGCCGCTTCATCTCGCTGACCAGGGCGGCCTGGGTGTACTGGGCGATCATCAGGCCCGAGTCCACACCGGCGTCGTCGGCGAGGAAGGGCGGCAGCCCGTGCGACCGGTTCTTGTCGAGCAGCCGGTCGGTACGGCGCTCGCAGATGGAGCCGAGGTCGGCGGCGGCGATGGCGAGGAAGTCCAGTACGTACGCGACGGGCGCGCCGTGGAAGTTTCCGTTGGACTCGACGCGGCCGTCGGGCAGCACCACGGGGTTGTCGACGGCGGCGGCGAGCTCCCGCTCGGCGACGGTCAGCGCGTACGCGACGGTGTCGCGTCCGGCGCCGGCGACCTGGGGGGCGCAGCGCACGGAGTAGGCGTCCTGGACGCGCGGGGCGTCGTCCTGGTGGTGCCCGGTGAGGCCCGATCCGGCGAGGACCCGGAGCATGTTGTCGGCGGACTCGCCCTGGCCGGGGTGCGGACGTATGGCGTGCAGTTCGGGCGCGAGGACCTTGTCGGTGCCGAGGAGCGCTTCGAGGCTGAGGGCCGCGGTGATGTCGGCGGAGGTGTAGAGCCGCTTCAGGTCCGCGATGGCCATGATCAGCATGCCGAGCATGCCGTCGGTGCCGTTGAGGAGGGCCAGGCCCTCCTTCTCGCGCAGCTCGACCGGGGCGATACCGTGCGCGGCGAGCAGCTCGCCGGCGGGCCGGACGACGCCGTCGGGCCCTGCGGCGTCGCCCTCGCCCATCAGCGCGAGGGCGCAGTGGCTGAGGGGGGCCAGGTCGCCGGAGCAGCCGAGCGAACCGTACTCGTGGACGACGGGCGTGATGCCTGCGTTGAGGAGGTCCGCCATCGTCCGGGCGACGTGCGGGCGGACGCCCGTGTGCCCGGAGGCGACGGTCTTGAGCCGCAGGAACATCAGGGCGCGTACGACCTCGCGCTCGACGTGCGGGCCCATGCCGGCGGCGTGCGACCGGACGATGTTGCGCTGCAACTGGGCGCGCAGGTCCTGGCTGATGTGCCGGGAGGCGAGGGCGCCGAAGCCGGTCGAGACGCCGTAGACGGGCTCCGGCTTGGCGGCCAGCGCGTCGACGATCTCGCGCGAGGCGGCGAGGGCGGCGACGGCCTCCGGGGAGAGCTCGACCCTGGCGTTGTCCCGGGCGACGGCGATGACGTCCGCTGCGGTCGTCCCGGACGTCCCCAGCACGACTGTGTGCATATCCATATTCAGAAGCCTACGGACTGAATCCCAATCTGTCACTACCCGACGGCGGGTTGACCCCTTACCGCAACACGGGGAGCCCACGACCCGGTTTCCGCGCCGGACCGGCCCGGGGCCGGGTGCTCCCCCGGGCTGCGGCGGGCGGTCGCTCAAGCGCCCGGCGGCCGCTCCTCCCCCGGCCGCAGCCCCCGGAACGCCCTGCGCTCGTGCGGCGCGGCGGGCGGGGCGTCGGCGAGGCGGACCACCGCGCCGTCACGTCCCGCGACCACCGGCTGCGCCGACCGCGCCGCCTTCGCGCGGTACTGCGCCGCGTCCGCCAGCCGGAACAGCCGGCGGGCCGTGCGCACCGGCCCGATCGGGTCACCGGTCGAGGCGACGCCGCAGGCGACCCCCTCGCCCAGGTCCATCTCGGTGGCCCGTACGCACAGATCCTCGGCCACCTTCACCACCGCGTCCGAAGACGGCCCCACCGCCAGCAGGCAGAACTCGTCGCCGCCGAGCCGCGCCGCCAGCGCCCCCGGCAGCATCGCGCCGCACAGGGACAGGACCGAGCCGAAACGTTCAAGCAGACGGTCGCCCACCGCATGGCCGAGCGAGTCGTTGACCCGCTTGAGGCCGTTCAGGTCGCAGACGACGAGGCTGACGACCGTCCCGGACCCCCGGTGCCGCTCCACGGCCTCGTCGAGCCCCATGTCGACGGCGCGCCGGTTCGCCAGCCCTGTCAGCGGGTCCGTGAACGCGAGCTTGCGGACCTCCTCCAGCAGCTCCGTCTGGGCGATGCCGGCCGCCACGACCGAGGCGAGCACCGTCGCGAAGTCGGCGTCGGCCCGGCCGAAGACCGGGGCCCCGGCGGGCCGGGCCACGTACAGCTCCCCCCACGCCTGCCCGCGCAGCACGATCGGCGCGACCACGCAGGACCCGCGCCCGCGCCGCCGCAGCGCCGCCACACGCTGGTGGCAGTAACCGGCGGGGCGGGCGGCCGGACCCGGGCCCTGCGCCGTCTCGACCCAGGCGTTGGGCTCGCCGCCGCCCGCCCACTTCTCGTGCAGGAACTCCGTGATCTCCGGGAACTGGTGCACGGGATAGGTCTCCCCCTCGGGAAACTCCTCCTCGCCCTCGGCCCGCGCCCCCGCGTTGACGAGCACCCGCAGCCGGCCCAGCTCGCGCTCCCACACCGAGACCGCCGCGAAGCTGCCCCCCAGGGCCTCCTTCGCGCCCAGTGCGGCCGCCCGCCAGGACTCGCGCGGGGTGTGCGCCGCCGCCATCGCCTGCGCCAGCGTCACGACGGCCCGCAGCCGCACATCCTCACCCATCTCCCCAGCTTAGGGAGTCCGCGAAGATTTGTATCGTTTGATCCCTATTCGCCCGGCCACTGGGGTGCGCGCTTCTCGTTGAACGCCGCCACACCCTCCGCGCGGTCGCCCGAGAAGGCCACCGACCGCCACGCCGCGTCCTCGACCTCCAGGCCGGCCCGCAGGTCGAGGCCGTGCCCGAGCCGCATGGCCCGCTTCGCCGCCCGCAGCCCGACCGGCGAGTTTCCGGCGATCCGCGCCGCCAGCTCCAGCGCCTCCTCGCGGTCCCGGCCCTCGTCCACCAGCCGGTCCACCAGGCCGAGGGAGGCCGCCTCTGCAGCCTCCACGCGCCGCGCCGTGAACACCAGCTCCGCCGCCCGCGCCGCCCCGACCCGCCGGGGCAGCAGCTGCGTACCGCCGCCGCCGGGGATGACGCCCACCGACACCTCGGGCAGTCCCACCACCGCCGTGCGGTCCGCCACGATCAGGTCGCAGGCCAGCGCCAGCTCGAAACCGCCGCCCAGCGCGAAGCCGTGCACGGCGGCGATCGTCGGCATGGGCAGCTCCAGCACGCCGGTGTACGCGCCCCGGGCGACCGGCCGCTGGCGCACCAGCTCGGCGTCCGTGAAGGAGTTGCGCTCCTTGAGGTCCGCGCCGACGCAGAACGCGCGCTCGTGGCTGGAGGTCACCACCGTCACCCGCACCCCCGGGTCGGCGCCCAGCGCGTCGCAGGCCGCGGCGACGGAGCGGGCCATGTCCGTCGACACCGCGTTCATCGCCTTGGGCCGGTCGAGGACCAGCTCGGCGACGTGCCCGTGCCGCCGTACGCCGACGAACTCCCCGAAGCGTTCCTGTTCCGCAGTCATGCCGCACCCTCCCGGTTAACGATCGTTACCGGGAGGATCCTAGGTGGCGCGCCTGGTCAGAAGCCATGGTTCGACGGTGCCGAGCCCGCGCACGGGCCGCTGCCACATCGGCTGGAGCGCGAAGCGGTACGAGGGCGGTGCGACGCCCTCCTTCTCCGCCTTCTCCGCCTCGGCGGCGGCCTCCGCCTCGGAGACCGGCGCGTCGCCCGTGCGCGACAGCTCCTCGGCGAACGCCCCGTCCACCAGGAGCGCGTCCTTCGGCGCTATCGAGGTGAGCCTGCTGGCCAGGTTCACGGTCGTGCCGAACACGTCGCCCATGCGGGTGGTGACCGTGCCGAACGCGATGCCGACGCGCAGGGCCGGCATCGTCTGGTTCGCGGCCATCGTCTCGATGAGCCGCAGCGCGATCTCCGCCGCCGTGCCCGCGTCGTCCGCCGCGTACAGGACCTCGTCGCCGAGCGTCTTGATGAGCCGGCCGCCGTGCGCCGCGACGAGGTCGGCGCAGGTGGTCTCGAACGCCTCGACCAGCTCGCCCAGCTCCTCCTCCTCCAGCCGGCGCGTCAGCCGCGTGAACCCGACGAGGTCCGCGAAGCCGACGGCCAGCCTCCGGTCGACCATCTCCTCGTCGTCGGCGGCCTGGACGACCCGGCCGGTCGCGGCGGCGAGCTGACGCCGCCAGACGTAGCGCAGGAACTCCTCCAGCTCGGGCAGGAGCAGCTCGACCAGGGGGTACGTGACCTCGGTCCGGGTCATGCCGGGCTCCGGCGGCTCGGTCAGACCCTCCAGGAAGGAATCGATCTGCCATTCCGCCAGCCGGGCGGTGGTCTGCCCCGTGGACCGGGCGACCTGCACGGCCATCGGCTCGCTGAGCAGTCCCGCCTCGACGAGGCCGGCGAGCCGCCGCAGGGCCAGGACGTCCGCCTCGGTCAGCGCCTTGGCCTGCCCGATGTCGGCGAAGCCCATGGCCCGCCAGAACCGGGAGGCCAGGTCCATCGAGACGCCTGCCGTACGGGCGGCCTGAAAAGGGGTGTACCGGCGCTCGGCGCCGAGGATCAGCTGCTCCAGCCGGATGGCGAGCGGATCGTCGGTCGGCTCGGCGGTGTGATCGACGGCGTGGTGCGGAGTGGGGTACGGCGAGGGGTCCACGGCGGCGGGGACTTCGCCGTCGGTCCCGTCGGCACGGACGATTCCGTGCGGCGGACCGCCAGCGGCGGACGCGTCCGGCGCGTTCCCGCCGCCGGTCCCGCCGGCTGCGCTCTCGTCGGGGTCCCGGTTCGCCGGGGAGCCCTGCCCGGCGGCGGAAACACCCGCGCCGGGGCCGGAGGAGGATGCCGCACCCACAGAGGACTCCTCACCCGCACCGGCCCCGGACGGCACGGCCGCGCCCTGGTCCGGCGTCGCGCCCCGGTCCCGCCGCGCACCCGCGGAGGACCCCGCGTCGTCGACGGTCACCTACCGCCTCCTGCCCGTTCCCTGCGCACTGCCCTGTGTCCTGCCGATCGTCTGTCGCACCGATCCGTCGCGGATCGCCTCAACGATACGGCAGGTGTGCCGTAGCTCACTCCCCCGTCCCGTGCGTCTCCTCTGTACTCGCCCCCGGCCTGAGGTGTACGACGTCACCCGCTCCCACCGGCTGCTGAACCCCTTCGGCCGTCGCCAGGACCAGCCGCCCGTGGCCGTCGACCGCCACCGCCTCGCCGGTCAGCGACCGGCCGCCGGGCAGTTCCGCCCGTACGGTCCGGCCGAGGGTGGCGCAGCCCGCCGCGTACGCCTCCTGGAGGCGGCAGGCGGCCGGGTCGCCGCCGGACGCCCGCCACTCGCCGTACCACCGGTCGAGCGAACGCAGGACGGACCGGAGCAGCGGATCGCGGTCCGTCGAGACCGCTCCCGCGAGTGCCAGCGACCCGGCGCCGGGGACCGGCAGCTCCTTCTCGGTCAGCGTGACGTTGACGCCGATGCCCACGACGACGCCGTCCGCGGCCCGCTCGGCGAGGATGCCGCCCGCCTTGCGTTCTTCGCCCCCGACGGTCACCAGGAGGTCGTTGGGCCACTTGAGCGCGGTGTCGACGCCGGCCGACCGCGACAGGCCGCTCGCCACCGCGACACCGGCGAGCAGCGGCAGCCAGCCCCACTTCTCGACGGGGACCCCGGTGGGCTTCAGCAGTACGGAGAAGAAGAGCCCGGAGCGGGCGGGCGCCGACCAGCGCCGGTCGAGGCGGCCCCGGCCCTCGGTCTGCTCCTCGGCGACGAGGACCGCCCCTTCGGGCAGCCCGGCGGCCCGCGCGGACAGGTCGGTATTGGTCGATCCGACGGAGGGAACGACGTCCAGGGACGTCCACAGGCTGCCCTCCCGCACCAGTGCGCGGCGCAGCGCGACGGCGCTGAGCGGCGGCCGGTCGAGGTCGGACCAGCGGTGGTCTGAAGCATCGGGAGGCGTCATGCAACCCAGCGTAGGTGTGGCAAACGACGCACTGCCGAGCGGCACACGCGCCGCTACGCTACGTGCCAGTAGCCGTCCGCTGACCAGGCAGGGAGCCGCATCCCGATGTCCGAGCCCGAGACAGACATTCACACCACCGCGGGCAAAATCGCGGATCTGCAGCGCCGTATCGACGAGGCGACGCATGCGGGCTCCGCGCGCGCGGTCGAAAAGCAGCACGCCAAGGGCAAGTTGACGGCCCGTGAGCGGATCGACCTCCTCATGGACGAGGGGTCGTTCGTGGAGCTCGACGAGTTCGCCCGGCACCGCTCGACGAACTTCGGCATCGAGAAGAACCGTCCGTACGGCGACGGCGTGGTGACCGGCTACGGCACGGTCGACGGCCGCCCGGTCTGCGTGTACTCGCAGGACTTCACCATCTTCGGCGGGTCGCTCGGCGAGGTCTACGGCGAGAAGATCGTCAAGGTGATGGACTTCGCGCTGAAGACCGGCTGCCCGGTCGTCGGCATCAACGACGGCGGCGGCGCGCGCATCCAGGAGGGCGTCGTCGCGCTGGGCCTGTTCGCCGAGATCTTCCGCCGCAACGTGCACGCGTCGGGCGTCGTCCCGCAGATCTCACTGATCGTCGGCCCGTGCGCGGGCGGCGCGGTGTACTCGCCCGCGATCACCGACTTCACGGTGATGGTCGACCAGACCTCGCACATGTTCATCACCGGTCCGGACGTCATCAAGACCGTCACGGGCGAGGACGTCGGCTTCGAGGAGCTCGGCGGCGCGCGCACGCACAACACCACGTCGGGTGTCGCGCACCACATGGCGGGTGACGAGAAGGACGCGATCGAGTACGTCAAGTCGCTGCTCTCGTACCTGCCTTCGAACAACCTCAGCGAGCCGCCCGCCTTCCCCGAGGAGGCGGACCTGGAGACGTCCGACGAGGACCGCGAGCTGGACACGCTGATCCCGGACAGCGCGAACCAGCCGTACGACATGCACACGGCCATCGAGCACGTGCTGGACGACGGCGAGTTCCTGGAGACGCAGGCGCTCTTCGCGCCGAACATCGTCACGGGCTTCGGCCGGGTCGAGGGCCACCCGGTGGGCATCGTCGCCAACCAGCCGATGCAGTTCGCCGGCTGCCTGGACATCAACGCCTCCGAGAAGGCCGCGCGCTTCGTGCGCACCTGCGACGCGTTCAACGTGCCGGTGCTGACGTTCGTGGACGTGCCCGGCTTCCTGCCGGGCGTGGACCAGGAGTACGGCGGCATCATCCGGCGCGGCGCGAAGCTGATCTACGCGTACGCGGAGGCGACGGTGCCGCTCATCACGGTCATCACCCGCAAGGCGTTCGGCGGCGCGTACGACGTCATGGGCTCCAAGCACCTGGGCGCGGACCTGAACCTGGCGTGGCCGACCGCGCAGATCGCGGTGATGGGCGCGCAGGGCGCGGTGAACATCCTGCACCGCCGTACGATCGCGGCCGCCGAGGACCCCGAGGCGACCCGGGCGGAGCTGATCGCCGACTACGAGGACACACTGCTGAACCCGTACGTCGCCGCCGAGCGGGGCTACGTCGACGCGGTGATCCTGCCGTCGGAGACGCGCCGCCACATCGTGCGCGGGCTGCGTCAGCTGCGGACGAAGCGGGAATCCCTCCCTCCGAAGAAGCACGGCAACATCCCCCTCTAGGAAGGCGCCTGACGATGATCAAGGTCGTACGGGGCAACCCGACCCCTGAGGAGCTGGCCGCCGCACTGGCGGTGGTCCAGGCACGCGCCGCGGCGGCGGCCGGCGCGCCGTCCGGCGCCGAGGAACCGGCGGCCGCCTGGTCGGACCCGGCCAGGGTGGCGCGGCACCGGCTGCCGCAGCCGGGGCCGACGGCCTGGGGCCGGACGTACTGGCCGGGCTAGACGAACCGGAGAAGGCCGGGCCCCTGCGGGTCCGGCCTTCTCCGCTGCCGCCTCAGAGGACTTCGGCGACGGTCTTCGCCATCAGCCGGTAGCCCGCGTCGTTGGGGTGCAGCGCGTCCCCGTGGTCGTACGCCGGGTGGAGGCGGTCGGCGTCGGCCGGGTCCGCGAGCGCCCGGTCGAAGTCGGCGTACGCGTCGAACTCGCCCGAGGTGCGGATCCAGTGGTTGACCTCGTCGCTCACCCGCGCCGCGTGCTCGCCCCAGTGGTCCGAGCCCTTGAACGGCAGCAGGGTCGCGCCGACGATCCGCAGGCCCTCGGCGTGGGCGGCGCGGATCAGCTCGCGGTAGCCGGCGATCAGCTCGGCGGCGGAGACCACGGGCGAGGGCTTGTAGGTCGGCTGGTCCTTCGCCTCGCTGAAGCCGATGTCGTTGAGTCCTTCGAGTACGACGACGGTGGACACACCGGGCCGGCCGAGGGCGTCGCGGCCGAAGCGGGCCGTGGCGCGCTCGCCGTACCAGGCGGAGTCGTTGAGGACGAGATTGCCTCCGATGCCCTGGTTGACGACCGGCCGGCCCGTGCGCTCGGCGAGAGCGTCGGACCAGCGGCGGTCGGCGCCGGGGGTCGAGCCGAAACCGTCGGTGATGGAGTCGCCGAACAGGACGATGCCGTCCTTCTCGCGGGGCGGGGCTCCGCCGACCTCGACGCCGGAGAGGTAGTACCAGGACTGGGTGGTGTCGGTGAAGGCCGCGCCGGACGCGTCGGCGCGGTGGTCCCCGTCGGCGCGGTGCGCGTCGGTCCATGCCTGGGCGTGGAACGTGGCGGGTCCGGTGGTGCCGGCGAGGTAGAGGGTGACGGTGACGGACTCCAGCCGGTCCAGGGGCAGGGGGGCGGCGTCGCTGCGCAGCTCGCCGCGCGCGGGTATCTCCGCGGACCGCTTGCCGGAGAAGGTGAGGTGGCGGACGCTCCCGGCCTCGACCGCGGCGCCCCCGCCCTTCGCCGTACGGGCGATCGTGGCGCCGGTGACGCTGAGCGGTGAGGTCCCGTACGCGTTGGAGAGGCGGATACGGGCCCGCTCGCCGGCGGCCGTGACGCGGACCACCTGGCGGACGGTCTGGTGCGAGAAGCCCTCCTGGGACCAGTTGGGGGTGAAGCCGGTGCTGGGGAGCTGCGGGGAGGCTCCCCAGGCGGCGGTCCACCGGGCAACCGGCTTCGGCGCGAGGTCCGGCCGGGCGGAGGATGCCGGCTGGGCGGCGCCGAGGAGGCCGAGCGCGAGGGCGGAGGCGGCGACGGGGGCGGCGATACGGCGGACACGGTTGGCGTTCAAGGCACAGCCCTTCCCTAATGGGAACTGAGTTCCGTTAAGATGCGAGGACCGTATCAGCATCGGAGCGTCTAATGGAACAGAATTCCCGTTTGCGGCCGTCCGCTTCGCTCACGCCGGGGACCGTGCGCCCCGGCGGCCGGACCGCCAAGGTGCGCGCCGCCGTGCTCGAGGCGACGCGGGACGCGCTGGTGGAGGGCGGCTTCCACGGGGTGAACCCGGACCGGGTCGCGGCCCGCGCCGCCGTCGGCAGGACGACGGTCTACCGCCGCTGGGGCTCGGCGGCCGGACTCGTCGCCGACCTGCTGCGCGACATGGCCGAGCAGTCGGTCCCCGCGGCCGACACCGGCTCGCTGGAGGGCGACCTGCTGGCCAACGCCCGCCTGGTGCACCGGACCCTCACCGACTCCCGCATGGGCCCGGTGTTCCAGGCGGTCGTCGCGGCGGCGGCGTGCGACGAGGACTGCGCGACGGCGCTGAACGGCTTCTACGCCACGCGAATCGACGCATGGGCACCGTGCGTGGAGCGGGCGGCGGACCGGGGCGAGGTGCCGGCCGGCACGGACGCGGGCGAGGTGGTGCGCGCGGTCTCGGCCCCGCTCTACTACCGCTTCGTCGTGAGCCGCGAACCCCTGTCCGAGGCGCACGCGGTGCGGGCGGCGGCGGTGGCCGTGACGGCGGCGAAGGCAGGAGCGTTCACCAGGAATTAGTCCCCTGGTACTGGACGCCCTGAGTACACGTACTCAGGCGCCGGAGCAATTTCGGTCGCAGGATCGAAGGCATGCTGTGGTCCGACCCGGAGAACGAGCCTCCGAAAGAACTGCGCGAGACGCAGGCGATGCTCCGGCGCGCGGGCGTGCTGCTCGCGCTCGCGATGGTGCTGGCGATGCTGGCGGCCGGCATCCGCTGACCTTCCGTCCGCGGGGTCGCGGGCCCCGGGGCGCCCGGCCGCCTCCCCCGCGCCTCGTACGATGAAGCGCATGACTGATCCGCGCCGCCGCCTCGTCCTCGCCTCCGCCTCCCCTGCCCGCCTCGGCCTCCTGCGCCAGGCCGGGCTCACTCCCGAGGTCGTCGTCAGCGGCGTCGACGAGGACGCCGTCACCGCGCCCACTCCGGGCGAGCTGGCGCTCGTACTCGCCGAGGCCAAGGCCGCGTCCGTCGCCGCGCGCCCCGAGGCCGCCGGCGCCCTGGTCATCGGCTGCGACTCCGTGCTCGAACTCGACGGCGCCGCGCTGGGCAAGCCCGCCGACGCCGAGGACGCCACCGCCCGCTGGAAGGCCATGCGGGGCCGCTCCGGCATCCTGCAGACCGGCCACTGCGTGATCGACACCGCGACCGGCGCCCGCGCCTCCGCCACCGCGTCCACCACGGTCCGCTTCGGCGAACCGACGGATGCCGAGATCGCCGCGTACGTGGCCACCGGCGAACCCCTCCACGTCGCCGGCGCCTTCACGCTCGACGGCCGCTCGGCCCCGTTCGTCGACGGCATCGACGGCGACCCCGGCAACGTCATCGGCCTGTCCCTGCCGCTGCTGCGCCGCCTGCTCGGCGAGCTGGGCACCCCGATCACCGCGCTCTGGGCCTGACCGCCGGCGCCACCCCCGCCAGAGCCTCGCCCAGCGCCGCGACGCCCTCGGTGATCCCGCCCGGCGGCGTCGCGGCGTAACCGAGCACCAGACCGGGACTGCCCGCACGCCGCCTGTGCCACGACAGCGGCTGCACCTTGACGCCGCGCGCGAGCGCCGCAGCCGCCAGGTTCCGCGATCCTCGACCGGGCGGCGCCGCGGTTCGCGTGGTGAGACGGCGAGGGCCCGTCAGGCGGGCGCCGGAGCCCCGTTCCCGGGCCCGGCGGGCGGAACGTCCCGGGTGGCCGCCGCTCCGGAGGCGCCGTCGGCGTCCCGCTTCCCGTACGCGATGACCGACAGCACGACCAGGCCGAACTCGGCCATGAGCACCGCGAACGCGGCCCAGCCGACCAGTCCGACGCACAGCGCCCCGAGCACCCCGTGCACCACCGCGCAGGCGATCAGCAGGATGCGGCCGAGGCGGCCCGGCGCACGGTCCGTCAGCGCGGCGCGCAGCAGGAGCACCCCGCACGCCACCAGGTAGAGGCCGAAGCCGCCGCCCATCACGTACGTCGAGGTGGACATCACGTCCGGGTCGAGCCCGGCGAGGGACATCGACTGGCCGCTGACGACCTTGCCGAGGATCCAGTGGACGAACACGATCCCGACGGCTTCCACGAACAGCACTGCCGCGGCAGCGGCAGCTATCGGCCTGCGCGCCACGGCGCCCACCCTCTTCCGGCTGTTACCCCTAGTACGTAGCGACACCCAAACGCTACTAACCGGTAATGCTCCGTACAAGGGGTCCGACACGGCCGGTGCCGACGGCAAAGAATCGCCCGGCGCTTCGTAGGGACTCCACAAAGAAAGCTGGCGCGCCGCTGGACGCCCAGACAGAGACCTGCGCCACACCTGAGGGCTACTGTGCGGTGGAGGAACCCGTCGTACCGTGGTGCGACAAGGGAATTCGCGACTCGAGCGGGACTCGCATCACGCTCCGTGTGGGCAAGCTCACTATTGGGGATGGGTCGTAGGTCGGTGTCGGCAGTCCCTAAACTCAGCTTGTTTCAAGGAGGGAGCCAATCGTGCGCAAGGTGCTCATCGCCAACCGAGGCGAAATCGCTGTCCGCGTTGCTCGGGCCTGCCGGGATGCCGGGATCGCGAGCGTAGCCGTCTACGCCGACCCGGACCGGGACGCTCTGCACGTCCGCGCGGCCGACGAGGCGTTCGCTCTGGGCGGTGACACCCCGGCCGCCAGCTACCTGGACATGGCCAAGGTGCTCCAGGCCGCCAAGGATTCGGGGGCGGATGCCGTTCACCCCGGCTACGGCTTCCTTTCCGAGAACGCCGAGTTCGCGCAGGCCGTGCTCGACGCGGGCCTGACCTGGATCGGCCCGCCGCCGCAGGCCATCCGCGACCTCGGCGACAAGGTGGCGGCCCGGCACATCGCGCAGCGTGCGGGCGCCCCGCTCGTCGCCGGTACGCCGGACCCGGTCTCCGGGGCCGACGAGGTCGTCGCGTTCGCCGAGCAGAACGGTCTGCCGATCGCCATCAAGGCGGCGTTCGGCGGCGGCGGCCGCGGCCTGAAGGTCGCTCGCACGCTCGAAGAGGTCCCGGAGCTGTACGACTCGGCCGTCCGCGAGGCCGTCGCCGCCTTCGGCCGCGGCGAGTGCTTCGTCGAGCGCTACCTCGACAAGCCGCGCCACGTGGAGACGCAGTGCCTGGCCGACAGCCACGGCAACGTCGTCGTCGTCTCCACCCGTGACTGCTCGCTCCAGCGCCGCCACCAGAAGCTGGTGGAGGAGGCCCCCGCGCCGTTCCTGAGCGAAGCCCAGAACGCCGAGCTGTACCGCGCGTCCAAGGCCATCCTCAGGGAGGCCGGTTACGTCGGCGCCGGCACCGTCGAGTTCCTCGTCGGCGTCGACGGCACCATCTCCTTCCTGGAGGTCAACACCCGCCTCCAGGTCGAGCACCCGGTCTCCGAAGAGGTCACCGGCATCGACCTGGTCCGCGAGATGTTCCGGATCGCCGACGGCGAGGAGCTGGGGTACGACGACCCGGCCGTGCGCGGGCACTCCATCGAGTTCCGCATCAACGGCGAGGACCCGGGCCGCGGCTTCCTGCCCGCCCCCGGCACGGTGACCGCCTTCGCGCCGCCGTCCGGCCCCGGTGTCCGCCTGGACGCGGGCGTCGAGTCGGGCAGCGTCATCGGCCCGGCGTGGGACTCGCTCCTGGCCAAGCTGATCGTCACCGGCGCCACCCGTGAGCAGGCCCTCCAGCGCGCCGCGCGCGCCCTGGCGGAGTTCAACGTCGAGGGCATGGCCACGGCCATCCCCTTCCACCGCGCGGTCGTCGCGGACCCGGCGTTCACCTCCGACCCGTTCACGGTCCACACCCGGTGGATCGAGACCGAGTTCGTCAACGAGATCCCGCCCTTCACCGTGCCGGGCGCCGACGCGGACGAGGACGAGTCCGGTCGCGAGACCATCGTCGTCGAGGTCGGCGGCAAGCGGCTCGAGGTCTCGCTGCCGTCCTCGCTGGGCATGACGCTGGCCCGGACCGGCCTGGCCGCCGGCGCCAAGCCGAAGCGCCGCGCCGCGAAGAAGTCCGGCCCCGCAGCCTCCGGCGACACCCTCGCCTCGCCCATGCAGGGCACGATCGTCAAGGTCGCGGTCGAGGAGGGCCAGGAGGTCAAGGAGGGCGACCTCGTCGTCGTCCTGGAGGCCATGAAGATGGAGCAGCCGCTGAACGCGCACCGTTCCGGCACCGTCAAGGGCCTGGCCGCCGAGGTCGGCGCGTCGGTCACCTCCGGCGCCGTCATCTGCGAGATCAAGGACTGACGTCCGGCGGCCATGAGCCGTGAGTGAGCCGAGGGCCCCGCCGACACCGGCGGGGCCCTCGGCTCGCAATGGCATCCTGGAGACCGGAGCAGGAGAAGGGCAACGCCATGGCGACGAGCAGACCACGGCCGCCGGGAGCGCCGACCCAGCCGGTGTCGCGGCCCCCGTCGGAGTCCCGGACGCAGCCGGTCCCCGGGCACGGGCGCGCCCCGGCCTCGGCCACGGGGGCGGTGCGGCCCATGCGCGCCGATGCCCGGCGGAACTACGAACGCGTGCTGGCCGAGGCCCGTACCGCCTTCGCCGAGCACGGCACCGACGCCTCACTCGAAGACGTCGCGCGCCGCGCCGGGGTGGGCATCGGCACGCTCTACCGGCACTTCCCCACCCGGCACGCCCTGATGAGCGCGGTCTTCCAGGGCGCCGTGGACGAACTCCTCGCACGGTCGCGGGAACTCGCCGGCAGTGACGCCCCCTGCTCCGCGCTCGTCGCCTGGCTGCGCGACATCGTCAGGCACGCCGGTGAGTACCGAGGGCTCGCCCGGGCGCTCATGTCGGCTTCCCGCGACAAGAGTTCGGCCCTCGCGCGGTGCAGTACGCCGATGAACGCGGCGGGCGAGCGGCTGCTCGTACGGGCTCAGGAGAGCGGCGCCGTGCGGCCCGACGTGTCGATCGGCGACCTGATGCAGCTGACGAACGCCATCGCGCTGGCCGCCGAACAGGCGCCGGACGATCCGGAGTTGGCCGACCGGCTGCTGACACTGACGCTGAAGGGACTGCGGGCCGAGCCGGGTCCGGGGTGACCGGACCTCCGGTTCAGCGGCGGCGCATGTCCGCGACGCGGGCCCGCTCCCGCTCGGCGGGCCCGGACTGCTGGTCCGCCAGCGCTCCGGCGCCGCGCAGCGCCCCGGGGCCGCCCGGGTGCGTACGCCGCTGACCGGGCAGGGGCATGTCCCGGCGGGGCTGGCGTCCGGTCTGGACGCCCTCTGCCCCTGAGCCCGCCGTTCCCTGCCCCGCGACGGCGATCTGCACGCCCTGGTCCGCCAGGGCCTGCAACTCGGTCGCGGCGCGGTCGTCGTGCTGCGGCGGCTCGTCGGTGACCAGGCGCGTGATCACGTCCGTCGGCACCGTCTGGAACATCGTGTCGGTGCCGAGCTTGGTGTGGTCCGCGAGGACCACCACCTCCGCGGCGGCCTGCACCAGCGCCCTGTCGACGCTGGCCGAGAGCATGTTGGACGTGGACAGACCGCGCTCGGCGGTCAGTCCGCTGCCGGAGAGGAAGGCCCGGGAGACGCGCAGCCCCTGGAGGGACTGCTCGGCCCCGCTGCCGACCAGCGCGTAATTCGACCCGCGCAGCGTCCCGCCGGTCATGACGACCTCGACGCGGTTGGCGTGCGCCAACGCCTGGGCCACCAGCAGGGAGTTGGTGACGACGGTGAGCCCGGGCACCCGGGCGAGCCGTCTGGCCAGCTCCTGTGTGGTCGTCCCGGCGCCGACGACGATGGCTTCGCCCTCTTCGACGAGTCCCGCGGCGAGGTCGGCGATGGCCGTCTTCTCCGCGGTCGCGAGATGGGATTTCTGCGGAAAGCCGGACTCCCGCGTGAAACCGCCCGGCAGTACCGCACCGCCGTGCCGGCGGTCGAGGAGTCCTTCTGCCTCCAGTGCCCGCACGTCCCGCCGTACGGTCACTTCGGAGGTCTGGACGACGCGGGCGAGCTCACGGAGCGATACAGCCCCGTTGGCGCGCACCATTTCGAGGATCAATTGGCGACGTTCTGCAGCGAACACGAAACTGACAGTAACCTGGGCAGCCGATAGTTTTCAGCAGTTTGCACCGAATAACAGAAGTTGTGCCCAAACTGGGGCGCGGAGTGGTATACGCGGCGTACGCCGGTGGCGTATGCCGCGTGACCACGCCGGTGACCTGGTGGACTACGCCTCGGCGGACGTCTTGCGGGTGTGCAGCTGCCGCGCGACCTCGGCGATCGATCCCGACAGGGACGGGTAGACCGTGAAGGCGTTCGCGATCTGTTCCACGGTCAGGTTGTTGTCGACCGCGATCGAAATCGGGTGGATGAGCTCGCTCGCGCGCGGCGCGACGACGCAGCCGCCGACCACAATGCCCGTACCCGGGCGGCAGAAGATCTTGACGAAGCCGTCGCGGATGCCCTGCATCTTCGCGCGCGGGTTGCGCAAGAGCGGCAGCTTCACCGAGCGCGCGTCGATCTTCCCGGCGTCCACGTCCGCCTGGGTGTAGCCGACCGTCGCGATCTCGGGGTCGGTGAAGACGTTCGACGAGACGGTCTTGAGGTTGAGCGGTGTCACCGCGTCGCCGAGGAAGTGGTACATGGCGATCCGGCCCTGCATGGCCGCGACCGACGCCAGCGCGAAGACGCCGGTCACGTCGCCCGCCGCGTACACGCCGGGAGCGGTCGTACGGGAGACCTTGTCGGTCCAGATGTGGCCCGAGTCCTTCAGCCGGACCCCGGACTCCTCCAGGCCCATGTCCGCGGTGTTCGGGATGGCGCCGACGGCCATCAGGCAGTGCGTGCCGCTGATGACGCGCCCGTCGGAGAGGGTGACCTCCACCCGGTCGCCGACCCGCTTGGCGGACTCGGCGCGCGAGCGCGCCATGACGTTCATGCCCCGCCGCCGGAAGACGTCCTCCAGGACCGCCGCGGCGTCCGGGTCCTCGCCCGGCAGCACGCGGTCGCGCGAGGAGACGAGGGTGACGCGCGAGCCGAGCGCCTGGTACGCGCCGGCGAACTCGGCGCCGGTGACACCGGAGCCGACCACGATGAGCTCCTCGGGGAGCTCGTCCAGGTCGTACACCTGCGTCCAGTTCAGGATCCGCTCGCCGTCCGGCAGCGCGTCGGGGATCTCGCGCGGGTGGCCGCCGGTGGCGATCAGCACCGCGTCGGCGGTGAGGCGCTCCTCGTTGCCGTCGCCGTACGTGACGACGACCGTGCGCGAGCCGTCGGCGTCCTGCTGGCCCTCCAGGCGGCCCCGGCCGCGCAGCACGCGCGCGCCGGCCCGCGTGACGGACGCGGTGATGTCGTGGGACTGCGCGAGCGCGAGGCGCTTCACGCGGCGGTTGACCTTGCCCAGGTCCACGCCGACCACGCGGGCCGCCTGCTCGATGTGCGGCGTGTCGTCGGCGACGATGATGCCCAACTCCTCGTACGAAGAGTCGAAGGTCGTCATCACCTCGGCCGTCGCGATCAGAGTCTTGGACGGTACGCAGTCGGTCAGCACCGACGCCCCGCCGAGACCGTCGCTGTCGACGACCGTCACCTCCGCGCCGAGCTGGGCGCCCACCAGGGCCGCCTCGTATCCGCCGGGTCCGCCACCGATGATCACGATCCGGGTCACGAAAAAGTCCGCCTCGCATTGTCAATCCCGGCCCGCCTGCCCGCTCGGCCGGGGATCCGGGGATCGCCCGGGGGGAATGCAGTACGTACTCCATTGTCCCGCACGCTTCAAGGTGCTTCGCCCCGGGGCCTCCATCCGGCCGCACCGCTTCACGGCCCCGCCGCCACCCCCTCCCGTCCGGCCGCACCGCCGCACGGCCCCCGCCGCGCCACCCCCTCCCGTACCCTCGACCACATGTCGCTCTACGCCGCGTACGCCGGCAACCTCGACGCGCGGCTGATGACGCGCCGCGCACCGCACTCACCGCTGCGCGGAACCGGCTGGCTCAACGGCTGGCGGCTGACCTTCGGCGGGGAGGCGATGGGCTGGGAGGGCGCGCTCGCCACCATCGTGGAGGCCCCCCGTTCGCAGGTCTTCGTCGCGCTCTACGACATCGCCCCCATGGACGAGGACTCCATGGACCGCTGGGAGGGTGTCGGACTCGACATCTACCGCCGGATGCGGGTGCGCGTGCACACGCTGGACGGCGAGGAACCCGCCTGGGTGTACGTCCTGAACGGGTACGAGGGCGGACTCCCCTCCGCCCGCTACCTGGGAGAACTCGCCGACGCGGCGGAGTCGGCCGGCGCGCCGCACGACTACGTCATGGAGCTGCGCAAGCGCCCCTGCTGAGGGTGCCGGCCTCCCCCTTGTCCGATCCGACAAGGCAACGATCGCAACACCGTCGGCAGTGACATCTACGCGCGTAGGGATTCACCGGTTACCCTCGTCGGCGTGAACGCATCTGTAACCCCTGCCCCCGCCGACGGCTTCGCCGACCCCCACGCGGCCGCCGACGCCGCCGCCGCCCGCCTGCGCGAGCTGACCGGCGCCGAGACCCACGACGTCGCCCTCGTGATGGGGTCGGGCTGGGTGCCCGCCGCCGAGGCGCTGGGCGCGCCCGAGCACGAGTTCCCGGTCACCGAGCTGCCCGGCTTCCCGCCGCCGGCCGTCGCCGGACACGCGGGCACGGTCCGCTCGTACAAGATCGGGGACAAGCGGGCGCTGGTCTTCCTCGGCCGTACGCACTACTACGAGGGCCGCGGTGTCGCCGCCGTCTCGCACGGCGTCCGCACCGCCGTCGCCGCCGGCTGCAAGACCATCGTCCTCACCAACGGCTGCGGCGGCCTGCGCCCGGGCATGCGCCCCGGCCAGCCGGTCCTCATCAGCGACCACATCAACCTGACGGCCACCTCGCCGATCATCGGGGCGAACTTCGTGGACCTGACGGACCTGTACTCGCCGCGCCTGCGCGCGCTGTGCAAGGAGGTGGACGCCACCCTGGAGGAGGGCGTGTACGTCCAGTTCCCCGGCCCGCACTACGAGACGCCCGCCGAGATCAACATGGTCCGCGTCATGGGCGGCGACCTGGTCGGCATGTCCACGGTCCTGGAGGCCATCGCCGCCCGGGAGGCCGGCGCCGAGGTGCTCGGCATCTCGCTGGTCACCAATCTGGCCGCGGGCCTGACGGGCGAACCGCTGAACCACGAGGAAGTCCTCCAGGCCGGCCGCGACTCGGCCACCCGCATGGGCGCGCTCCTGGCGCAGGTCCTCGAACGCATCTGATCCTCCTCGCCGGACGGACCGCATGCGCCCGCCCCGCGGGCGGATCCGGCCGTCCGGCGTTCGCGGCTCAACGACCACGCACCACACACGAGAGGTGGACCACATCGTGCAGCAGGAGCAGGAGCTCATCGCGCGGGCACGGACCTGGCTGGCCGAGGACCCGGACAGCGAGACCCGCGACGAGCTGGCCAAGCTCATCGACGCCGGGGATCTGAACGAGATCTCCGCCCGCTTCGCCGGCACGCTCCAGTTCGGAACGGCGGGCCTCCGCGGCGAGCTGGGCGCGGGCCCGATGCGCATGAACCGGGCCGTGGTCGTCCGCGCCGCCGCCGGCCTCGCCGCGTACCTGAAGGCGAAGGGGCAGACCGACGGCCTCGTCGTCATCGGTTACGACGCCCGTTACAAGAGCGCCGACTTCGCCCGCGACACCGCCGCCGTGATGACCGGCGCCGGCCTGCGCGCAGCCCTCCTGCCGCGCCCGCTGCCCACCCCGGTCCTGGCCTTCGCCATACGGCACCTGGGCGCCGTGGCCGGCGTCGAGGTCACCGCCAGCCACAACCCGCCCCGGGACAACGGCTACAAGGTCTACCTCGGCGACGGCTCGCAGATCGTGCCGCCCGCCGACGCGGAGATCGCCGCCGAGATCGCCGCCGTGGCGTCCCTCGCCGGCGTACCGCGTCCCGAGAGCGGCTGGTTCACGCTCGACGAAGAGGTCCTGGAGGCGTATCTCGCCCGTACGGACGCGGTCCTCGACCCGGACTCGCCGCGTACGGCCCGCGTCGTCTACACGGCCATGCACGGCGTCGGCAAGGACGTCCTGACGGCCGCCTTCGCCCGCGCCGGGTTCCCCGAGCCCGTGCTCGTGGCCGAGCAGGCCGAGCCGGACCCCGACTTCCCCACGGTCGCCTTCCCCAACCCGGAGGAGCCGGGGGCCATGGACTTGGCCTTCGCCACCGCCCGGCGCGCGAAGCCCGACCTGATCGTCGCGAACGACCCGGACGCCGACCGCTGCGCCGTCGCCGTGCCCCTGCCCGGCACGGACGAGTGGCGGATGCTGCGCGGCGACGAGGTCGGCGCGCTGCTCGCGGCGCACCTGGTGCGCAAGGGCGCGACCGGGACCTTCGCCGAGTCGATCGTCTCGTCGTCCCTCCTCGGCCGGATCGCCGCCGCCGCGGGTCTGCCGTACGAGGAGACCCTGACGGGCTTCAAGTGGATCGCGCGCGTCGACGGTCTGCGCTACGGCTACGAGGAGGCGCTCGGCTACTGCGTCGACCCCGAGGGCGTGCGCGACAAGGACGGCATCACGGCGGCCCTGCTCGTCACCGAGCTGGCGTCCGTGCTGAAGTCCGAGGGCCGCACCCTCCTGGACCTCCTCGACGACCTCGCCGTGGAGCACGGCCTGCACGCCACCGACCAGCTGTCGGTCCGCGTCGAGGACCTCACGGTGATCGCCGACGCGATGAGCCGGCTGCGCGCGCAGCCGCCCACCGCGCTGGCCGGTCTGACCGTCACCTCCGCCGAGGACCTGACGCGCGGCACGGACGCGCTGCCGCCGACCGACGGGCTGCGCTACTACCTCGACGGTGAGGTGAAGGCGCGCGTGATCGTCCGGCCGAGCGGCACGGAGCCCAAGCTGAAGTGCTATCTGGAGGCCGTCGTCCCCGTCTCGGCCGCGGACGGGCTGACGGCGGCGAAGGAGCGGGCCGAGGGCATCCTCGCCGCGATCAAGCGCGACCTGTCGGCGGCCGCCGGCATCTGACCGCCGCGTCCGGGCGGCCGGTCCCCCGCCCGGGACCGACCGCCCGGACGAGTGGTTTGGGTACGGCAGGTGACGCAGCGGTCCGTGCCCCCGGCCGCGCGTGCGAGGAAGGGTGACCCGGTATCCGCCGCCGAGTCCCAGGAGCTGCCGCGTGCCCCCGACCGCACCCCCGGCGACCGCCCCGTCCCGCACGGCCGTCCCCGCCGCCAGGCGTCCGTACGGGGCGGCGGGGGGCCGGCTCGCCCGGTCCCTGCGGCGGGCCGCCCCGGCCCTGGCCGGTTACGTCGCCGTACGCGTCCTGGGGGTGCTGGTGCTGGCGCACTGGGCCCATCTCAAGGGGCACGGCCTGTGGCCCGCCCTCGCCACCTCGTGGGACTCCCGCTGGTATCTGGAGATCGCCGACAGCGGGTACGACTCCGCCCTCGGCACCGCCCGCAACAGCAACAACCTGGCCTTCTTCCCGCTCTACCCGATGCTCGTCAAGGCGATCGCGGCCGTCACGCCGGGCTCGCGCGCGAGCGTGGGCGTGCTGCTCGCGGTGGCCTGCTCGCTCGTCGCGGCCTGGGGGATCTTCGCCGTCGGCGAGCGGCTGCACGGGCGCCGTGCCGGCACCCTGCTGGCCGTCCTGTGGGGCTGCGTGCCCGTCGCGGTCGTGCAGTGGATGGGCTACACGGAGTCGCTGTTCACCGCGCTCACCGCCTGGTCCCTGTACGCCGTCCTCACCGGCCGGTGGCTGTGGGCCGGCTCGCTCGCGGCGCTCGCCGGCCTCACCCGTCCGACCGGCGTCGCGGTCGCCGCGGCCGTTTCGGCGGCGGCGGCGGTGGCCCTGTGGCAGGCGTGGCGCGGGGGCCGGGCGCTGCGCCCGGCCGTGCTCGCCGCCGGGCTGATCGCGCCGCTGGGGTGGTCGGGTTACGTCGCCTGGGTGGGGCTGCGGCTGGGCCGCTGGGACGGCTACCTCGCCGTGCAGAAGCTGTGGCTGAACGAGTGGGACGGCGGCGCCGACACGCTGCGCGAGATGCGGCGGTGGCTGGTGTACCAGTCGAAGCCGCAGCTCTACCTCGTGGTGGTGACGCTGGTGCTCATCCTGTCGGCGGCCCTGTTCGTGCTCTGCGCCGCCGACCGCCAGCCGCTGCCGCTGCTGGTGTTCACCGGCGTACTGCTCCTGGTCGTCCTGGGCAGCGGCGGCGTCTACTTCCCGCGCGCCCGCTTCCTGGTCCCCGGCTTCCCGCTGCTGCTGCCGGTCGCGCTGGCGGTGGCGCGGGCGCGGCGGGTCACCGGGGCGCTGGTGCTGGGCGGGACGGCGCTGGCCTCGCTGTGGTTCGGGGCGTACATGCAGCTGGTCTGGGCGGGCCCGCCGTAGCTCAGCGGGTGGCGAACAGGACGGCGAGCGCGATCGCGCCCGCCACGCAGGGCGCGATGATCTCGTACGCCCAGCGGACCGAGGGGCTGCCCTGCGCGGTCGGGCGCGACGCGCAGCGCTCGGCCTGCTCGCGCAGGTCGTCGATGTGCTGGTCGGCCGGCGCCCGGCGCGCCCGCGCGTCGGTGACGTCGGCGGTCGCCGAGGTCCTGCCGTACGGGTCGTCCGACGCCTGCTTGGCCTGCCGGCGGGCGACCTGCTTGCGCTGGCGCAGCGACACGGGGATCGCCCACAGCTGGTACTTCCCGCCGCCCGCGAACACCTCGCTGGAGTACCCGGCCCGTACGCCCTCGACCGACGCCCAGGGCAGCGTGATCGTACGGAAGGGATTGCGGATCCGCAGCCGGTCGTCATTGGCGAAGACGGCGGGCCGCAGGGTGAAGGCGACCACCAGCGGCACCGCGAACAGCAGGCCCGCCACGGCGGCCCACGGCGTACGGCCCTCGCCGCGCACCAGCGCGTCGCCGCCGACCCACGCGGCCAGCGCGAGCACCAGGACCCCTCCCGCGAGGGCGGAGGAGGACCGGAAGACCCGGTCGGCGTACGTCGGCTCGGCGGGCGGCTCGTTCGGTCCGCCGGGGTTGGTGGTCATGCGGCCGATTCTGCCTCACGTCACACCGGCTCGGCGGGTACGGGGGTGTACAGGCAGCTACGCGCGTAGATATGCTCATCTGGTGACCATGCCCACCACTGCACCCGCATTCGCCGACGTGACCGCGTCCGACGGTGCGCTGCGCCGCTTCCTGCACGGGCTCCCCGGCGTAGACACCGTCGGCCTCGAAGCGCGCGCCGCGTCCCTCGGCACCCGTTCGGTCAAGACCACGTCGAAGGCGTACGCCATCGACCTGGCCATCTCGATGATCGACCTGACCACGCTCGAAGGCGCGGACACCCCGGGCAAGGTCCGGGCGCTCTGCGCCAAGGGCGCCAACCCCGATCCGACCGACCGCACGACGCCGCGCGTCGCCGCGATCTGCGTCTATCCGGACATGGCGCAGACCGCCAAGGAGGCCCTGGCCGGAACGGGCATCAAGGTCGCCTCGGTCGCCACCGCCTTCCCGGCCGGCCGCGCCGCCCTGCCCGTGAAGCTGGCGGACGTGCGCGACGCCGTATCCGCGGGCGCCGACGAGATCGACATGGTGATCGACCGGGGCGCGTTCCTGTCCGGCCACTACCTGAAGGTCTACGAGGAGATCGCGGCCGTGAAGGCCGAGTGCGGCGACACGGCCCGCCTCAAGGTCATCTTCGAGACCGGCGAGCTGTCGACGTACGACAACATCCGCCGCGCGTCCTGGCTCGGGATGCTCGCGGGCGCCGACTTCATCAAGACCTCCACCGGCAAGGTCGGCGTGAACGCCACCCCGCCGAACACCCTGCTCATGCTCGAGGCCGTACGCGACTTCAAGGCGCAGACTGGAATCCAGATCGGCGTGAAGCCGGCCGGCGGCATCCGCACGACCAAGGACGCGATCAAGTTCCTGGTCCTGGTCAACGAGACGGTCGGCGAGGACTGGCTCACCAACGAATGGTTCCGCTTCGGCGCCTCCTCGCTGCTGAATGACCTGCTGATGCAGCGGCAGAAGCTGAGCACCGGCCGTTACTCCGGTCCCGACTACGTGACGGTGGACTGATCACCATGGCATCCGCATTCGAATACGCACCCGCCCCCGAGTCCCGCTCGGTGGTCGACATCGCTCCGTCGTACGGCCTGTTCATCGACGGCGAGTTCACCGACGCGGCCGACGGCAAGGTCTTCAAGACCGTCTCGCCGTCGACCGAGGAAGTCCTCTCCGAGGTCGCCCGCGCGGGCGCCGAGGACGTCGACCGCGCCGTGAAGGCGGCCCGCAAGGCGTTCGAGAAGTGGTCCGCGCTGCCCGGCGCCGAGCGTGCCAAGTACCTCTTCCGCATCGCGCGGATCATCCAGGAGCGCTCGCGCGAGCTGGCCGTCCTGGAGACGCTCGACAACGGCAAGCCGATCAAGGAGACCCGCGACGCGGACCTCCCCCTGGTCGCCGCGCACTTCTTCTACTACGCGGGCTGGGCCGACAAGCTCGACCACGCCGGGTACGGCGCCGACCCGCGCCCGCTGGGCGTGGCCGGTCAGGTCATCCCGTGGAACTTCCCGCTCCTGATGCTGGCGTGGAAGATCGCCCCGGCGCTCGCGACGGGCAACACCGTCGTCCTGAAGCCGGCCGAGACGACGCCGCTCTCCGCGCTCTTCTTCGCCGACATCTGCCGCCAGGCGGGTCTGCCCAGGGGCGTCGTCAACATCCTTCCCGGTTACGGGGACGCCGGCGCCGCGCTCGTCGAGCACCCGGACGTGAACAAGGTCGCCTTCACCGGCTCCACGGCCGTCGGCAAGGCCATCGCCCGCCAGGTCGCGGGTACGGACAAGAAGGTCACCCTGGAGCTGGGCGGCAAGGGCGCGAACATCGTCTTCGACGACGCCCCCATCGACCAGGCCGTCGAGGGCATCGTCACCGGCATCTTCTTCAACCAGGGCCAGGTCTGCTGCGCGGGCTCGCGCCTGCTGGTCCAGGAGTCGATCCAGGACGAGCTGCTCGACTCCCTCAAGCGCAGGCTCTCCACGCTGCGCCTGGGCGATCCCCTGGACAAGAACACCGACATCGGCGCGATCAACTCCGCCGAGCAGCTCGCCCGTATCACCGCGCTCGCCGAGACCGGCGAGGCGGAGGGCGCCGAGCGCTGGTCCGCGCCGTGCGACCTGCCCTCCTCCGGGTACTGGTTCGCGCCGACGCTCTTCACCGGCGTGACGCAGGCGCACACCGTCGCCCGCGACGAGATCTTCGGCCCGGTGCTCTCGGTGCTGTCGTTCCGTACGCCCGACGAGGCCGTCGCCAAGGCCAACAACAGCCAGTACGGCCTGTCCGCCGGCATCTGGACCGAGAAGGGCTCGCGGATCCTCGCCGTCGCGAACAAGCTGCGCGCCGGCGTCGTCTGGGCCAACACGTTCAACAAGTTCGACCCGACCTCGCCCTTCGGCGGTTACAAGGAGTCGGGCTTCGGCCGCGAAGGCGGCCGCCACGGTCTGGAGGCCTACCTCGATGTCTGACCGCTTGACTGTCCTCAAGACCTACAAGCTGTACGTCGGGGGCAAGTTCCCCCGTTCCGAGAGCGGCCGGGTGTACGAAGTGACCGACTCGAAGGACAAGTGGCTGGCCAACGCCCCCCTGTCGTCCCGCAAGGACGCCCGTGACGCGGTCGTCGCAGCGCGCAAGGCGTTCGGCGCCTGGTCGGGCGCGACGGCGTACAACCGGGGCCAGGTGCTCTACCGCGTCGCGGAGATGCTGGAAGGCCGCAGGAGCCAGTTCGTGCACGAGGTGGCGCACGCGGAGGGCCTGTCCAAGTCCAAGGCGGCGGAGGTCGTCGAGGCGGCCGTCGACCGCTGGGTCTGGTACGCGGGCTGGACCGACAAGATCGCGCAGATCGTGGGCGGGGCGAACCCGGTCGCGGGCCCGTTCTTCAACCTCTCCACCCCCGAGCCCACCGGCGTCGTCACGGTGGTGGCGCCCCAGGAGTCGTCCTTCCTGGGCCTGGTCTCGGTGATCGCCCCGGTGATCGCGACGGGCAACACGGCCGTCGTCGTCGCCTCGGAGAAGTCGCCGCTGCCCGCGCTGGCCCTCGGTGAGGTGCTGGCCACGTCCGACCTGCCGGGCGGCGTGGTCAACGTCCTGTCGGGGCGCACCCGCGAGATCGCCCTCCCGCTCGCCTCCCACCAGGACGTCAACGCGATCGACCTCACGGGCGCGGACGCCGGCCTGGCGCGTGATCTGGAGATCGCCGCCGCCGACAACCTCAAGCGGGTTCTGCGTCCACAGGCTGTGGACGGCGACTGGTCGGCCGACCCCGGCACCCGCCGTCTGACGGCCTTCCTCGAAACGAAGACGGTCTGGCACCCGACGGGCACGCTGGGCGCGTCCGGCTCGGCGTACTGACACGCCGGCCGGCCCACGCGGACGGGCCCCGTACCACTCACCCGGTACGGGGCCCGTCCGCGTCCGTTCCGCCGTTCCCGTACGGGCGCGACGCGCCGGGTCAGCCCGGCAGCAGCCCCGTCGCCGGGCCGACCAGCGGCAGTTCCCGCAGCGCGTCGCCCTGGGTGAGCGGGGCGGTGACCGCCGCCGTGCTCAGCGGCTGGAAGTCGGCGACCTGAGTGCCCAGTCCGTTGTCCAGAGGGTCGACGCCCGTCCCGGCCAGGGGGTTCAGGCGGAAGTCCTTGACCGGGGCGGTCGCGGCGCCGAGCCCGCCGGTCAGGGCGAGGCCCGTCGCCGCCGGGTCGAGGCTCTCCAGCGGCACGTCGATCCCGGCCTCCTTCGGCACCGGCGCCGCCTGCGCCGCACCACCGCCCGCGGCGAGGGCCGCACCGGCGGCGGTGACGGCCAGACCTGCGCGCAGGAGAGCGCTCAGCTGGGACTTGGGACCTGCGTGACGTGCCATGGAATTCCCGCCTGCGTGAGTAATCATGAGCGCACGCAGCGTAGTTGAGATGTGATGCCCGATACCAACGCCTTCCCGGTGGGATCCCCCGACCGGGTCAATGCCGCACAATGGTTCCCCGTGAGTTCATCTCCCATAGCCACGCGCGTCGTCCTGCTGACGGGCCCCTCCGGTTCCGGCAAATCGTCGCTCGCCGCCCGTACGGGCCTGCCCGTGCTGCGCCTCGACGACTTCTACAAGGAGGGCGACGACCCCACCCTCCCGCTGGTCGTGGGGAGCACGGACATCGACTGGGACTCACCGCTGTCGTGGGACGCGGACGCCGCCGTCGCGGCGATCGAGGAGCTGTGCCGTACGGGGCGTACGACCGTGCCCGTGTACTCCATCGCCACCAGCTCCATCGAGGACCGGGAGGCGCTGGACATCGAGCGCACCCCGCTGTTCGTGGCGGAGGGCATCTTCGCGGCGGACATCGTGGCGCGCTGCGCGGAGCTGGGCGTGCTCGCCGACGCCCTGTGCCTGCGCGGGCGTCCGGGGACGACCTTCCGCCGGCGGCTGCTCCGGGACCTGCGGGAGGGGCGGAAGTCGGTGCCGTTCCTGCTGCGCAGGGGATGGCGGTTGATGCGGGCGGAGCGGGCGATCGTGGAGCGTCAGACCGCTCTGGGGGCGCACCCCTGCGCGAAGGACGAGGCACTGGGCAGGCTCGCGGCCGCCGCGGCGGGCCGCCACCGCACTCCGGCCGCGCGCTAGCCCCGCGCGGGGCGGCGGGACACAGCGGGACACAGCGCGGCGGGGCCGTACAGGCTCCCCCGCCTGTACGACCCCGCCGCGTTCCCCCCGGTACTCCCGCCGTCTCCCCCGAAACGGCGGCCCCCGTACCCCCCGTACCCCTCAGGCCACCAGCTCGCCGAAGGACTCCTCCTCGTCACGGCCGAAGCTGAGGACGTCGTCCTCGCGCAGCCGGCGCAGGGAGCGCCAGATGCTGCTCTTGACCGTGCCGACACTGATGTCGAGGATTTCCGCGATCTCCGGGTCCGTGCGGCCCTCGTAGTACCGCAGGACCAGCATGGTGCGCTGGAGTTCGGGCAGCCGGGCCAGCGCCTGCCACAGGACGGCGCGCAGCTCGGTGCCGCGCATCGCGTCCGTGTCGGTCGCCGTCTCCGGCAGCTCCTCGGTCGGGTACTCGTTCAGCTTGCGCCTGCGCCAGGCGCTGATGTGCAGGTTCGTCATCGTGCGGCGCAGGTAGCCGCCGACCGCCGCCTTGTCGCTGATCCTGTCCCAGGCGCGGTACGTGGAGAAGAGGGCGCTCTGCAGCAGGTCCTCGGCCTCGTACCGGTCGCCGGTCAGGTGGTAGGCGGTCGCGTACAGGGAGGCGCGGCGCTCCTGGACGTAGGTGGTGAACTCCACCTCCGACACCGAAGCGCCTTCCCCCGTCGCCTCCCGGTACGCCGCTCCCCCGTGCCCCCCGTCGCCCCCAGCGGAAGCGCCCGGCACCGAGGCCACGTGCAGGGACTGGGTGCGCTGACGCACGATCCCCCGAGCGCATCCCCGCACTCCCCCGGTCTCCCGGCTCCGTTCGAGCAGGGAGGTGCCCCCTTCGGCACCGGACTTCTCGGTGCTCCGCGTGACGTCGTGGAGCCGCGTGACAACTGCGCTGGAGGTGGTGCTGTGCAGTGCGTTCATCTCGCGCCCCCCGTCAATGGAGTCCGGTGCTGTCCGTGTGCCCAAAAGCTTGCCGGGGCAGTTTCATCGGGGTGTCCGCCGACTGTCACAGCCGTGTCACAGCGACCGGTGGTGCTCCAACTGTCGATCCGTCCCTCCCCCATGGGCCAGAATGACCTCTGTGCCTTTCCTGTTGCTGATCGAGGACGACCACGCCATCCGCACGGCCCTCGAGCTCTCCCTGTCACGCCAGGGCCACCGTGTGGCCACCGCGGCGACGGGAGAGGACGGCCTGAAACTGCTGCGTGAGCAGCGGCCGGACCTGATCGTGCTGGACGTGATGCTGCCCGGCATCGACGGATTCGAGGTGTGCCGGCGCATCAGGCGCACCGACCAGCTGCCGATCATCCTGCTGACCGCGCGCAGCGACGACATCGACGTGGTGGTGGGTCTCGAATCCGGAGCCGACGACTACGTTGTCAAGCCGGTGCAGGGCCGGGTGCTCGACGCCCGTATCCGCGCGGTGCTGCGCCGGGGCGAGCGGGAGGCCAATGACGCCGCCGTGTTCGGCAACGTGACCATCGACCGGTCCGCGATGACGGTCACCAAGAACGGCGAGGACCTGCAGCTCACGCCGACCGAGCTGCGGCTGCTCCTGGAACTGAGCCGCCGCCCCGGGCAGGCCCTGTCGCGGCAGCAGTTGCTGCGGCTGGTGTGGGAGCACGACTACCTCGGCGACTCGCGGCTCGTCGACGCGTGCGTGCAGCGGCTGCGGGCCAAGGTCGAGGACGTACCGTCGTCCCCCACGCTCATCCGTACGGTCCGCGGGGTCGGCTACCGGCTGGACTCGCCTTCGTGAGCGCTGCCCGGGAGAAGTCCCCGCAGGCGGGACCGCGCTGGACCAGTCTGCGGCTGCGGCTCGTCGTCGTGTTCGCGCTGGTGGCGCTGACCGCCGCCGTGTCCGCGTCGGGCATCGCGTACTGGCTCAACCGCGAGGCGGTGCTGACCCGTACGCAGGACGCCGCGCTCAACAGCTTCCGCCAGGAGATGCAGAACCGCGCGGCCACGCTGCCGCTGCGGCCGACGCAGGCGGAACTCCAGGCCGCGGCGACGCAGATGGCGGCGGGCGGCAACCCCGGCTACAGCGTGCTGCTGGTGGACGAGCGGGAGCCGGGCAAGCCGATAGCCGCCACCTCGGACGTCGACACCCTGACGCTCGAGGACGTGCCGAAGGAGCTCCAGGACGCGGTGAACCGGCGGCAGAAGGTCACCGAGGCCAACGAGTTCCCGTACCACCTGTACTGGGTGCGCATAATCCCGAGGGACAAGCCGTCCCTGGTGGCGGGCACGAAGGTCATCGGCGGCGGACCGACCGGCTACATGCTGACCTCGCTGGAGCAGGAGCGCGACGACCTCAACTCGCTGGCCTGGTCCCTGGCCATCGCCACCGCGCTGGCCCTGCTGGGCTCCGCGCTGCTCGCGCAGGCGGCGGCGACGACCGTGCTCAAGCCCGTGCAGCGGCTCGGCGACGCGGCCCGGCGGCTCGGCGAGGGCAAGCTCGACACCCGGCTGCGGGTATCGGGTACGGACGAACTGGCAGAGCTGTCACGGACCTTCAACCGGACCGCCGAGTCGCTGGAGAAGAAGGTCGCGGACATGAGCGCGCGGGAGGAGTCCAGCCGCCGCTTCGTCGCCGACATGTCGCACGAGCTGCGGACCCCGCTGACCGCGATCACGGCGGTGGCGGAGGTCCTGGAGGACGAGGCGGACAACCTCGACCCGATGATCGCGCCCGCCGTGCACCTGGTGGTGAGCGAGACGAGGCGGCTGAACGACCTGGTGGAGAACCTCATGGAGGTGACCCGCTTCGACGCGGGCACGGCCCGTCTGGTCCTCGACGACGTCGACGTGGCCGACCAGGTGACGGCCTGCATCGACGCCCGCGCGTGGCTCGACGCGGTCGATCTCGATGCCGAGCGCGGCATCATGGCGCGCCTCGACCCGCGCCGGCTCGACGTGATCCTGGCGAACCTGATCGGGAACGCGCTCAAGCACGGCGGTTCGCCGGTGCGGGTGTCGGTGCGGCCCATCGACCACGAGCTGCTCATCGAGGTACGGGACCACGGCCCGGGCATCCCCGAGGCCGTGCTGCCGCACGTCTTCGACCGCTTCTACAAGGCGAGCGCGTCGCGCCCGCGCTCCGAGGGCAGCGGCCTCGGCCTGTCCATCGCCATGGAGAACGCGCACATCCACGGCGGGGACATCACCGCCTCCAACTCGCCGGAGGGCGGCGCGGTCTTCGTCCTGCGGCTGCCGCTCGACGTGTCGCGGACGGCTGACGGAGACGACGACGGCGGCGTCGGCGTGAGGGAGGGACAGGAGTGCGAGGACCAGTGAAACGCAGGCTGACCCGTCTCACCGCCCTCGCCGCGCTCTGTGCCGCGCTCGCCGGGTGCGGGATCCGGACCACCTCGGTGCCGGTCGACGCGGGCGCCGCGCCGTCCCGGGTGCCCTGCGAGCTGTCGGCTCAGGAGCCGGCCGCAGAGGCGGGGTCCGGCGTACCGCTCCAGGTGCATCTGGTCTGCGGGGCCCAGCTGGTCTCGGTGGACCGGACGGTGCGGATTCCCGAGGAGCGGCTGTCCGACCGGGTTCGCGTCGCGCAGACGCTGCTCGACGAGCTCAAGAAGGAGCCGTCGGCGGAGGAGAAGCAGGCGGGTTTCAGCACCGACGTGCGGGAGTCGCTGTCCGTCTCCGGGGGACGCAAGGGAGACCCCCGGGACGCGCTGCGGCTGAGCAGCCAGCCCGAGGACCTTCCCACGCACGCGCTGGCCCAGATCGTCTGTACGTACGCGGACAGCGCGGCGGCCGGGCCCGACCGGTCGGTGGTGCTCGGCGGTCCTTCCGACGACCCGGTACGCGGGTACCAGTGCACGGCGGCGCTCCGGGCCCGGCCCGAGTCGGTGCTGCCGACGCTGGGCGAGATCCGTCCCACGCGCTGATCCGGGCCCGGAGGCCCGGCTCGTCACACTGTCGTCACGGGCGGAACCGATCCTGCCGGTGGCCGCGTCTTGGGGGGCGTGCGTCATGGCTCGGACGGCAGCGCCGTCATCAACCGCCTCCGCGCGGCGGGAGGCTTACTCCTCGTCGCGCACCTGCTGGTCGTCGCGTCGCTGACGCTGCGCCCCCTGGACGTCCCGTGGGTGACCGCGCCGAACTTCCAGCCGCTGGCCGGCATCGAGGCCGACCTGGCGCTCGGTCCCGCGCGAGCCGCGCGGCGCATCGGCGAGGGGCTGCTGCTGCTGGCGCCGCTGGGCGTGCTGCTGCCGATGGCGGGGGGCCGCCTCCACGTGTCGCCGGTCGCCTCGCTGGCGCGTACGGCCCTGGCGGGGGCCCTGTTCTCGCTGGGCATCGAACTGCTCCAGACCGGGGTGCCCGGGCGTGTCGTCGACGTGGACTCGCTGCTGCTGAACACGGCGGGGGTGGCCCTGACGCACCTGGCGGTCGTACCGATGGGGCGGGCGCGGCTGCGCCGCAGGCACCGCACGGAGTCGGGGCGGTCCCGGGTGGCGCGCCGGGACGAGATGCCTCAGGGCGCTACCCCGACGATTCCCAGGGTCGGGATCGCCCCGTAGAGCGACGCTTTGACCGTTCTCGGCGCGCAGCATGGAGACATCGGGAGGCACACCGGAAGTGACCCCCGGCCCAGCTACGAGGAGCCCGCCATGACCGCCCTTGTCCGCCCCCGTAACGGCCGAGTGATCGGCGGAGTCTGCGCTGCGCTGGCACGGCGCTTCGGCACCTCGGCGAACACGATGCGAGTGATCTTCCTGGTCTCGTGTCTGCTGCCCGGGCCTCAGTTCCTGCTGTACCTGGCGCTGTGGGTCTTCCTGCCCAGCGAGCAGAACGCGAAGACCGCCTGGTAGTCGCGCGGGACGACGCGCGAAGGGGCGCGCGCCGGAACCGATGTTCCGGTGCGCGCCCCGTGCGCGTGTGCCGCGCCGTGCGGAGCGTCAGCCGCCGAGGCCGGGCAGCGCGCCGCCGCCGGCCGGCAGGCCGCCGAGCAGGCCCTTCAGCGGGTCGGCACTGCGGGCCCCGCCCTTGCCTTCGGGCGTCTGGGCCTTGGAGAGGGCGTCGGTCGTGGTCGCGGGGAGGGTGGAGGCGCTGCCCGTGAGGGTGCTCACGCCGCCGCTCAGAGCCTCGGGGGCGCCGCCGGGGAGCTTGCCGACGACGTCCTGCAGCGGCAGGATCGTGGTGGCGGAGCTCAGCGCGCCCGTCAGGTCGGGCACGGCCGGAGCGGCCGGCGCAGCGGAGGCGCTGCCCGCGGCGGCAGCGGCGAAGGCGGCGCCGAGCGCGGCGGCACCGAGAGTCTTGGCAGCAGACTGCTTCATGAAGAGAACGTCCTCGCAAACGGGGAATGGGGAGCGGCTCTGCAAGCTAGCCACGCCCGGACTCCGCCGCAAACACGCGAAGGCGGCCGGGAATTGACGTTCCCGGCCGCCTTCACAGCGGTGTGTTCGACCTCAGCTGGAGGAAGAGCCGCTGGTCACGGCGGTCTGACGGAACAGCCATTCGGATTTCAGCTCGGCGTAACCGGGCTTGATCACGTCATTGATCATGGCGAGGCGTTCGTCGAAAGGAATGAATGCTGATTTCATCGCATTGACTGTGAACCACTGCATGTCGTCGAGCGTGTAGCCGAATGCCTCGACCAGGTGCTCGAACTCGCGGCTCATGCTGGTACCGCTCATCAGCCGGTTGTCGGTGTTGACCGTGGTGCGGAAGTGCAGCTTGCGCAGCAGCCCGATGGGGTGTGCGGCGTACGAGTCGGCCGCGCCCGTCTGCAGGTTGGACGTCGGGCACATCTCCAGCGGGATGCGCTTGTCGCGCACGTACGCGGCGAGGCGGCCCAGCGTGACGCTGCCGTCCTCCGCGACCTCGATGTCGTCGATGATGCGCACGCCGTGACCGAGCCGGTCGGCGCCGCACCACTGGAGCGCCTGCCAGATGGAGGGGAGCCCGAAGGCTTCACCGGCGTGGATCGTGAAGTGGTTGTTCTCGCGCTTGAGGTACTCGAAGGCGTCGAGGTGGCGGGTGGGCGGGAAGCCCGCCTCGGCGCCGGCGATGTCGAAGCCGACGACGCCGTTCCCGCGGTAGCGGTTGGCCAGCTCGGCGATCTCCAGGGCGCGGGCGGCGTGGCGCATCGCGGTCAGCAGGGCGCCGACGCGGATGCGGTGCCCGTTCGCCTTCGCGCGGCGCTCGCCCTCGCGGAAGCCGTCGGTGACGGCCTCGACGACCTCTTCGAGGGTCAGGCCGTTCTCGAGGTGCTGCTCGGGGGCGTACCGGATCTCGGCGTAGACGACGCCGTCCTCGGCGAGGTCCTCGGCGCACTCGGCGGCGACGCGGAACAGCGCGTCACGCGTCTGCATGACGGCGCAGGTGTGCGCGAAGGTCTCCAGGTAGCGCTCCAGCGAACCGGAGTCGGCGGCCTCGCGGAACCAGATGCCGAGCTTGTCGGCGTCGGTCTCGGGGAGTGACTCGTAACCCGCCTCGCGGGCGAGATCGATGATCGTGCCGGGCCGCAGGCCACCGTCGAGGTGGTCGTGGAGCAGCACCTTCGGGGCGCGGCGGATCTGGTCCGCGGTGGGCGTGTTGGGGGTCTCGCTCGTCATCTGCGCACTCTAGCGCCTACGCGCGTAGATCGCCTCTGTCGATACGTAACAGTGACCGTGCGGACGGGTGGAGTACACCTGCGCTTCTGAGACTGTTCTGTCATGGCACAGCAAGCGACCCCGGTTTCCGGGGCCCGGTTGGGGCGGGCGGTCGGGGCGGCCGGGGGCGGTGACCGCACGGTGTGCGGCGTGGTCCTGCTGCTTCCCGCCGGTGAACCGCTGTCGGCGCGCGGACCGTCGCCGCTGGCGCACGCCGGCGTACGGCCGCTGGCGCGGCGGCTGGCGGCGGCGGGGCGCGACGAGGGGCTCGTCGCCCACGTCGTGCGCTACCGCGGCCGCGGCTGGAACGGTGCGGACGCCCGGCTCGCGGCGGACGCGACGTGGGCGGCGGACGAGGCCGTACGGCGCTACGGCGACGTACCGATATGCCTGGCGGGGATCGACATGGGCGGGCGGGCGGCGCTGCACGCGGCGGACCACCCGGCCGTCACGTCGGTGCTCGCGCTCGCGCCGTGGCTGCCGGACGACGACGTCGCGGCGGCGGAGGAGCCGGTGAAGCAGCTCGCCGGGCGGCACGTGCTGATCGTGCACGGCACGAACGACGAGCGCACCGATCCCGAGCTGTCGTACCGGCTGGCCGAGCGGGCCAAGAAGGTCAACCGCGACACGTGCCGCTTCGAGGTGCACTCGGACGGCCACTCCATGCGGCAGCACCGGCCGGAGGTGCTGGCGCTGGCGGCCGATTTCGTACGGGGGGCGCTCTTCGGGACCGGGTACGCCCGTCCGGTGGCCGACGCGCTGGCGGCGCCGCCGCCCCTGGGGCTGCGCATGCCATTGGCCTCCGGCTTCGGGCGGCACCCGGGCCGCTAGCCGCGGAAGGCGCGGGGCAGCGCGACGACCCCGCCCGCACGCGGACCGGTGGCCGGCGTGGTCACTGTGGTGGGGCGGTGACTTCGGCCATCCAGCCGATGGGGAGTTCGGCGCCGTCCAGGGTGATCGCCTCCACCGCGCCACTGCGGGGATCGATGTCGGCCGCCACGCCGTCGCCCTCGTAGCGCGGGTAGCCGGAGGCTCCCGTTCCCCCGGTGGCCTCCACGAGGGCCGTCCGCAGCGTGGACCCGTGGTCGGGGTGTCCGGCGGCGTCGGCCGCCCGGGGCTTGATCTCCACCGTGTAGTGGGCGGGCGGCGGGGTGGTGGGCGTAGGCATGGCTTCGACGCTAGCGCCGCCGCCGCCGTACGCGCCGCACGACGCGCGCCCCGTGCGGCCCTCTGTCAGGGTCGGGGGCGTGATCCGTCTGGTCCGCGCCCCCGCCGCGCACTGGCCGACCACCGTGCCCGTGCTGGCCGTCGTCCTGCTGGTCCTCGCGTGGGGACGCGACCTGCCGGGAGCGGTGGTCGCGCTGCTGGCCTGCTTCCTGGCCGGGGCGGTGCTCGCCGCCGTGCATCACGCCGAGGTGGTCGCCCACCGGGTGGGCGAGCCGTTCGGCTCACTCGTGCTCGCCGTCGCGGTCACCGTCATCGAGGTGGCGCTGATCGTCACGCTCATGGCCGGCGCGGGCGACAAGAACAGCTCGCTGGCCAGGGACACCGTCTTCGCCGCCGTCATGATCACCTGCAACGGCATCGTCGGGCTCTGCCTCCTCATCGGCTCGCTGAAGCGGAAAGTGGCGGTCTTCAACGCCGAGGGCACCGGCGCGGCGTTCGCCACGGTCGCGACGCTCGCGGGCCTGAGCCTGGCGCTGCCGACGTTCACCACCAGCGCTCCGGGGCCGGAGTTCAGCCCCGCCCAGCTCGTCTTCGCGGCGTTCGCGGCCCTGGTGCTCTACGGGCTGTTCGTGATGACGCAGACCTGGCGGCACCGGGACTACTTCCTTCCGCTCACCACGCGGGGCGAGGTCGTCGACGGGGAGGAGCACGCCGATCCGCCGTCGCGGCGCACCGCCCGGGTCAGTCTCGGCCTGCTCGCCGTCTCGCTGATCGCGGTCGTCGGGCTGGCGAAGGGCGTGTCCCCGACGATCGAGTCGGGGGTGGCGGCGGCCGGGCTGCCCGCGTCGGTGGTGGGCGTCGTGATCGCGCTGCTCGTCCTGCTGCCGGAGTCGATCGCCGCCGTACGGGCCGCCCGGCGCGACCGGGTGCAGACCAGCCTGAACCTGGCCCTCGGCTCGGCCATGGCGAGCATCGGGCTCACCATCCCGGCGGTCGCCGTCGCCTCCGTCTGGATGGACGGGCCGCTGCTGCTGGGGCTCGGCGCCTCGCACATGGTCCTGCTCGCGCTCACCGTGGCCGTCGGGACGCTGACCTTCGTGCCGGGACGCGCGACCCCCCTCCAGGGTGGCGTGCACCTGGCACTCCTCGCGGCGTATCTGGTGCTCGCCGTCAGTCCGTGACGCCTCACTCCGGCAGGAGGTGGCCCCGGCGCGACAGCAGGAAGCGCTTGAAGGCCGCCACCGGCGGGGTGTCGGGGTGGCCGTCGAGCCACGCCAGTCCGATCTCCCGTACGGCGCGGGGGGCCGTCACCGTCAGCTCCCGCACGCCGGGCCGGGCCACCGCCGGGGGCGGCAGCAGAGCCACGCCGAGGCCGGCGGCCACCAGGCCGCGCAGGGTCTCCGCCTCCTCGCCCTCGAACGCGACCCGCGGCTTGAAGCCCGCCTCGGCGCACAGGTCGTCGGTGATGCGCCGCAGCCCGTAGCCCGGTTCGAGGGTCACGAACGCCTCGTCGGCGGCCTCCGCGAGCCGCACCCGCTTGCGGGTGGCGAGGCGGTGGTCGTCGGGGACGACCAGGCGCAGCCGCTGCTCGTCGAGGCGGCGGGCGACCAGGTCGGGGGCGTCGGGGACGGGCGAGGTCAGGCACAGGTCGAGGTCGCCGGCGCGCAGCCGCTCGATCATGGCTTCGCCGTAGTTCTGGACGAGCTGGAAGCGTACGCGCGGATGGTCGGCGCGGAAGGCCCGGAGCAGGCCCGGGACGGTCTCCGAACCCATCGTGTGCAGGAACCCGAAGGCGACCTTGCCGGTGGCCGGGTCGGCGTCGGCACGTACCGAGTCCGCCGCCCGCTCGACCTCGGCCAGGGCGCGGTCGACCGTCGTGAGGAAGGTCCGGCCGGCCGGGGTGAGGGCGACGGTACGGCCCCTGCGGGCGAAGAGGGCGACGCCCAGGTCCTCCTCCAGCCTGACCATGGCGCGCGAGAGCGTCGACTGCGGGACGGCCAACTCGTGCGCGGCGCGGGTGACGTGCTCGTGACGGGCGACCGCCGCGAAGTACGCGAGGCGCGGCGCGAGGACTTGCTGAATGTCTTCTTCGTAACTGCTGGGTGACAGCCGAAGCCGTGAGCTGGGGTTATGCACCATGGGATTGATTATCGCGGGTTTGTGCATTGGACGCATGAACCTGCCGTGTCTACGTTCGATGCATGCCTTCTGCCAGTACCAAGGCGTCCACCACCCATGTGGACGCCGACGCCGTTGTTCCCGACGCCGACTCCCGTCTCGCTCCCTCCGCTCCCGGCTACCGCCGTATGAGCTTCGCGCTCTTCGCCGCCGGGGTGGCGACGTTCGCCCTCCTCTACTCCACGCAGGCGCTGCTGCCGCTGATCTCCGCCGACTTCGGCGCGAGCGCGAGCGCCGCCAGCTGGACCGTCTCGGCCGCCACCGGCGCGCTGGCCCTGTTCGTCCTGCCGATGAGCGCCCTCTCGGAGCGCTTCGGACGCAGCCGCACGATGACGGTCTCGCTCATCGTCGCCGTCGCGGTCGGCCTGCTGGTTCCGTTCGCGCCCTCGCTGGAGTGGCTGGTGGCCCTGCGCGCGGTGCAGGGCGCCGCGCTGGCCGGTGTGCCGGCCTCGGCGATGGCCTTCCTCGCGGAGGAGGTACGGCCGAAGGCGCTGGTCGCGGCGATCGGGCTGTTCGTGGCGGGCAACTCCATCGGCGGGATGAGCGGGCGCATCGTGACCGGCTGGGCGGCCCAGCTGTGGGACTGGCGCGCGGCGCTCGCCGCCGTCGGCGTGATGTCGGTGGCGTGCGTGGTGGTGTTCCGGCTGATGCTGCCGAAGGCCCGCCACTTCACGCCCGGTTCGCTGAACCCGGGGGCGCTGGCGAAGACGGTCCGCGACCACCTGGCCGATCCGCTGCTGCTGCGGCTGTACGCGATCGGGGCGCTCTTCATGACCGTGTTCGGCGCGGTCTACACGGTGATCGGCTACCGGCTCGTGGAAGCCCCCTTCAGCCTCCCGCAGGGCGTCGTCGGCTCCGTCTTCCTGGTCTACCTCGTCGGTACGGTCTCCTCCGCGGCGGCCGGCAAGCTGGTCGCCCGCATGGGCCGCCGGGGCGCGCTGTACCTGGCGGTCTCGACCACGGCGGCCGGCCTGCTGCTCTCGGTGGCCGACGCGCTCGCCGCGGTGCTGGCCGGTCTGGTGCTGATCACCGCCGGGTTCTTCGCGGGGCACGCGGTGGCGTCGTCCTCGGTCAGCCGTACGGCGAAGACGGGGCGGGCGCAGGCTTCCGCGCTCTACCAGTCGGCGTACTACCTGGGCAGCAGCGTCGGCGGCACGCTCGGCGCGGTGGCCTTCCACGCCGGGGGCTGGGCGGGGACCGTGCTCCTCGGGCTGGTCGCGGTGCTCGGCGTCGTGTCGATCACGCTGTACGGGACCCGGGTCGCCCGGGTCGAGCAGCGCCAGCTGGTGGCGCTGCGGACGCGGAGCGCCGCGCGGGCCTGAGCGCCGTGGGCGCCTGGCGCCGCGCGGGCCTGAGCGCGCGCGGGCGTCGAAAAGCCCCGCCGGCCGCCGCGGAAGCGGGGCCGGAGCGTCGCGGCCCGGCTCCCGTGCCGGGTTTTCACAGCTGCGTCATGCTTGTCAGTGGGGTCCGGTAGCTTCCCAAGAGCTGGTGCCAAAGGCGGCGAGTGGGGTGGACCGATGAGTGATGTCGTGACGACGCAGGATCTGGATTCCCGGCTGGAGAAGCACCGGACCGAGCTGACCGGGTACTGCTACCGGATGCTGGGGTCCGCCTTCGAGGCCGAGGACGCCGTGCAGGACACGATGGTCCGGGCCTGGCGGAACTTCGACAAGTTCGAGGGGCGGTCGTCGCTGCGCTCCTGGCTGTACCGCATCGCGACCAACGTGTGTCTCGACATGCTCAACGCGGGCAACCGCAGGGCCCGCCCGATGGACCTGACGGCCGCGACCCCGGTGGCACAGGCGGCGCTCAACTCGCGCCCCGAGGCCACCTGGCTGGAGCCGGTGCCGGACGGGCGGGTGCTCCCCTCGGTGGCCGACCCGGCGGAGACCGCCGTCTCCCGCGAGAGCGTGCGCCTCGCGTTCGTCGCCGCGCTCCAGCACCTGCCGCCCAAGCAGCGGGCGGTGCTGATCCTGCGCGAGGTACTGGCCTGGAAGGCGAGCGAGGTCGCGGAGCTCCTGGAGACGACGGTCGCTTCGGTGAACAGCGCCCTCCAGCGGGCCCGCGCCACGATCGCCGAGCACGGCTCGAAGGAGACGGACACCGCCGACCCCCTGGACGAGGAGCAGCGCAAACTGCTGGAGCGGTACGTCGCGGCCTTCGAGGGGTACGACATGGCCGCGCTGACCGCGCTGCTCCACGAGGACGCCACGCTGTCCATGCCGCCGTACGACCTGTGGCTCCGGGGCCACGACGACATCGTCGGCTGGATGCTGGGCGTCGGCGAGGTGTGCCGGGGGTCGAAGCTGGTCCCGGTCGTGGCCAACGGCACGCCGGCCTTCGCCCACTACCACCCGAGCCGGTCGGGCGGCGGGGGCTTCGAGCCGTGGGCGCTCATGGTCGTCGAGATCGTGCACGGGAAGGTCAGCGGGATCACGTCCTTCCTGGACACGAAGCGCTGGTTCCCGCTCTTCGACCTGCCCGAGCGGCTCGAAAAGGAGTAGGAGAAGCGGGAGGAGACCGTTTCGCCGTGTCCGCGCTCCCGTGACCGGATTCCGGCGATACGACGGACTTTTCCTTCTATCCGTTACTGCCCTCCGATTGTCGCGTTGAAGGTGCGTGAAGGCCGCAAGCCCTGCGGTCGACCTCTTCATCTCGCAAGGAGACCTGATGTCGCATATCGCGAAGGCAGCTGCCGTCATCGCCGGCGCCGGTGCCATGGTGGCCGGCGGTGCCGGTCTGGCCGCCGCCGATGCCGGAGCGCACGGTGAGACCGTCAAGAACCCCGGCGTCATCTCGGGCAACGCGGTTCAGGTGCCGATCCACATCCCGATCAACCTCTGCGGCAACACCGTGAACATCGTCGGCCTGCTCAACCCGGCCTTCGGGAACGTGTGCGCGAACATCTCGGAGCACGGCGCCTACGGCCACTGATCCCCCTGCTTCACACGCCGCTGCGGCCTCCCCTTCGCGTTCGGGGAGGCCGCAGTCGTTGTGTCCGCCGGGTCCGGCGGGCCGCCGGCCGAGCGGCCGGAGCTAGGCGTAGCGGTAGATCCGGCTGTGGTCGAGGAGCTGCGCGGGCGTCACGTTCCACGGCGGCATCGGCTCGTGGAGGCTGAAGACCCGCCCGCTCTGCGCGTCGGACGCGGGCAGTTTGCGGCGCGGCAGGTAGCCGGAGTCCGGGTGCGCCTTCTGCCAGCGGTCCCAGAGCAGGTCCATGAAGGCGTGGTGGAGCCAGAACACCGGGTCGTTGGGTGAGGTGGCGCCCAGCATCACCCCGCCGACCCAGCGGTGGACCCGGTTGTGGTTGAACGTCGTGACAGTCCTGGCGGGCCCCCACCCCTCCATCCGGTTCCGGAACCCCTTGGTGACGGTGGAGTTCCACGGCGCGGTGTCGTACACCGGATCGCTCAGCGCCTTGGCCACGTCCTGCCGGGTCGGCAGCGAGACGGGGTCGGAGGGTCTGCCGAGGTCACGGGTGAGGAAGGAGCCGTCCCCGACCCGGGCACGGATGTTCCAGTTCCCGTTGGCGTGGGCGAACGCGCCCGTCATGACCTTCCGGTCACCGGCCCGGCCGGTGCCCCCGAGGAAGTCCTCCGCCCACAGCGAGGAGGCCGGGGAGTTGTCCCGCGTCCAGTCCCAGTACGGAACCGACACCCCCGGGTCGACGGACCGCAGGGCCCGTTCGAACTCCAGGAGGAAGCGGCGGTGCCACGGGAAGAAGGAGGGCGTCATGTGGCTGGCGCGCGGCTCCTCTTCGTCGTCCGTGACGTAGAGCTCGCCGTGCAGGGTGACGAACTCGTCGTAGCGCCCCGAGCGCTTGAGCTGGAGGAGCGCGCCGACGAGGCGCTTCTTCTCCGTACGGGTGAGGTCTCGCTGGTTCTTTCGGGTGTACACCACGGTCGGCCCTCCCGTTGTCAGAGGCGGTGCAGGGGGGACGGCGACAGCTGGGCGTCGCCCAGTTCGTCGACGGCGGCGCGCGCGGCGTCGAGCAGCGTCGGGAACGACTCATAGTGGTTCACCACGCTCAGGTAACTGCCGTCGGCGCGCCGCATCACATGCAGCGGGCGGCCGTCGATGCGGACCTCGACGTCCCGTACGGCGGCGACGGTCATGGCGTCGCCCGGCGCCGCCGGGCGGCGGGCGCCGGGCGCCCTCGCGGGCCGGGCTCCCCTGGCGGTGCCCTGGATGTGCCGGCCCCGGTACGTCTCGGCGAACCGCTCGGCGTACCGCTCCGGCTCCGTCCCGGCCTGCCGCGCCGCGGCCACGCGCGGGCCGTCGGCCGCCGGGGTTCCGGTTCCGGGCCGCTTGCCCAGGATCGGGGCGAGCGCCCCCGCGGTGCCCGCGATCACGCCCATCGCGAAGGCGCCGCGCAACAGAATGCGGCGCGTCAGGAAACCTCCTCGCACGGTCGCTGCGCTCCTGCACGTGATCAGGCCCATGCCGAACACCCCTTTGCCCCTCGCTCCGGTCCGCTTCCGCGATGTGCGCGTGCCTCGCTGTTGCCAACGACCCGTCGGCGAAACAGTTCTCGTACGGGATCGGCCGGCGTCCGTGCCGGGACGCCGGCCACCGGTGCGGGACCTCAGTCCATGAGCAGGGCGGCGGCGGGCGTGCCCTGCAGCACCGGCGTGACCAGCGCGAGCTGGGGCAGGACCGCCTCGGGCCGCCCTCCGCGGTCGGCGCGCGGCGCGGACAACGGCGCGCCCGCGGAGGCCCCCGGCATCGAGAGCGCCACGCTGGATGCCTCCGAGACGGCGCGCAGCGCGCCGAGGTCGGTCTGGCTCAGCGGCTCGTCGACGGGGAGTTCGAGCGTCGTCTCGGGGAGCTCGGCGGTGAACGGGACGGCGGGCAGCGCCCGGTCCGGCAGGAGCCGGCCGGTGACGTAACGCGGTCCGTCGGGCACGCCGGCCACGGGAATCGGGACGCCGGTGCGCAGCTCGGGGGCCTGGACCGGCAAGACCCTCTCCAGGTTCTCCAGCGGCAGGTCGACCGGCGCCGACGTACCGGCGGCGGCCGGTGACGCCGCCGCGGCGGTCGCCATGCATGCCATGAGTGCCGCCGCGACAGAACCTCGGGTGGTCAGCTTCATTGATACGTACGTCCCCTCTGAATCGCAGACACGCTGTCGCTCTGCAAGAACGAGCCAAACGCCCGAACCAGTGCATAGTTCCCCCGTCCGCAGCAACCGGCTTCGGACAAAACGGTCGTACGAGCTCCTGGAAGGTGTGGGTATGAAGATCCCGACGCAGGCGTCCACGCAACAGATGCTGCGGGCGCACAACGCCGATCTCGCCGATCCTGACTTCTGGCAACTGCCGCGCTCCGAGCGGCTGAACGCGTTCGCGCTGCTGCGCGGGCTCGACGCCCCGGTGCTGTTCGGGGACGGCGCGGCGGGGCGGCGCGGCCGTCCGGGCAAGGGGTTCTACGCGCTGGTGAAGCACGCGGACGTGGTGGAGGCGAGCCGGCAGCCGCGGCGGTTCGCGAGCGCTCCGGGCGTCACCACGCCGGAACCGGCCGCCTGGGCGAAGGCCGTGTTCGGGAACTCCATGGTCAACATGGACGGCGCCGAGCACGCCACGATGCGCCGGATCGTGTCGCGGGCCTTCACCCCGCGCCTGCTGGCCGCCGCCGAGGAGGACATCCGCGACGTCGCCGGGCGCGTGGTCGACGAGATGATCGCCGGGCGCCCGCACGACTTCGTGCCGTCGGTCGCCTCCCGGATGCCGTTCGAGATCATCTGCAACCTGATGGGCATCCCGGAGCGCTACCGGCCGGAGATCGCCGACCGCGTGAACCACGCGTCGGAGAACGTCGGCGTGAAACGCGGCGTGCGGGCCAGGCTGCGGGTGCCGGGGCGCGGCCTGCGGGCCCTGGCGCACATGCAGTTGGTCATGGCGAAGCTGGCGCGTGAGCGGCGCCGCCGTCCCACCGACGACCTGATCTCGGCGCTGGTGCGCGCGGACATCGACGGGCAGTCGCTGTCGTCCCGGCAGCTCGGCGCCTTCTTCTCCCTGCTGCTGGTGGCGGGGGTGGAGACGACGCGCAACGCCATCGCTCACGGACTGGCGCTGCTGACCGAACACCCGGAGCAGCGGGAGCTGCTGGTGGCCGACTTCGACCGGTACGCCGACGGGGCCGTGGACGAGATCGTCCGGCACTCGACGCCGATCATCCAGTTCCGCCGGACGGTGACGGCCGAATGCTCCCTGGGCGGACGGGAGTTCCGGCCCGGCGAGAAGGTGGTGCTCTTCTACGCGTCGGCCAATCGCGACGAGGCGGTGTTCGAGAATCCCGACGCCTTCGACATCACCCGGGACCCGAATCCGCATCTGGGGTACGGCGGCGGCGGTCCGCATTACTGCCTGGGGTCGCATCTGGCCCGGCAGGAGATGAAAGCACTGTTCCACGAATTGCTCACCAGGCCGCGGGATCTGCGGGCGGTGGGAATTCCCGAACTCGTCGACTCGAACTTCGACAACCGGGTCCGCGCGCTGCGTTTCGCTTTCGAGCCGTCCTGACCGGACGGGCCGGGGAAAACCGCGCAGCCCAAGGTCTGGCTGACCTTGGGCTGCACGGCCGGGAAGGCTCACTCCCGTGCGACCCCCGCTCAACGAGCGGGGGCGGTGCGCGTTACTCCCGTATCGCGCTCGGCTAATTCACCCGCGTGGCCGTTTTCGCGCGGCGGCATTTCGCCAATGGCCCAATGACGAGCATGCGGACAGCCCATTAGTACGACTTTCTGCCTACTGTCGGACGCGTCGGCACGTACGACCGATCGTAGGAGGAGTCATGTCCAAGAGGCGCCGTCTCACAGGCACCTGCGTCGGGACGGTTGCCATGGGTCTCGTCGTCGCCGGTGGTGCTCTCACGGGAGGTGCGGCGGGAGCGTCGGCCGCCGTGGATCCGCCCCCGGTCGCCAGCCCTTCCCCTGCCGCGGACGGGGAGCCGTCGCCTCTTCCGGCCATCGACGAAGGGCCCCCCGAGGGGCCGCCCGAGGACCCGCCCGAGGGGTCGTCTCCCGCCATCGGCGCCTACCTCGACTACGGGCCCGACGGCGTGAAGCGGATGGCCGGCCTTTCGGAGTGGCTGGGCGGCGCGGAGATCTCGGTCGGCCACACGTACCTGCCGGGTGACATGTGGAGAAACATCGAGGGCCGCCCCGAGTTCCTGCGCCCCTGGGCCGACTGGCGGCGCGGCGGGCGGGACCGGATGTTCGTCCTCAACGTGCCCATGATGGAGCGGAACGAGGAGCGCCTCGACGACGACGAGGTCCGCGACCTGCTGCGGGACGGTGCGCGGGGGCGCTTCGACCGCCATTACCGGAAGCTGGCCGCCAACCTGGTGAAGCTGGGCGTGCCGGACACCGTGATCGTCCTCGGCTGGGAGATGAACGGGACGACGTACTCGCACCGCTGCGCTCCCGACCCCGATGCCTGGAAGGCGTACTGGAACCGCGTCGTCGCGGCGATGCGCTCCGTCCCCGGCCAGCGGCTGCGCTTCGACTTCGCCCCCAACCGCGGCATCGACGCCATTCCCTGGACCGAGTGCTACCCGGGCGACGACGTCGTCGACATCATCGGCATGGACTCGTACGACCAGCCTCCCGGCGACACGTTCGAGCAGCAGGTGTCGGACCCGTACGGACTCCAGGCGCAGGTCGACTTCGCCGCCGAGCACGGAAAGGCGATCTCGTACCCGGAGTGGGGCCTGTTCCGCAACGGTGACAACCCCGCGTACATGGAGGGGATGCTCGACTGGATGGCCCGGCACAAGCCGCTGTACCAGACCATCACCGACTACTGCCCGCACGGCGTGTGGCAGTGCGACGAGAACCCCGAGTCGTCGGAGGTCTTCCGCTCCCGGCTGTCCGGGTGGCAGTCGCCGCCGGGCACGCAGACGCCGCCCTCCGCTCCCCCGTCCGCCCCGCCCCAGGCGCCCGCGCCGTCGCCGTCGACGACGAAGCCCGGGGAGGGCAAGCCGGCCAGACCGACGCCGACCGAGCCGCCGGAGAAGCCCGGCGACCCGGAGGAGACGAACTCCGGCGCATGGTGCGTGCCGATGGAGATGGGCGAATGGCTCAACCAGTGGCTGCGCGACTTCAGGGTCTGCGTGAAGCCCCGCCCCCCGAAGCACCGGACGTCCTGACCGCGCCCTCCGCGCGCCAGCTGTTCACCCGGTCGCGCCAGTCGCGCGCCGCCGGGAAGCGCGCGGTGACGGTCCCGGCGGCCCGGTCCCGCATGGTCACCTGCGACTCGCGCACGCGCAGCAGGGGCTCCAGCGCGGACCGGGCCAGCAGCAGGCGCTGGTTGGTGACCGCCGCCGGGCGCCAGTGGTTCTTGTACGCCTCCGAGCCGCGCAGCAGGCTCAGCACGGCGCGGCCCGAGCTCGCCGCCAGCTGCGCCTCGTGGCGCAGCAGCATCGTCGTCACGTCCACCTTCCTGTCCCGCAGCGCCGGGTCGGCTCCGTACAGGTAGCCGCCCGACAGGAGGCCGGACTGGAGCGTCATGCTGACCGCCACCACCTCGCCGCCCAGCCGGAACTCGGTGAGCGCGGCGTCGCCGTCCCGCAGCATCCGCCGCCCGGCTCGCACCAGGTGTGCGGCGAAGCGCGGTCTGAGGTGCTCGACGTTGACGCCCCGGCCGCGCCACTGCAGTTCGTGCAGGCGCAGCAGGCGGCCGACGGCCGCGGGCACCTCGTGCTCGCTCACCACGCGTCCCTCGACGCCCAGCGCGTCGATCTTGCGCAGCTTGGCCCGCACCCGCTGGGCCCGGCTGCTCGGCATCCGCCCGATCAGGTCGTCGATCGGCTCGGCCGGGAGTTCCATGCACGTCGAGTCCGCGAGGCGGCCCCGGGCGCCGGTCCATCTCTCGTACAGCAGCTCGGCCGCCCCGCCGGGCCGCACCTCGCGCAGGTCGATCACCGCCTGCCGGGCGGCACGGTCGAGGCCGCGTTCGAGCGCGGTGAGGGCGCCCTGCGTGTCGTCGTCGTCGACCAGTACGTCGGCGAAGTCGGAGATCGCGCCGCCGAGGGGCACGAGCAGCGGCATCGGGCGGTGGACGAGCATCAGCGGCGCGGCGCCGATCAGCCGGCCGTCGCGTCGGGCCAGAACGACGCGCAGGCGGCCTCGCGGGCCGTACGACAGCCACCAGGAGTGGAGCCAGGCGTGGCTCTGGAACGGTGTGGACGCGGCGCAGCGGCGGTGCAGCGCGTCCCACTCGGGCTGGAGCTGCGCGAACCGGGCGGGGTCCCGGCACAGGGTGACGGTGAGGCCCCGGCCGGCCATCACACCAGCTCCCGCTCGGCGTTGGCGGCGCCGGCGTTCGCCTTGGTCTTGGCGTTCGCCTTCGCCTTGGTGGTCGCCTTCGCGGCGCCGCCGGCGGCCGTCCTGCCGTTCGTTTTCGCGTCGGCGTTCGCCTGGGTGGGTGCGGTCGACGGGGCGGGCACCGGAGCCGACGCGGTCCGGCGGGGGCGCTTGGGGCGTACGAGAAGCGCCAGACCGCCGAGGAGGCCACCGGTGCAGCCGCCCACGGCGGCGCTGATGCCGGCGGAGGGGGACGCCGGCTCGGCCGGGGCGATCGCCTGGGAGAAGACGATCAGCTTGACGCCGGTGTTCTTCGAGACGTGGTTGCTGCTGACGAACACCGCTTCGGCGACCGCGTTGGCGATGTCCGCGGCGACGGCCGGCTTCGTGGCGGTGCCGGTGATCGCGATCATCGGCGAGTCGGGCGACGTCTCGGTGCTGACCTGGGTACGGAGCGCCTTCGGCGAGACCCCCGCGGCCACGCGGGCGTACGCGAGGGTGGAGTCGCTGGTGGTGATCCGGCCGTACGCCTGGGCGTAGCCGAGCGCCGCGTTCGGCTCGGAGCCCTTGGCGGGGACGGCCACGACGTAACTGGTGGCGGTGTACTCGGGCGTCTTGAGGACCCCGTACGACACTCCGCACAGCGTGCCGAGGAGGGCGCACACCGGCACCGGCCACCAGGCCGGTACGCGGGTGGCCCTCGCCCTTTCCGCGGTCTGCGCGAGGAGTCGGGCGAGGCGGCCGGGGGCGGCGGGGGTCTGCTGTTCCTGCCGCTGGTCGGGGGAATCGGTCATCGGTGGGCTTCTCTCCTGGTCGGGGGAGCGGAGGCGAGGACGCGTTCGTACACGTCCATGAGGCGGGCGCTGCTGCGTGCGATGTCGTAGTGGCCGACGGCGGGCGGGGGCGGCAGGCGGCGCGCTCCGCCCTCCATTCGCTGCCGCAGGGCCGCCGTCAGTTCACCGACGCTGCCGCTGATGCGGCGGGCGCCGGGTGCGTGGGCCGGGGGCAGGTCGTCGACGGCGGGGCAGGTGCGGTGGAGTACGGGCAGCCCCGCGGCCAGCGCCTCGACCACGGCCAGGCCGAAGGCCTCCTCCCGTGACGTCGACACGAAGACGTCCATGGCGGAGAGGAGGGCGGGGACGGAGGTGGCGAAGGTGGGGGGTGTGGTGGGAGTGGCGAGTGTGGTCAGAGTGGCGGGTGTGGGCTGGGTGTGACGAGTGGGCTGGGCGCCCCGGGTGGGCTCCGTGCCCGGCGTGGGCTCGGTGCCCCGGGTGGGCCCAGTGCCCGGCGTGGGCTCGGTGCCCCGGGTGGGCCCAGTGCCCGGCGTGAGCTGTGTGCCGGGTGTGTCGGGGCCGCATTCGCCCAGGAAGCGGATGCGGTCCGTGGCGCCCAGACGCGCCGTCAGCGTGCGCAGCGCGTCCGTCTCGGGGCCGTCGCCCGCCAGCAGGAGCCACGCGCCGGGCAGCGCCGCCACCGCGCGGACCAGGACGTCGAACCGCTTGCCCGGCACGATCCGGCCCACGCCGCCGACCACGAACGCGTCGGCGGGGACGCCGAGCCGCGCGCGGGTGGCGGCGCGCAGTACGGCGTCGAAGCGGAACCGCGCGGCGTCGATGCCGTTGGGGACGACGTGGATGCGCGCGGCCGGTACGCCCCAGTCGCGCAGGCGCCCCGCCACGGTCGTGGAGACGGCCACGGTCGCCGAACCGAGGCGTTCGGTCGCCAGGTACAGCGCGCGGGCCCCCCGGGTCAGCGGGCGGCCTTCGATCTCCGTCTTCCCCAGCGAGTGCTCCGTGGCGACCGTGGCCCCGACTCCCGCCAGCCGGGCGGCGATCCGCCCGTAGACGCAGGCGCGGTACAGGTGCGTGTGGACGAGGTCGTACCCGCCGCGGCGCACGAGCCGGGTCAGGGCGGGCAGCGCCCTGAGGTCCCGGTTGCCGCCCATCTCCAAGTGGGTGACGCGGACGCCGTCCGCGCGCAGCCCCTGGGCCACCGGACCGGGGTTCGTCAGCGTGACCACGTCGCAGGACACCGGCAGGTGCCGCAGCAACAGGCGCAGTTGCTGCTCGGCTCCCCCGACGCCGAGGCCGGTGATGACGTGCAGCGCCTTCATCGGGCGGCGCCGTGACGGGCGAACCGGTGCCGTGCGCGCTTCGCCCACAGGCGCAGCTCCCGGTCGGCGTGGCTGACGTGGGTGCGCGGCAGGGCGTACGGGCCGAGCAGGGGGCCCGGGGTGATGGCGAAGCCGTGGGCGTAGCCGGCGTCCCGCACCGACCGGACCGCTCTGGGGTCGGCGTTCCCGTACGGGTAGCAGAAGCTGTCCGGGGCGGTTCCGGTGATCTCGCGGATAAGTTCCCGGCTCTCCGCCGTCTCCCGGCGCAGCTCGGCGTCGGAGAGGTCCGTCAGGCGCCGGTGGTACAGGCCGTGCGAGCCGACGTGCATGCCCGCCCGTGCGACTTCGGCGATCTCGTCCCGGGTGAGCAGGGGCTTGCGGGGGCCGAGCGGGTCCCACGCGTTGGAGCCGCCGCACCGGCCGGGCAGGACGAACACGGTGGCCGTGCAGGCGTGCCGGCGCAGTACCGGCAGGGCCTCGTGCAGGAAGTCGGCGTAACCGTCGTCGAAGGTCAGGCCGACCAGGCCGGCGGCGCGGCCCGCCGCGTGGGCGCGCAGCAGCGTGCCCGCGTCCACACCTTTGAGTCCCCGGCGGCTCAGCCAGGTCAGGTGCCGGTCGAGTCGGCCGGGGGCGACGGTGATGCCGTACGGGTCGTCCGCCGGGTCGGCCACCGAGTGGTACATCAGGATCCACGGCGGGGCGTGCGGGCCGGACGGGGGGCGTCCGGGCAGGTGCTCGGGGCGGGGGTGCTCGGAGTGCTCGCAGTGCTTCGATTGCTCGGAGCAGGGGTGCTTGGAGCGTGCGGCGTTGCGGGTCGCCGTTTCAGCGGCCATGACGGAACCTCTGTCGGGTGAGGGCCAGCAGGTGAACGACCTCCGGGGCCCGTACCGCGAGCCCGGAGAGAACGAAGACGGCGGGCACGAGGACGCAGCCGGCGGCCACGCTCAGCAGGGGGCCGCCCGGCGTCACCGGCGCCGCCGCCCAGCCCGCGGCGGCGGCCGCGGCGGCGGCGGTCGTCAGGCGGGCCAGGGCGGCGGCGACCGTCCGTACGCGGATGGGGACCACGCGCGAGCCGAGGCCGCCGAGGAGGAGCAGGGCCGTCGTACTGATGCCGACGGCGTTCGCCGCCGCGATGCCGTGCACGCCGAAGCTCTCCACCGCCGCGGCGCCGGCGGCGGTGGTGACCACCAGTCCGGCGGCCATCGCGGCGGCCGGGTACCAGGTGGGGCGGCCCGCGGAGAAGAACGGGCGGCTCAGGGCGCCCACCAGGCAGTGGCCCAGGAGCCCGACCGCGTACACGCGCATGACGGTCGACGTGGTGGCGGTGTCCCGCGCGTCGAACGCGCCGCGCTCGAAGAGGACTTCGATGATCTGCGGCGCGTAGCCGAGCACCATCGCGGTACCGAGCAGGACGACCATCGCGGCCAGGGCCAGGTCCCTTTCGACCCTGCGGCGGGCTCCCTCCTCGTCCCCCTCCGCCATCGCGCGGGCGACGACCGGGTACGTCACCGTGCAGATCATGAGCGACAGCACCATCGGCATCTGCGCGACCTTCTGCGCGTAGTTCAGGTGCGAGATGGCTCCGCCGGGGAGCGGTGACGCAAGGAAGCGCTCGACCAGGACCTGGGCCTGGCGGCCCACCGCGAACAGCACTACGGGGGCCAGGACCGCTGGGGGGAGGAGGTGGGCCAGGGCTGTGGGTGTGCTGGTGGGGGGGAGTGTGCGGGTGGTGGAGGTGGTGCTGTTGGTGCTGGTGCTGGTGGGAGGGGGTGAGTGCGTTGCTTTTGTCAGGTGCAGGAAGGTGGGGAGCTGGGTCAGGATCATCAGGACGCTGCCTGCGGCTACACCGGCCGCGGCTGCCCTCACGCCCCAGAGGGAGTGCAGGGTCAGCGTCGTGGCGATGATCCCCACGTTGTACGCCGCGTAGACGCCGGCCGGCAGCAGGAACCGTCCGTGCGCGCGCAGGGCGGCGCTGAAGTATCCGGTGATGCCGAAGGTGAGCACGGTGACGGCCGTCAGGCGGGTGCACTCGATCGCCAGCGCCGGGTCGCTGAAACCTGGCGCCAGCAGTCCCACCAGCCAGGGCGCGCCCAGGATCAGCAGCACGGCCGTGCAGGCCAGCCCTGCGCAGAGCCGGGGAAGCGTGGCCAGGACCAGTGCGCGCACGGCGTCGTGCGAGAGGGTCGGGTCCTGGGTGCGCTGGGCGGCCCGTCGGGCCAGGGCGTGGCTGAAGGCAGGGACCAGGAGGAGCGCCATGGCGTCCTCGATCAGGAGGGTGGACGCCATTTCCGGCACGGTCCACGCGATCAGGAAGGCGTCGCTCTCCACGCTCGCACCGAAGAGGTGGGCGATGGTCTGGTCCCTCAGGAGGCCCAGCAGTGCCCCGGCTGCGGTCAGGGCGGCGGTGACGGCGGCGGCTCTGGCCAGGAAGCGGCCCAGCCGGGGGGGTGCGGTGCTCGGTCCCTCCGGGGGGTTCGGGATCGGGGGGGTCGGTTGCGGGAGGTTGCGGCTCGGGGGCTTCGGGGTCGGTGCCGCGCCGGGGCGTCTCCTCGGGCGCCGAACGTTCGGGGAGGTGTGGTCTTCGGGGTGGTTGCGTTCGACACCCTGCGGGGAGCGCCCCGGCACGTCCCCTCCTGGCACCGTGGAGGGCGACGCCGGGGGTGCGGGAGTGGTGGAAGCCTTCGGTGCCAGGGGTGCGGGAGCCGTCGAAACCCTCGGTGGTGGGGAGGTCGGAGCGCCAGGGGCCGGGGAGGGGGGCTCGGGGGGTGCTTGTGTGGGGGTTGGGTGGGGGCCGTTTTGTACGGGGGTGTCTGTCATCGCGGTGCCTCGGAGGCCAGGGCCCACCAGGCCGCGAGGCCCAGGACGATGCCGGTGAGGACCGTCGAGGGGCCGCCGATGTCGGCGTACAGGAAGTCGACCGTCTGGTAGACCGCCAGGCCCACGGCCGCCAGGCCGCAGTCCGCCGCGGGGTGGGCCTTCCGCAGTCGGCGCAGGGATGCCGTCAGGACCGCCGCCCAGGTGCCCACGAAGGCCGTGAGGCCGATCAGGCCCTGCTCGCTGAGGACCAGGAGGTACATGTTGTGCGGCGAGAGGAGGGGCTGCTTGTGGAACGTCTGGCCCGCTCCCGCCGTGTCGCTGCCCGAGGAGAGGCCGATCGACGCGTGGCCGTCGCGGTGGACGGGGAAGCCCTTGAGGCCCACTCCGGTGGCGGGGTTGTCCTGCCACATGCTCGCGGCGGCGGCCCACATCGTGTACCGGTCGTTGACCGAGCGGTCGGGGGCCTTCGTCACCTCGGTGATGCTGGTGAGGCGTTCGGAGATCATCTGTGAGCCGACGCCGAAACCGCCCACCAGCACGACACCGGCCGCCGTCACGGCGGCCAGGGCCTTGGCCGCCTGGCGCGGGCCGGTGAGGAGGATCATGGCCACGGCGGCGATCGCCGTGGCGATCCACGCCCCACGGCTGAAGGACACGGCCAGCGGGACGGTCAGTGCCGCCGAGGCCGCGATCGCGCAGGGGCGCACCCAGGGCGGCGCGGTCTTCGGCGTGCGGAGCGCCAGGGCCAGGGTCGCCAGCAGGCCGTACGAGACGACCGTGGCCATGCCCATGACGTCGGTGGGGCCGAACGTGCCCACCGCTCTGATGTCCTCGCCCCGGTACGACGCGCCGGTGCCGGTCGCGTACTGGTAGACCCCGGTCGCGCCCTGGGCGAGCGCCAGGACGATCAGAGCGCCGGTGACGACGCGGAAGTGGTGGGGGGTGCGCAGGAGGAGGACCACCGCCGCTGGGACCAGGACGAAGACCTGGAGGTAGCGGACGAAGCCGGTGAGGGCGGCGGTCGGGTCCGTGGCGGTCGCCGTGGCCACGGCGATGCCGACGGCGGGCAGGCCGAGGATGAGGGCAGCGGCGGGGGTGAGGGGGCGGCGGCGGAGCGCCGTGACCAGGGCGGCGGCCACCAGGGCGCAGGACGCGATGTCGGCCGGCGTGATGTTGGCCGACGGGCCGGCTGCCGCTGCCTGCACGGGCATCGCCAGCAGCAGCACCGTGGCGATCAGCGGGAGGAGGGGGAGGCGGACGCGGGGTGCCGCCGTCGCCCACAGGAGGGTCATGCTCAGCTGCCTCCGAGCCGGAACAGGGAAGCGGCGGTGCGCGTGAGGATGCACACGTCCTGCCAGAGCGACCAGGTCTCGATGTAGTGGTTGTCGAATCGGGCGCGGTCCTCGATCGAGGTGTCGCCGCGCAGACCGTTGACCTGGGCCAGGCCGGTGATGCCCACGGGCATCCGGTGGCGGGCCTGGTAGCCGGGGTAGGCGCGGCTGAACTTCGTGACGAAGTACGGGCGTTCGGGGCGGGGGCCCACCAGGCTCATGTCGCCGCGCAGGACGTTCCACAGCTGGGGCAGCTCGTCGAGGGACGTGCGCCGCAGGATGTTGCCGGTGGGGCTCATGCGGTGGTCCGTGGCGACGCTCCAGCGCGTGGCGGACTCGTGCTCGTCGGCCGGGCGGAGCGTACGGAACTTCAGGAGCGTGAAGGGGCGGCCGTCGCGGCCGATGCGCTCCTGGCGGAAGATGACGCCGGGGCCGTCGGAGAGGCGTACGGCGAGGGCGCACACGGCCATCACCGGCGCGGCGGCCACCAGCGCCATCGCGGCCACGAGGGCGTCCATGGCCCGTTTGGCCGCCCGGGACAGGGGTCTGCCGGTGAGCAGGGGCCGTACGGCGAAGCCCCACAGGTGGTCCGGGTTCTTGACGGGCGTACGGCCCTCCACCTGCCACAGGCGGCAGTCGTGTTCGGCGAGGAGGGCGACGAGCCGGGCGTCGGGGAGCTGGTCGGGCGCGTGGGTGAAGACGGCGTGGCGTACGGAGTTCTGGATGACCGCGCGGGTCACGTCCTCCGGCGTCGTCAGTACCGGCAGCGGGTCCGTGGTCGCTTCCGTGTGCGTCTCGTCGACCCGGCCCACCGGGCGCAGGCCGTACTCGGCTCTCGTGTGCAGGGCCGCCGCGACCTGCTGCGCGACCGGGCCACGGCCCACGATCAGGGCCGACTGCGGGCGCCGGGCCGCCGTCCGGCGGCGGATGCGGTAGACGGCGGCGCGGCCGGTGCAGCTCAGCAGCGTCTGGGCGGCGACGGCGAGGGCGAGGGTGCTCCAGGGCAGGGCGTGCCGCGGGGCGTACGCCGCGAGGGCTTCGGCGGTGGCGTACCACTGGATCAGCGCGACGAGGAGCAGCGGGGGGAGGTCGGCGAGCGCCGACGGGGACAGGCGGGGGCGGTAGAGGCCGCGGTAGGTGTGCAGCGCCAGCATGAGCGCCGCGAGGGGGACGAGCACCGGCGCCGGCCACGGCGTCAGCGCCAGCGTGAGGGCGACCGCCAGCGCGTCGGCCGTGAGCGGTCCCGCGACGGGGCCGCTGCGGCGGATGCTCCGGGGGGCGAGGGGCACGGGGCGCCGGCGGGTGGCGCTCCGCGGCGGTCGGACCGTCGGGGCGGCCGGTGCCACGGCCGTGGTCTGGGCGAATGCACTCTCCGTCGTCATCGCTCGGTGCGCTTCCTCGTCATGGGTCGGTGCAGGCTGAGAAGTTCCCGATAGAGGTCGGAGACGGCCGCGGCGGTTGTGCGCACGTCGCGGGCCGACCGCGTGTGGGTGTGGGCCTCGCGGCCGAGGGACGCGCGGAGCCCGGGGTCGGTGAGCAGTGCGCTGAGGGCGGCCGCGAGGGCCGCCGGGTCCTCGGGCGGCACGAGGCAGTGGGCCTCCTGGCCGGGCGGCAGGCTCTCCCGGGCGCCGCTCACGTCGGTGAGTACGACGGGCCTGCCGCAGGCCATGGCTTCGAGCGGGGCCAGCGCCATGCCTTCCCAGCGGGACGGCAGGACGACGACGTCGGCGGCGTGGAACCACGGCCGGGTGTCGCGGCATGCGCCCGCGAAGATCACGCCCGGCGGGGCGTCCGCCTCCAGCCGCTCGCGGTCGGGCCCGTCGCCCACCAGGACCAGCCGGGCGCCGGCCACCGTCACCTGCCGCCAGGCCGCCAGCAGGATGTCCTGGCCCTTCTGGCGGCACAGGCGGCCGACGCAGACCGCCAGGGGGGCTCCGGCGGGGAGGCCGGAGAGGAGGGGCAGCGCGGCGCGGGCGGGAGCCCGGCTCGCCCCCTCGTCGGGGCGGAAGTGCCGCAGGTCGACGCCGTTGCGGATCACCGACCAGCGGGCGGCGATGCCGGCCTCCTCGCCCGTTCTGCGCTCGGTCTCGCTCACGCACAGGGTCCTCGCGGCCCAGCGGGCCCCGTACCGCTCCCATGTGCGGGCGAGGGCGGCCTGCCGGCCCTGTACCGCCTCGAAGGACCAGGCGTGCGGCTGGAAGACGGTCGGCACCCGGCCGCGCAGAGCCAGCCGGCCGGCGAGCCCGGCCTTGGCGCTGTGGGCGTGCACCACGTGGGGGCGGCTCTGGCGGATGAGCCGGGCGGCGGTCATGACCTCGCCGGCCAGGTGTGCGCCGGGAGCGCGTTCGGCGGGCCAGGCGTGTACGCGCGCCCCTGCCGCGGCGGCCTCGGAGGCCAGGGCGCCGTCCGGCGGACAGGCCACGACGGCGCGCAGCCCTTCGGCCGTCTGCGCTCTGACGAGATCGGTGACAACGCGCGCGACTCCCCCTTCCACCGGCTGAACGAGATGAAATACCGTCAGTTGGTTGTGCTCAATCCAACTTTGTTGCGGCACGGGCGGCTCTCTTCATACGTGGACCGTAGAACTGACCGAGAAAGCAACCGCGGATTTCGGCTTTCCAACAAGGCGTCAAAAGCAGAAGTGAACTTTGTCAGAAAGACAGTGGGAAAATCACGCATGAACGCGCCTGTTCGGCCATTTGGAGCCGTGCGGGGGAAAGGCGTTCCGGCAGCCTTCACATGCTGCGAAAGGCCGTTGTGAAGCGCGAGGGAAACCACCCATCGGGTGATCGCGTCGAAAAGGACTACTGCCCGGTAGGCGCGTGGGGCTCCTCGGGCTCGCCGAGCCCGGCCAGGCGCAGCAGCGCCAGCAGGTCCGGGCGGGCGCCCCGCAGCCGCAGGCGGCAGCCGGCCCGGCGGGCGGTGAGCCGGAGGCGGGCCAGCGCCTCGACGGCGGTGAGGTCCGGCTCCGTCAGCCGGGCGACGTCGCAGAACACCTCGGTGGCGACCGCATCGCACAGCAGGTCGTCCAGCCGGGAGCACAGCAGGGGGACGTCGGCAGGGGTCACCCGGCCGGCGACGACGAGAACGGTCGGCATCGTGGCATCCACAGGGGGAAGACCCGGGCGGGCGCCGGAACTCATCGGAGAACGGAAGCGGGGGGGGGGGGAGACGCCCGACACCACCCCCTTTTTTTTTTTTTTCGTTCTTAACCCCCCCCCCCCCCCCCCCGGTTCTTCTTTTCGCCCTTTCCCTCCCTGGACCA